>NZ_AP022587.1:3415952-3726493 GCF_010731715.1 Mycobacterium stomatepiae
CTCGACAACAAAGTGGTGCAATGGGTTCCTGACCGGTACTGGCCGGCGCACAGCACAATTGCGCTGACGGTGGAAGGCCAGCCATCCGAAATCAAGACCGGCCCGCGGGTCATCGGCATTGCCAGCATCTCCGAGCACACCTTCACCGTGAGCATCGACGGGGTCGAGTCGGGACCGCCGACGGCGTTGCCGTCGCCACACCACCGCCCGCACTTCGGCCAACCAGGCGTACTGCCGGCGTCGTTGGGTAGGCCCGAGTACCCGACGCCGGTCGGCTCCTACACGGTTTTGTCCAAAGATCGCTCGGTACAGATGGACTCCAGCACCGTCGGCATCCCCGTCAGCGCTCCCGACGGCTATCTCGTCAACGTCGACTATGCCGTTCGTATCACCAACCACGGGCTTTTCGTGCACTCGGCTCCCTGGGCGGTCAATTCGCTCGGCTTGGAGAATGTCAGCCACGGCTGCATCAGCCTGAGCCCCGAGGACGCCGAGTGGTACTACAACACGGTCAACGTCGGCGACCCGGTCGTCGTGCGCGAGGCCACGAACGAACTCCCCTCGTCGTAACGCCCTGCCGGTCAATCCCTCTGGCGTTGCCTCACGGCGTCGAGTGCGCGGCTATGGCGAGATTTCTGCGGATTTCCCGCCATAGCGCCGCACTCGACGACGGCCGGGCTTCACTCCGCGACAGCCGGGTTTCACTCGACTACGTTCCCCTGCCAATAGAAATGACCCGCCGGGCGCAAGCCCAGCGGGTCAATCCGAGCGGGGATCAGCCCCCGTGCACCGGCGAAGGACCGGGTGACACCGGCTGACCAGCCACCGGCCCACCGGTGGGCGGCGGACCGGTCGGCGCATCCTTCACCCCGGACATGTCGAGCAGCGGAGCAACCGGAATGCCATCCGCGACCCCACCCAGCGCAACCAGCGGAGCACCCAGCGGCAACGGAGCAGCGATCGGCACCGGAGGCGCGAACGGCAACGGGGGAACGACCGGCACTGGCGGAATCGGCGGTCCCAGCGCAATCAGCGGGGCACCAGCCGGAACGGGCACAATCCCCGGCCCGGGCACCACCATTGGGATACCGGCCATGTCGGTCAGCGGAGCCGCGCACGGTGCCGCCGCTGCTCCCCCTGCGGCCACCGGGGCGCCGGCCTCACCGGCCTGCCCATACATGCACGCACCGCCACCCGTCATATATGGGACGGCTGCCGCGTCCGGGCTCAACGCTATAGCGGCACCGCACAATCCAGCGCTAGCAACAACACCGATGTTGAATCGATCGAAGATCGTCATCAACGTCCCAACTCCTTCATTCGCGCAGCAGAACCACATAGCCGTAGCCAAGTCGCCTCTCGACGACCGCCCCCATTGTTGGTGGGTGACGCGCGACACGCCGCGCGCCGCACCGCGCTGTTTCCAAATGGTGACGTCACGACGGCGTCACAAGTCGGTAGCGCGAATACTGGGCTGCGCCAACGGGATCAGCGTCGCACAATGCACGATCTGTCGGCAGGTTCAGACCTGCACTTCGAAAGCCTCGGTCCGCATCGCCTTAACGGGCTCGCCGAAGCACCGAGGTCTTTGTGGTCAACACGCCGGCAGCTGGCTAGACACGCGACACCAGCCTCGTCGTCTTGGGCCACCAGGCCTTACGCGCACGGCCCGAGACAGGTTAGATCGGCACTATGGGCGAACGTGTCACGTTCCAGAGCTCCACGGGCGCGAATCTGGCCGGAGTGATCGAGGTCCCGGAAACTCCCGCACGCGGTTGGGGGGTATTCGCGCACGGCTTCACGCTCGGCAAGGACTGCCCGGCCGCGGCTCGCATCTGCAAGCAGCTGGCCACCGACGGCATCGGCATGCTGCGCTTCGACGCGCTGGGGCTCGGTGGATCCGACGGGAACTGGGGCGACGGGTCGTTCACCGTCAAGGTCGACGACGTCGTCCGGGCATGCGAGTTCATGGCCGACCGCGGGACGGCGGCCGACATCCTGGTCGGGCACTCGTGGGGCGGTGCCGCGGTGATCGCCGCGGCGATGCGGGCGCCCGGCGTACGATCGGTCGTCACCGTGGCGGCCCCGTTCGACCCCAGCCATGTCGAAAAGCATTACGACGCAGTGGTCGACCGCTGTCTGGCGGACGGCAGCGTCGAATGGCTGGTCGGTGGGCGCAAGCTCACCCTCAAGCGCGCCTTCGTCGAGGACGTCCGCGCGGCTGAGCTGCACGACAAGATCAAGGGCTTGCGGCTCCCGCTGCTGATCCTGCACTCGCCGACGGACAACACCGTCGGCATCGACAACGCAAGCGAGATCTTCCGGCTGGCCCGCCACCCACGCAGCTTCGTCTCGCTGGAGGGCTCCGATCATCTGCTCACCGCCCGTGGCCAAGCTCACCGAGCCGGGCGCATCATCGGCGCCTGGGCCGATGCCTACCTGGGCGCCGACGCGGAAAGCTAAGAAGCGCCGTCGCGTTGCGAGAGGCATTGCGCGACAACGCCAATGGGGTGTTGACTGGCGGCGAAAAGGCGATGATGGCGGAATGGCTCGATCGCCTGGCCGATCAGCCGAACGGGTAGCTCAGCGCATCGGGCGGAACACCGGCAGAATTCGGTATTTCGCGGTGAAGCTCGCTTCGCGGTACTCGTCGCCGACCTCGCCGTCGTGCGCGATCACGGTGGGTGCGTCAACGGCCGAGAAGCTGAATTCGGGCACCTGCAGCTCGTGGTAGAGCGGGCTGCGCTGCAGCCGTCCGAGGGCGAGCGCGCTCAGGATCCTCATCGTGGCGAACCGGCCCCCGGTTTCGAGGATGCGTACGTCGATCAGGCCGTCGTCCATCCGAGTTCGACGAGACGGGGCAAACCCTTTGGGCAGATACAGCGAATTGCCCAGGAAAAACAGCGATGTCAGCAACGTCTTGTTGTCGTAGCGGATGCGGACGGGTCGATCGTTGCGCAGCGTGTGCAACATCGCGTAGAAACCGGCCAGCGGCTTGCCGATACGTTTCTCCAGCTTTTCGCGCTGCTGCACGAACGCGGGATAGGCGCCGATGCTGGCGGTGTTGATCACGATCTGACTTTCGTTGAGGCACACCAGATCAACGCTGGCCACGCTGCCGCGACGGATCGACTGCACCGTCTTGGCCACGGTGTCGCACCCGATGTCCTTGGCGAAGTGGTTGAACGTTCCGGCGGGAAAGACCGCGAGCGGCAGGCCCGCGTCGAGCGCCACCCCCGCGGCGGTGGCGACCGTGCCGTCGCCACCACCCACCGCGAGCACCTCGGCCCGCGACGCGGCGCTGCGCAGCACCTGCTCGGGATCGTCGTCGGGACCGAGTTCCACGATCTCGGCCTTGGGCAGCTCGGCTCGCACCTCGTCAACGACCCGGGCGCCGGTGCCGCTGCCCGACGCCGGATTGACCACGAACACCACGCCCGCGCCGTCCGGCCGTTCCGGCGTCTCGATGCGCAGTGGCTCCGATTGCGGCAGAGCGGTTTCGGCGACGGGTGGCACCAGGCGCCCGCCCAGGACCGCGATCCCGGCGCCGATGCCCAACCCCGCGACGACATCGCCGGGGTAATGCGCGCCGGTGGCCACTCGCGACAATCCGACCAATCCGGCCAATAGCGCCAGCCCGAAACCCAAGGGAGGGTTCTCGAGACCCACTCCGACGGCGAACGCGGCGGCGCTGGCCGAGTGTCCCGACGGAAGCGAGTTGGACGTCGGGCGGCGGTGGGCTCTTCTGACCACCGGCACCGAATCGTAGAGCGGACGCGGGCGCCGGCGGATTCGTTTGGCGACCTGGTTGGTGAACAGGCTTGTGACACCGAGCGTCACGAGTCCACGGGCCGCGCCGCGCTGCGCGGCGGGATTCTTGGTCGCCAACAGCGCGCCGGCAATCACTATCCACAGTTTGGAATGGTCGGCCGCCCGAGTCAGCGGGGGCATGAGCGTGTCGAGCAGCGGCGTCGGGGTTTCGGCCACCGCGATAAACAACTCGCGGTCGAGGGTGCCCAAACCCCGGGTGATCTGCTTGATCCCGCGCGCGTTGCCAGGGCCCCCTGCTCATTCGCTACACCTTAGCGGCGGGACCGATAACAATTGACGGACTATGACCAGGCGAGCGGCGGCGGACTACCACCGGAAGTGGCTGGTCAACGCCGAGCGCTTGGGCGTGCCGATGGCGGTCACCGCCACGATCGCCGGGCGGCACGGCATCACGCACGAAAGCTTTCGGGTGCTGGAAGACATGGCGGAGTTCAACGACCCGGACGGCAAGTCGTTTTTCCTCATTCCGCCGGGCACCGCCGGCGACGAGGCACGCGCCGCGACACTGATGACCTACATCCTCAACGCGGGCACCGGTTACGGCGGCCCGACGAAACCGCCGACCGACTTTCCCGAGACGCCGTACACCGCCGATGAGGTGCAGCGGATTGCCGATCGCCAACAGGCGAACAACTGGAGTTACGACCAGGATGTCGGATTCGTCGACCGCAACGGCGGGCGCCTCGTCACCACCCCGAACGGCATGCTGATGGGCCTGGGCGGCAACCGGATCCAGCGACTGTTCAGCCAGCAGGGCGGCACCGCGTGGGGTGACATCTTCATGGTCAACGTGCCGGTGGACGCCGACGACTCGCGCGGCCCCGCGCGGCGGTTGCGCCAGATCGTCGAGTCCGGGCACGCGTGGTACACCGATCGCCAGGGCCGGCCCGTGGAAAGCAATCTCGCGCTCGACCGGGTGCTGCACCACGAAGAGCTGCATTCTCAGCAGTGGGCCGACAAAGGCCACTCCCGCATGATCACGGCCTACCTCTGGGAGGCATTGCGCGACAGTGTCTTTGGTAAGACCAATCGGCTCGAGGCGCAGGCCGGCCTGGCCGATGGCGGCTATCGGTAGCTATTGCCTCCGCTATAGCGCCTTAATTCCGTTGTGCAGCACCATCAAACCGATCAGGACCAGGATGGCCGCCATCAGTGCGGCGTTGTTCTTCTCCATCCAGTCCTTGATCTTTTCCATCGTGTTGTCGAGCCGGTGGCCCGCGGCCGCGTAGGCCAGGATGGGAATGGCGACCGTCGACGCGGACACGGCGACGAAGACGATTCCGGCCGAGAGTTTGTCGGCGTCGTGCAGGTCGGCGGTGCCGATGGCCAAACCGGCTGCCAGACACATCAGCAGCACCTCGACCCGGATCACCGTCAGCACCAGTCCGGCGATGGCCGCGCGCCGGGGGCGCATCGTGGAAAAGGAACGCATCCAGGCCGGCGACTCGGTGTGCCCGTGGCGGGTCACCGACCGGTAAATGCCGAACAGGATCAGCGCGGACCCAAGCACCACCCGCAGCCAGGACGCCCACGTCGGCGGGGATTTATGCATACCGTCCAGCGCACCGGAGCCCTCGACGAAGAGCACAGTCTGCGCCACCAAGCCGAACAGCCAACCCCCGAGGAAGGCCAGCCCGGCCGGCCGCGGGCGCGGCGCGTGCAGGACGAGGACGGCCGAGATGATCGACAGCGGCGAGACGGCGATAACCAGGGCCAGCGGAATGAGCGTGCTCAACAGCGAGCTCCAGCTTCCTGCCACGGGCAGCAATCCTTTCATCGACATCGTCACCGTGCCACCGAACAGCCGTGCTCACTGTCGGGCCGTCGCCGAGCACCGCTAGGTGGTTGTATGTGATTGCAGCGCGACGGGGAAAACACTAGGGGAAGATGACGTGGCTCGGATTCACCTTGGGCACATTTTTCACCTTGCCGGCTCTCCGCTGGTGTCCGAAGCCGTCCATGCCTTGGTGTCCATCCCCGAAGGCGCATTAGTCGTCGAGGACGACGGCAAGATCGCGTTCTGCGGTGACCGCGCCGGCGTCCCCCTGAAGTACCGGGCCACCCCCGTGACGGATCACCGACCCGGGTTTCTGCTTCCGGGCTTCGTCGATACCCATGTTCATTTCCCGCAGACCTTCGCGGGCGACTCGTACAACGGTGGGCAGCTGCTGGAGTGGCTGAACCACTGCATCTATCCCGCGGAGGCCCGCTTCGCCGATCGCAACTTCGCGCGCCGGGCGGCCGTCGAGTTCTGCGATCGGCGCATCGCGAGCGGAACCACGGCCGCCATGGTGTTCGGGTCGCCCTTTCCCGACGCGCAGGACACGTTGTTCGCCGAGACGGCACGCCGTGGGCTGCGGATCGTCAGCGGCCGCGGCATCCAGACCGTCGGACCGCAGGCCGCCAAGCCTTTGATGACATCGGAAGACGACGCGATCCGGCTGGCCCGTGAAGAGATCAACAAGTGGCACGCCGCCGACACCGGCAACGTGAAGACCGCCCGGCTGCACGTGGCGCTGGTACCGCGATTCGCGATCGCGGTGACCGCGCAAACCCTGAAAAGGCTTGGCGAACTGTATGATTCGGTGCGAGATCGTGGCGTGTACTTCCACACGCACCTCAACGAGAACGATCGCCCGGACACCGGCGAAGTCGACCAGACCAAGCAGATCTATCAGGTCGACTCGTACCTGGACACCTACGACGGTAAGTTCCTGCCCGGCTCGAAGATCGGCGGGCCGAGCATGCTCGGGCGGCGCAGCGTGATGGCGCACGCGGTGCACTGCCAGGACGCCGAACTGCAGCGGATGTCGGAGACGGGCACGTCGATCGCGCACTGCCCGGTGTCGCAACAGTTCCTCGGGTCCGGCACCATGCCGTGGCTCCGCACGGTCGCCTCCGGGGTAAACATCGCTGCCGGAACGGATTTCGGCGGCGGCGACGAATGGCCGATTCCGCAGGTGCTCGCGACGGCCTTCAAGGTGCACATCTCCGAACCTGGCGACGCAGGCGTGTCGATGCACCCGGCCGAGATGCTCTTCATCGGAACGCTCGGGGGCGCGCGCGCCCTCGACATGGAGGACCGGTTCGGCAACTTCGCCGTCGGCAAGGAGGCCGACTTCGTCGTCATCGACCCGAACCGCACTCCGGCACTCAAGGCCGTGATCACCGACGGCGTGCGATCCGATGACCCGGCGATGGCCCGCGACCAGACGCTGTTCGCCTTGCTGATGCGAGCGCGTGAGACGTCCATCGCCGGCACCTACGTGCAGGGCCGAAAGCTATAACCCTCACCGGGCCTAGCCCTTCCGGCGCAACGTCCAGGCCGGTATCCAGTGCGTCACGGTTTTCTGCTTGGACCCGTACACGATTGGATAGGTCACCAGCCCCCACCAGTCGCCCTGCTCGCACAGGCCCCAGCAGCTCAGCCACCCCTCGACGACCTTGTGCAACTGCAGCCCGTTGGGCTGATATCGGCCGGAGCGATGCGGCTCGCGCGGAAAGAGCACCGTCAGATCGATCAGCACCGCGATCGGCGGACGCACCACCCGGAACGGGTCGCGAAGCGGCTGCCCGTTGTACCCGATCGACGCCAACGGCCTCATTGTTCGATCATACGTTCGAATTGCGAAGGTCTGGTTGCGTCCAGTCAATTACCCTCGGCTGCCCCAGCAAATCGATATAGTTCGCCTCGCAAGGGATCATTACGACAGGGGGGATCCGCATGAAGACGGTTATCGCTGCCGGCTTACTGGCGTTTGGCGGGCTGATGACGACCGCGGTGGGCGTGGCCAACGCCGACGAAGTTCAGGTCGAGGTTTCCTACTCAACGCTGGCCGCATGCGAAGTCGACGGCCCACACGTCGAGATCACCACGAACAACCACCTGTACACCCACTGGGACTGCCGCCAGCACGCCGACGGTCTTTACTACCTGTACCTGACCAACTAGCGGGAGCGCCCGGGGAGAGTCCGGGTTTGCTTCTGGCACCATAACGGTGTGTCAGGGCGTCGCGTGCTGGACCCGCTGATCGTCGGAGTACTGGCCACCGTGGTAAGTCTGGCCGGCGCCGGCCGCCCCTCCTTCTGGTACGACGAGGCCGCGACCATTTCGGCCGCCTACAGTCGATCCCTGAGCCAGCTGTGGCAGATGCTCAGCAACGTCGACGCCGTCCATGGCCTGTACTACCTGCTGATGCACGGCTGGTTCCAGCTCGTCGCGCCGACCGAGTTCTGGTCCCGCGCGCCCAGCGGTCTGGCGGTCGGGGCCGCCGCCGCCGGAATCGTGTTGCTGGGCAACCAGTTCTCCTCCCGCGCCGTGGCGCTGGCCGCCGGGGCCATCTGTGCGGTGTTGCCGCGTTCGACGTGGGCGGGCATCGAAGCTCGTCCCTATGCCATGTCAATGATGGCCGCCGTATGGCTGACCGTCCTGTTCGTCTACGCGACGCGTCGCAACAAGGCCTGGGTTTGGGCGGCTTACGGTGTTGCTCAAGCGGTTTCGATCGTGCTCGATGTCTACCTCGTGTTGCTGTTGCTGGTGCACTTCGCGTTTGTCTGCGCCTTCCTGCGGGGGCGAACGGTGCTGACGGGCTTTGTCGTGACGTCGGCTCTAGCGAGTTGTGCCGTCGCGCCGTTCCTGTTCGTGGCCGCGGGTCAGGTGCATCAGATCAGTTGGGTCGCGCCGATCGGGCACCGAACGATCGAGGACGTGACGGTTCAGCAGTACTTCGAGCGGAGCCCACCTTTCGCGGTGCTCTCCGCGCTGGTGATCGCGGCGGCCATTGCCGTGTGGCGCTGGACATCGGTGAAACTCGTTGCGGCAGATCGGCAATTGCTGACCCTGGCGGCAGCCTGGCTGCTGATACCGACCGCCCTGATCGTGGCCTGGTCGGCGTGGCTGCACCCGATCTACACACCACGCTATCTGTGCTTCACCGCGCCCGCGATCGCACTGATCCTGGGCGTCTGCATCGGCGCGCTGGCGGCCAAGCCATGGGTGGCACCGGTGATCGTCGTCGCATTTGCCGTCGCCGCCGCACCGAATTACCTATGGGTGCAACATGACCCGTATGCCAAGTACGGAATGGACTACAGCCAGGTGGCGGATCTGATCACCGCCCAGGCGGCGCCGGGTGATTGCCTGCTGATTAACGACACCGTGACGTTTATGCCCGCACCGATGCGACCCCTGATGGCGGCGCGCCCCGATGCCTACCGGAAGCTGATCGATCTCACCCTCTGGCAACGGGCAACTGAGCGTCGGGATGTCTTCGACACCAACCTGATTCCTGAGGTCGTCGCTCAACCGCTGGGCCATTGTGGGGTCGTGTGGATCATCACCCAGGCCGACGAGTCGATGCCCGCCCACGAGCAGGGTTCGGCGATTCCGCCCGGGCCCCGCTACGGCGCGACACCGGCCTTCGCGGTCCCGCACGACCTGGGGTTCCGGCTGGTCGAACGCTGGCAGTTCAACCTCGTCCAGGTGATCAAAGCGCAGCGATAGCTACCAGATACGGATGTAGTCGACCAGCATGGAGGCCGGGAAGACACCCGCGGCAGGATCGCCCGCGCCCACGCCGCCGACCGCCAGCGTGAACATCGGCGTCATCCAGTAGCCGGGAATGTTGAACGGCCAGCGGAAATCGTCGGGAGCACCGCCGGCGACGTGAATGGGTTTGTTGGGAACCTTGAAGTACTCGGCGCCGTCGCGCGAGAATTCGAATCCCTCCTCGCCCCAATGCATCCGCCAGGTGTGCCAGTTGCCGTCGACCAATCCGGGAATCGATTTGCCTTCCCAGGTCTTGCCGTTGGACGCCGCGTGCACCGTGGTACCCGGAGCCCATTGGCCATTGCCGTACCACTCGAAAATGTCGACCTCGCCGTCCGGCAGCGGGTCCTCGTTGACTCCCCAGAAGGACGGCCACAGGCCGGGGGTCAGGCAGTCGAGCTTGATCTTCGCTTCCCAAGTCTGGTTGATCATGCTGCGGAAATTGCCGCGCAGCTTGCCGCTGTAATAGGTGTTGCTAAAAAAATCGTGGGTGGCGCACAGGACGAGGTTGGAGTGCCCATCCTGGAACACGTTTTGGCGGTCGTCGCGGTAGATCCCCTCGACGGGTGGGAAGACGTCGTCCTGCCAGGTCTGGATCGTCCACTTGCCCGGATCGGGAGGAGATCCCGCAGGCCCGTCGAACTCGTCGGCAAAGATGTACGGCCCACCGGGGCCGGCCGCCGGCGGTGCCTGCGGCGCCGACGGACGCGCCGCCGCTTCCGGGAGCGGCATTGACGCCGCCGCTGCCAGCATGCCGAGCCCAGTCGTCAACAACATGCTGCGACGATCCATATGCACGTACCACCCATCGCTAATGGCCGGAGTTCCGACTCGGCACGATCCCCCTCGGCCAACTCCCGCAAACGGTGTTATACAACCATGCGCGCCGACGGCGTGCATCCCGCACCCGGGGCTCAGAAGACGCGCACCCAGTCGACCAGCATCTCTGCCGGATAGGCGCCCGACGCGGGGTCGCCGCCGCCCGAACCACCGACCGCGAGGTTGAGCATCGGAAACAGCGTGTAGCCGACGTCGTTGAACGGCCACATCCGGATCGGATCGTGGACATCCTGGATGCCGGTCGCCGGAACGGTGAAGTAGGGTTCGGCGCCCTCGGCGAAGTCCTCCCAGAAGTACATGCCATCCGGATTCCAAGTCACGCGCCAGGTGTGCCACCCGCCATCGACCGCGATCGGGTGGGTCTCGAATGCCGTGCCGTCCGGGTTCGCGTGCACGGTGGTACCCGAGGGCCACTCCCCGTTGCCGTACCACTCCATCAGGTCGACTTCGCCACTGCGACCGGGATCGTCATTGGACAACCACCAGGCGGGCCAGCAGCCGCCAGTCAGGCAGTTGAGTTTGACGCGCGCTTCCCAGGTGGTCCCGATGCCACCCCGCCAGGTGCCGCTGACCAGGCCGCCGAAGTAGTTGCCGCCGTCCCGGGTGGCGCGCAGCACGAGGTTGGATTTGCCGTCGACGAACACGTTCTGCCGGCTGTCGCGGTACTGCCCCCAAAACTGGGGCCGGTCGAATCCGGTCGGGTTGTGGATCGGTGTACGTTGGCTCGCCACAACCCATTTCGACGAATCGGGCGCCGAACCGGCCGGACCATCGAACTCGTCGTGAAACAGGTAAGACCCCGCCCGCGCCGGCGCGGCTCCGGCCTTGGCGGCGGGGACCGTCGCGGCCAGGGCACCGAATCCGGCCAGCATCATCATCCGGCGACGATCCATACCTGGCATTCGCAGAGCGCTTTCGGTTCAAGGGGTGCCCGCAGCATAGAGCAGTTCTTTGAGCTGACTTTGCTGCTCGGCGGCGAGCCGGGTCAGAATTCGCTGTTCGGCCACCACCGCGGCCTCGGCGCGCTTCAGTAGAGCTTTGCCGCGCGGGGTCAGCCGGGCCGGCAGCGCACGACCCGACGGTGCCGACGCGGCACGACTGCAGGCGCCGCGGTTTTCGAGGGCATGCAGCACCTGGTTGGCCGCCTGCGCGGACACGTTGGTGCCGCGAGCCAACTCCGCACTCGTGAGTCCGGGGTGGTTGGCCAAGATCCGCAGGCACACGAATTCGGGCAGGCCGAGTCCCAGCGGCTTCAGCTCCGCGGCGACCTGGGGCCGCAACGACGCCATCACTCGGTACAACAGGAAACCCAAAGGCTCGTCATGGGAAGCACTCATGTTCACATGCTGGCATGCGCCACAACGTTCATCGGACGCAACCATCAACTTTGTTGACATTGCCGGAGTCGGTGGTATCAAGGAGCTTGATGGTCCATAACGAAAGGAACGACAAGGATGTCTGGTGACGGATTCTTCGGCGGCCCCGGCGGTTTCGGTGGTCCCGGTTTCGGTGGCCCCGGTTTCGGGGGCGGCGGCCCCGGCGGTTTCGGAGGCGGCTGGGGTAAGCACGGCTGGGGTCACGGCGGTCCCGGTGGCTTCGGTGGGGGCTTCGACCCCGGCGGTCGCCCTCCGCTCAAGCGCGCGGCCTTTGTCACGGCGGCGCTGTTGCTCGACGGGCCGGCCGACGCCGCGCAGGTGATCCAGCGGGTGTCGGACGCGACCGACGGCGCGATCACTCCTCCGCAGGAGATCGCGGAATTGGCCATCGGTCTGCTCGCGGGCCGTGGCGTGGTGACGGTCGACAACGGCGTGGCCACGCTGACCGAGCTCGGCAACAACCTGTTGAAGTGGCGTGGCGTCAGCAGCGAGACCGCGCACGCCTTCCTGGCCCGCGCGGGTCAGTTCGGCGACGTGTTCAAGATCCGCAGGGAGCTGTTCGAGATCGCCGGGCTGGCGCGCACGATCACCTGGACGGGCACCGACGAGCAGAAGCAACAGCTCGCCGAGTCACGGACCAAGGTTCTCGAGGCGCTGCGCGAGGCCAAGAAGACGCTGCACCGCGTTCTCGGCGAGGAGTAGGGCGCGGACGAGTGTGCGCCAACGGCGTTGCGTGTGCGCGTATGGCGGCGACACGCCGGGTGGATTCAAGGTTTGGTTGCAACAGTTGTGTCTGTCGGGGTGGACAGTAGCTTGTTGAGGCGGTTGGTGGGGTTGTCCCAGTTGAAGCGTTTTCGGGGTCGTCCGTTGAGTTCGTCGGCGACGTAGGCGAGGTGTTCGGCGTCGTGCACCGAAAGGTCGGTGCCCTTTGGAAAGTATTGCCGTAGTAGGCCGTTGGTGTTCTCATTGCTACCGCGCTGCCAGGGTGAGTGGGGATCGCAGAAGTAAACCTCGATGCCGGTGTCGATGCTGATGCGGGCGTGGTGGGCCATTTCGTGGCCTTGGTCCCAGGTCACGGTGCGGCGCAAGGTGGCGGGCAGGTCTTTGACCGCGGCGATCATGGCCTCGGCGACGGCCTCGGCGCTACGGGTATGGGGTAGGTGCAGCAGTCGGACATATCCGGTGGAACGTTCAACCAGCGTGCCGATTTGAGAGGCCTGGTCCTTGCCGATGATCAGGTCTCCTTCCCAATGGCCTGGCACGGCGCGGTCGTTAGCTTCGGCGGGCCGCTCACTGATGTTGACCATGCCTTGGATACGGCCGCGGCCGTCACCGGCGCAGGCCCGTCGGCGCGGTTTACGCAACGCGCGCCCGGTGCGCAGGCATGTCCTCAGTTCCCGGCGCAGTTCTCCGCGCCCTTGCACGTAAAGCGCCTGGTAGATGGTTTCGTGGGACACCTGCATCTCCGGGCGGTCAGGATAGGTCGCGGTCAATACCCCGGCGATCTGTTCGGGGCTGTACTTGTTGACCAACAACGCTTGCACCTCGGCCCGCAATTGCTCACAGCGGCCCAACTTGCCGGTCTTGGGTCGACGCGCCCGTTGCTCGCTGCGCCGCTGAGCGATGCGCGCCGAGTAGCCCGACTTCGCGTCCCAACCGGCCCGGCGGGCCCGAACCGATACCGGGCGCGATAACGGCCCACATGCCCTCGCATGACACCGTTGTGGGCAATCTCGCGCATGATCGTCGACGGCGCCCGGCCCAACCGGCGCGCCATCGAACGGATCGACTCACCGTGCGCGGTGCCGATCATGATCTGTTCACGCTCATCCGCCGACAGCCGCGGCCGTCGCTGTCCTTGAGGCTTTGACCATCGTGGATTCACACCACCAAACCTGCGAAACCACTTGCTACCGCACGTCGCCGACACGCCGACCGCCACCCCGGCATCCTCCGAGGACCATCCCGCAGCGATCAAATCCCAATACCGCCGCTGCACCACCAACAACTGAGGCTGACCCGTCATCAACACCCCTAACTACGAAGTGTTGCAACCACCCCTTGAACTCAAGCCGGGCGAGAGCGCCGTGGGCGCGCACTCAAAGCGCTGGATGCACAGCCAACGCCAACCTCAGCCCGAAGGCTCGCTCAGCTTGACCAACGTCTTGCCGATGTTGGCGCCGGTGAACAACCCGTTGAGGGCCTCCACGCACGACTCGATGCCGTCAAAGATGGTCTGGCGGTGCTTGAGCCGGCCTTCGGCCTCCCACTCGCGCAGTGCGGCAAAGGCTTCGTCGAAACGGCCCCATTGGTCGAGTGCGTTGAATCCCTGCATCAGGGCGGTCTTCGACAGCAGGTTCACGTAGTTGGCCGGACCCGGATGCTCACCGGTCAGGTAGCTGGAGATGACGCCGCAGAGCACGACGCGTGCGTTGTTGGCGAGCCGGCCGAGCACCGCGTTGAGGATCGGCCCCCCGACATTGTCGAAGTAGACGTCGACGCGCTTGGGGCAATGCTGCTTGAGCGCGGCGGGCACATCGTCGTTCTTGTAGTCGATGCATGCGTCGAATCCGAAGTCCTCGACCACTGCCCGGCATTTCTCCGGCCCGCCCGCAATGCCCACCACCCGGGCTCCGGCGATCTTGGCGATTTGCCCCGCGATCGACCCGGTGGCGCCCGCGGCCGCCGAGACCACCACCGTCTCACCGGCCTTGGGCTTACCGATGTCGGTCATGCCGAAGTAGGCGGTGGCACCGGTAGGGCCGTACACCGACATGATCGCCAACTGGTCGTCTTCGCCCGGGATGGGCGTGCTGAACACGTCGTCGCGGATGATCACGTATTCCTGGAATCCGGTCAGCGTGGTGATCACGTCGCCGACGGCATAGGCGTCGCATCGCGATGCGACGACCTCGCCGATGCCGGCCGCCCGGATCACCTCGCCGAGCTGCACCGGCGGCAGGTAGCTCGGCTGGTCGTTCAGCCAGGTCCGGACCGCCGCGTCGAGCCCGACGTAGGTCGTTCGGACCAGTGCTTCACCGTCGCCGGGTTCGGGTGCCGGCCGGGTGATCAGCTCGGTGTCATCGCGCGAAACCAGCCCGGTCGGGCGGCGTCGCAACAGGATCTGGCGATTCGGCATGTCGGGCACGCTGCTGAAACTACCCATTGGACGCCGTCTGGTGGGAGCATCTGTCCATGGAATCGCAGGACGACCCGGAAAAACGGATCCGGGACCTCGAGCGCCCGCTGGCCGAGACCGCGCGCGCTTCCGAATTGGGTGGCACCCCGCAGGGTGGCCACGCGTACCCGCCGCCGCCACCCGGTCCGGTGCCACCTCCGCTGTCCGGCTCGGTGCCACCGCCGCCGCCCATGTACAACTACGGCGGCCCCTACGGCGGGCCGTCGCCGACATCCTCGGGCAACCGACTGTGGTGGATCGTGGGCACCGTCATCGTGATCGGTGTGCTGGCACTCGCGGGCGGCATCGCAGCCTTTGCCGCACACCAGATTTCCGGTGTCCGGTCGATCATCAACTCGGAGATCTCGACCACGCCCAGCACGTCGTCGCGGGTGACGACATCGCCCCGGACAACCACGCGCAGCCCGAGGTCGTCGACCAGCGCGCCGCCCACGACCTCGGGTCCCTCGACGTTGCCGCTGCCGCCGCAGGCCGCGCCGCTCGACGTGTCCGGCATCGACGAGAACAAGACGATCGTGTGCAACGACAACGTGGTCACCGTCAGCGGGATCAACAACACGATCGTGATCACCGGCCACTGTGCCAGCCTGACGGTCTCCGGCATGAAGAACTCGGTCACCGTCGATTCCTCCGACGCGATCGACGCGTCGGGCATGAACAACCAGGTGACGTTTCACTCGGGCTCGCCGAAGATCTCCAACTCCGGGGTCGACAATGTGGTCGCGCAGGGCTGAGGCGTCAGTCCGCGGCCATCGCGTCGGCCTGAGCCACATAGCCCTCGAATCCGACATCGTGGGCTCTGGCCCGAAAGCGTTGCAGGAGCTGCCGATAGCCGGACTCGTCGTCGTGGACTCGGGCAAGCAGGGCCCGCAGCCGTAACACCGGAATTTCGTGCAGCACGAATCCGGGCTCGACCGGCACGTCCGCGAGTCTGTCGATCGCGTGCTGCGCGGCGTCGACATCGCCGGGGCCGCCCCGCGCTAGCAGCGTCTCGACGAGCGCGGCAGTCGCGGGTGCCCGGAACATCATTGTCCCGGCCTCGAACTGGGCGTTGAGAATCCGGGAAACCAGGTCGATCGCGCCGTCGAGATCGCCGGAGCGGGCACGCCCGCGAGCGATTTCGGCGTCGGTCATGCGCCGAATCGCCACGATCAGCTTCTCGTCGACGAGCATCTCGCGAGCCTTCGCCAGATATTCGAAGCCCTCCCCTATGTTTTCGCCCTCGGAGTGGATCAGCGCGGTCGCCCGATTCACCAGCGCGTACGCCAAAGCGGCGTTGTCGCCGGAGCGTCGGGCGATGTTCAGCGACTCGGTCGTCTGCCTCACGTCTTCGGCGGTGGGCAGCACCGCGCCGTTCTGCACCGCGGCCGCATATTTGTACAGCTGCGCGAACGGGTGAGTGGTCGGATCGAACGACCGGGCCATCGCGATGCCCTCTTCGAGATCCTGCCGCCAACCCGGCCGGCCCAAAAACATTCCGGCCGCGCCCTTTAACGTGATCGCCCAGGCCAGCGGGGAGCCGATCACGAAGTTGCCCATGGTGGGATCACCCTGCGCGACGTCGATGATCCGCTGGGCCAGCTGCAGGCATTCTGTCGCCTCGCCGACCTCCCACTTGGCCTGGGCGGCGGCATAGAACAGCCCGGCCGTCATGGCCGGATCGCCGATCGACTCGACGAGCGTGGCGAACTCCGTGGCCATCGCGGCCGCCTCGCGGTGCTGGGAGTTGAACGTCAGCGTGGTGAGGTGGCCCGCCATGCCGACGGCCAACGACCGCTTGTCGCCGGCCTGCGTGGTGAGGGCGCGCAATTCGTCAAATCCGGTGTCGTCCGGCGTACCGCCCACCTGAAATACACTGCCGCACAACAGTGCTCGCGATGCGATACGAATGGCCAGCCGGTCGGGGTGATCGTCGGGGAGCCGGTCGGCGAATCGCTGCGCCTGTTGCCAACTGGCCCGGGCGGCGCGGATATCCCGCCCGCCATACCAAGTCCCGGCCTGCATGTACCACTCGTAGGCCTCGCGCAAATCCCCGGCCGCTCCGTACTGCGTGGCGACGATCGAGGCTTCTTGACCAGTGAACTCGCCGTAGTTGCGCTGCAACACCGCCGCCACTCGCCGATGCAATTCGGCTCTGCCGGAAATCAACTGGGATTCGTAGGCCACCGCCTGAATAAGCGGATGGCAGAACGCGTATGTCTCGTGCGGTGTGAAGCCGACCTGTTCGACGAGTGCCGCCTGGACCAGCGGCGCCAAGTCGACGGCACCCAGCAGACACTTCAGCAGCTCGGTGTCGAACTGTGCACCGATGACGGCCGCGGCGTTCAGGGTGCGCTTCGCGGTCGCGCTCAGTCGGTCGATGCGTGCCCCGATGATGCCCTGCAGGCTCGCCGGAACTTGAATTTCGCGCACTTCGCGCACACACACGTAGGAGCCCGGCGCGCCCTCGAGTTCGCCCCGCTCGGCGAGATCGCGCACGATCTCCTCGGCGGCGAACGGCAGGCCGGCCGCGTGATCGGCGATCACCGTCGACAAGCCCGCCACCGAAGGGTCGGTCCCCAACAGCTCGTTGATCAATTCTTTGATGTGCGAATCGCGCAGTGGCGCAAGTGAAAACGGATGAGCACCCGGGATCCGGGACAGGGGCCCAGAGTATTCGGGCCGGTAGACGACGATCAGGGCCGCACGCATGCCGGGCACCGCCTCCGCGAATTCGGCGAGCAGCGATTCGCTCACGCTGTCGATCCACTGCGCATCGTCGACGACGTAGAGGGCGGCCCCGGGCCGAGCCAGCGAAACGGTGTTGATCAGGTCTACCAACCGGCGGCGCCGCGCGTCCGGGGTGATGTCCGGGCAGGGCACATCCGGGTCGCGGATACCGAGCAGGTCGTCGAGCAGTACCAGATCCTCGGCGCTCGCCTCGGGGATTTCGGCGCGCACCCGCGCCCGCGCCACCTCTAGGGTGAGGCCGCCGAGACCGAAGACCGCGCGCAACAGCCGCGAGATCACGTGGAACGGGACCTCGCGGGTATGGGATTCGCAATAGGTGACGAACACTTCGACACCACCGCTGCGTGCTGTCGCCAGCGTCTCACGCATCAGCCTGGTCTTGCCCACGCCCGGGCGACCGGTCACCGTGATCACGGTTCCCTCGCCGCCCGCGGCCCGGTCCAGCAACTCCGCGACGGCGTCCTTCTCGCTCTGGCGTCCAACCAGCCGGGACTGCTGACGGGGCTTGCGACGTCCAGCATCGACGCTCAGCAGGCGACGCGCCGGTACCGTGGTGGCGAAGCCCTTGATGTGCACGGTCTCGGGCTCACCCAGCACGACGCGGTCCTCGACGAGCCGTGCCGTCGATTCGCTGAGCATCACACCGCCGGGCGGTGCCAACGTTTCCATCCGCTGGGCCATGCCCACTTGTTCGCCGACCGCGGTGTAACCGAGATGGGTCGCGCCGAGATCGCCGGTGATCACCTGACCGGAATTCAGCCCGACCCGCAGCCGCAGGTCGATCCCGTCGCGGCGGCCCACCTCGACCGCCAGCTTGCGGACCCCCTCCTGGATCTCCAGTGCCGCAAGGCAGGCGCGAAAAGCATGGTCTTCCAGCGTGATTGGCGCTCCAAATAGCGCCATGATGCCGTCGCCGGTGAACTTGTCGACGGTGCCGCCGTAACGCTGGACCACGGCTGCGGACTGATCGACGAGCTCGGTCATCACCTCGCGCAGGCGTTCGGGGCCCAACGCCGCGGCGATGTCCATCGACCGCACCACGTCCGCGAAAAGAACGGTCACCTGCTTGTATTCGGCGGTCGCGACCGCCGGCGCCAGTGCGGCGCCGCAGGCATCGCAGAAGCGGGCACCCTCACGCGGCTCCGTGCCGCACACCTGGCACACCGGCGGTGCTGGCATCACGTCTAAAACCCAAGGCGGAATCCCTGCTAGTGGGAACGCCCCGGAATCGGCAACCTACGTTTACTCTTCCGTATCGTCGTCGAGGACGCTGACCGCGATGCCGTACGGCAGGAAGCGCACCTTGCGCTTTGGATCGACGTTGTTCTTGTTGGCCCGCAGCGCGTCGAGCTCGCTGGCGTACACCTGCTCCACGCGAGCATCGCCCGCGGGATCTACGGTGTAGATCGCCCAGACGCCGTCGCCGGCCTCACCCGCGGTTTCCGGCCCGGAACGGGGCCGTCGCGACAGGTCGTCGAAGAACGCCGAAAACCCTGTCCGCGCGCCCGGAGCGGCGGCAAACCTGCCGATCCGCTCGAACACGTCGCGCAGCCCCTCGCTGCCTTCCCTGATCACCCGGTCAAACTCCTCGGGATCAAATCCGAATGCACCGTGCTCGCCCACGCGGCCTCCTAGCAGCTCGTAGCGTTAATGCCCAGTGTGCGCTCGCGCGGCCTCCTAGCAGCTCGTAGCGTTAATGCCCAGTGTGCGCTCGCGCGCGGTGATCCGCCACGGAGTTTGCTCCAAGCCGAACGCCACCGCTAATAGCCGGGGCCCAGGAACGGGTTCTGGGAGTACCCGCCACCGCTCGGCGGATATCCACCCCCGTAACCACCGCCCGGATACTGCCCGGGGTATTGCTGAGCCGGGTATTGCGGTGCCGGGTTCGCCGGTACCTGACTGGCCGGCACCTGGATCGGGATCGGCACCGGCAGCAGCGGAACGTGGATCCACTGCGTGGTCATCGGAACCGACGTCGAGGTCGGCGTCGTCGACGTGGGCGGCGGCGGAGGAGGAGGCTCGGTGGTCGGGGTGGTCATGGCCGTCGTGGGCGGCGGTGGAGGTGTCGTCGTCTGCGGCGGTGGCGGCGGACGGTGCGTGGTGTGGACCGGCGGCGGTTGCGTGGTCACCACGACAGGTGGAGGCGGCTCGGGCGACGGCGGAGGTTCCGGCGGTGGCGGCGGGGGAGGCGGCACCGACGAGGGCACCGGCGCGACGGTCGGGGGCGGTGGTACCGCCGTCGGTGGCGGCGGGACAGGGCTAGGTATCAGCGAGCTGACCGGTGGCAGCGGCACGGGCGCGACGGACGGCACCGGAGGTGCCTGGCGGTTTTCGATCCCGGTCAATGTGTACGCCACACCGCCGACCGCGGTCATGGCCACCAGCGCGGACATCCCGACGATCAACTGCGACAACCGTACCCGGCGCCACGCGCGCTCCCGGGGGGGCTCGATCACGTTCAGGCGCATCGACCAACCACCGGGGTTGCTTTCCTCGTCGAACGCCTCGGGCGTGTAGGGCACCCGGATATCGCCGGGGTATTCCGTTTGCGACCAAGCTAACTCGCGATCGGTGAGCGCTTCCTCGTCGATCACCAACAGGTCGCCGGCAGGCAGTTCGATGATGTCGTTGCTCGACGACGCGGTGAGCAAGCCGATGGACGTGCGGGTGCGCAGGTCGCGTTCTTCGCCGCGCGCGGCCAGCAGCAGCCCCCCGGCAGCGGCCGCGAATGCGGGTTGCGCCGGCGACACCACCGGGCGGCGGCTGTGCACCGAAAGGCGTTCGTTGACAAGTGGAATGCTGGCACCACCGCCGACCGTGACCACCGCGGAAAGGTCGCTCCAGCTCTTGCGGTGCCGGCACAGCATGTCGTCGAACGCGTACATGAGGCCGGTGAGCCGATCCTGAATCAGGTCACCCAGCTCGTCCCGGGTGAACTTCATGGTGGCCCGGCGCCCACCGAGCTCGGCCGTGAATTCCGTTGCCCGTTCCGTGGATAGCTGCTCTTTGGCGGCGCGGCACTGCTCCCGGAGCCGGGCCAGTTGTCCGACCGCGGCGGTGCTGGCCGGGTCGATACCGCTGCCGTGTCCCAGCTCCTCGAACACGCAGAGCAATAATGCCGCGTCGATCTCGTCGCCGGAGAAGTCGGTGTAACGCATTGTGGCGCTCAGTGGCTTGAGATCGCCCGCGAGGTCCACCAGGGTGGCCGAGGTACCCGAGCCGCCGAAGTCGAGCAATCCGACGACACCGGTTGCGGCAAGACATAGTTCGGCGTTCGCCGCGGTCACCGACGCGATCGCGTCCGAGACCAGGCGCGGTGCCATACCGCTTCGCACGAAGCCCAAATGTGTGCGCAGTCCGTTGCGCAATTCCTGGGCGGTACCGGGTTTCCAGTGTGACGGAACGGCGATCGAGATCTCCGAGGAGCCCGCGTCCGCGCCGACCGCCAGCACCATCGCGTCCAGCGCTTCGACCATCAACAGGTCGGGGTCATGAGCCGAGCCATCGCCGGACACCAGCGCCACCGAGTCGCCGACGCGGTCGACGAACCCGCTCATCAACATGCCGGGCTCGGTGAGTGCCGGGTTCTCCTCGGGTAGACCAACTTTGGGCGCGCAGTGCGGGTACAGCGTTAATACTGCTCGACGTGAAACCGGCGGGTTTCCGTCACGCGCTGCGACCAGGTTGGTGGTTCCGATCGACAACCCAAGTGGGTCGTACATAGAGCGAATACTTTCGTCTATAGGGGTCGGTGGCCAGCGTTAACGATAGCCGCGGACACGCGGAAAGCCGATGGCTTGCAATGCCATTGGTACCGCCCCGATGCGATTGTGTCACCGAAGCGGTACTAAAAACCCCTTGACAAACGTCGCTTCGTCACACGACGGTCAGTGGCAGCGAACGCCGCGCCTCGAACGCGAACGTTGCCCCGCCACTGAACTTGACCACTTCCACCTCAGGTAGTTCGGCTGCGGTGGTGTCGGTTTCGGTGAACCCTGCGGTCCAGTCGGTGTCCGTCCCGCTAACACACACCTCGATATGCGGATCCACCGCGGTCGCGATCGCCTGCAGAGGCTGCACAGAGTCGGGCGAGCACAACGCGATCCACGACCCGTCGTCATGGGCCGGCGACCGATGCACGGCCAGCCGGTTGGCCTCGATGTCGGCCGAGACGTAACCGGCCGGGTTGAGCAGCGGGTGCAATTCCAGCACGCGCAGCACGCCCTCGGGCCCGCCCGGCAACTTCAGTGCCTTGTGAATGCGTTCGGCGGCCACGCCGGCGATGCCGATCAGGCCCTTGGTGCACACCGAGATGGCTTCGGCCTCGTCGGCGGCGCGGGCCCGCACCGCGATCGCGAACGACAGGTAGAGCAGATGCATCTGCAGGCAGACCTCGTCGGCCATCCGGACCAGCGCCGAATGCGAGAAGGCGGCAAAGTCGAAATCGGAGAGCAACGGACCCGAGTAGTCGGCCTGCCCCTCGTCGGAGGCATCGATGGGATCGAGTTTCCAAGTCGCGGCGCGTGTTTGGCGAACGATGTCCAGCGCGGGAATCCCTTGCACCTCCGGGTAGGACTCGTCGATTTTGACGGTCCACGCGCAGTGCGGATGCCGATCCGCCGGCGTACGCGGCGGACGGTGGATGGGGCGCACCTGAGCCCGGGCATTGGTCGCCACCGCGGTGGCATCGAAGGTCGGGTCCTCGATCGTGTGGCACATCCCGAACACGTACTGCTCACCCATCGGCTCGACGTCGAGCAGCGCGCCGCAGTGGTCGAGATGGAATTCGCCGTTCCATCGGTCGTGGACGGTGTAGCGGAAATCCATGAATTGCGGTGGGGCGCCGATGTCGAGCTGCAGGCCCTTGAAGATGGTCACCACGTCGACGCCCTCGTACTTGAGGGCCTGCTGCATGCGCCGCGTGTAGACCGGGCTGGCGCCCGCCCACTCCTCGATGGCGATCTGCTCCATCTCCTCGCGGCCGAACGAGCTGATGCACCAAGCCATTCCGGATCGATCGATCAGCTGCCCGATCAGCAGCAGTTCGGGAAGCAGAACGACGAGCTCGGCACGGGACAGTTGCGCGTATCGCGAGGGGCTGCTCACGCCACAAAAATAGATTCGACTATGTTATAAAGTCAACAATGTCCATTGCTGCAGGCCAGACCCCCGGACGCTCGGTCAGTCCGACCCGGCGCACCAGTGCGCCGCGCAAACGTGGCGACGACACCCGGGCGAAGATCATCGACGAGACGGTCCGCTGCATCCAGGAAGAAGGCTTCGCCGCCGCGACCGCCAAGCATGTGGCCGAACGCGCCGGCGTCACGTGGGGCGTCATCCAATACCACTTCGGTGATCGCAACGGCCTGCTGATGGCGGTCGTCGACGACGGCGTGGACCGGCTGATCGAGAGCCTGTCGTCCGCCGATGTCAGCGAGCTACCGCCGCAACAGCGCATCGAGGTCGTCATCGACATCGCGTGGAGTTGCTACAGCAGTCCGACATCGCTGGCCGCGTTCGAGATCCTGCGGGCGACCCGGGGCAGCCTGGGCGATTCCTCCCGGCGCTACCTGCTCGAGATGAACTCCGCGATCGCCCAGCTCGGTCGGCTGATCACCACGGACCCGGCGAATGCGGGTGTGGCCGAGGTGATTTGGGCCGCGCTACGGGGTGTGGTGCTGGTCCAGATGGTCACCGGGACGACCATCGACTGGAGCCTGGAGCGACGGGCCCTGATCGACATGGTCACCCGTGTGCTGCAATGACGGGATGACCCTCGACGATCTGGCCGACATCGAAGCCATCAAGCAAGTCAAATACCGGTATCTGCGCGCACTGGACACCAAGCACTGGGACGACTTCACCGACACCCTGGCCGAGGACATCAAGGCCGACTACGGGCCGCCGATCGGCAACGAGTTGCACTTCACCAACCGCGCCGACCTGGTCGAGTACATGCGGACCTCGCTGCCCGCGAACGTCCTCACCGAGCACCGGGTGACCCATCCCGAGATCATCGTGGACGGCGACTCAGCCACGGGCAGTTGGTATCTGCAGGACAAGGTCATCGTCGCCGATTTGGACTTCATGCTGATCGGTGCGGCCTTCTACCGCGACACCTATCGACGCACCGATGCTGGCTGGAAGATCAGCGGAACCGGTTACGACCGAACCTACGACGCCACAATGTCGTTGAAGGGCATGGACTTTAACGTCAAGCCCGGTCGCGCCATCGCCACCGCAGACTGAGCGCTATTTGGTGATCGCGATGACTGCGCCGGGACGCAGCCATTTCATGATCGACACCAGCTGAGCATCGTCGACCGCCACGCAACCCTCGGTGGGCTGGCCGTCGGTGGTGTGGAAGAAGAACGCCGCGCCGCCACCGGGGGTCTTGTTCTTGTTGACGCCCATCACGACCGCGTGCTTGTACTGCGGGATCTGCAGGTTCTCACTCTCGGACGTGTTGAACTGGCACTGCGCCTTCTGGCACACCTGCATCGAGTTGAACGTGGGGCTGTGGTCGTCGCCGCTCCACCAGTAGTTGGGGCCGGCGACCTGGGTGTACGGCAGTCCGGTACCGGGATTCGGCGCGGTGCCGAACGCGGCGTCAAGGCTGTAGATGCCCATCGGCGTGGCCGGAACGCCGCTCTTGGCCTGCGGCGCCATGCCCGCCGACCCGACGTGCGTTGGGATACCGGACCGCAGCGACTGCCAACCGGCGGCGGTGCGCTGGAGGATCTCCATCGTCGCGTTGGAGCCGCCGGTACTGACAACCGAAACCACCTGTGTGGCATTGCCAACGGAGTTCGCGAACCACGGAACGCCGCCCGGGGTACCCGCCGGGGCCGCACTTGCCATCGGCGCAAGCACCAGCGAAATCCAAACGGCGCACAGCGAAGCTAGCAGTCGGCGCATACATTCCATCGTCAGACGACGCCAACCTCGAGGTCAAGTCAAGCTTTAGCTCCGGTTGGGTCACAGCGTCGTGATCAACGAAAAGCCCACCGCGGCAGTGGTTTAGGATGAAATACCGCCAGGCATACCAGGACGTACAGGTATCCGAACGCCCAGCCCGCCAAGACGTCGGACGGGTAGTGCACGTTCAGGGCGACCCGGGAAGCCCCGACCACCAGCATGATCAGCGCGCTCACCGTCATCGCGATGCGACCCGCCGTCACGCTCATCATCGGCACAACGAAAGCCAGCAGCGCGAGCACGGATGCCGTCGTCTCGAGCGCATGCCCGGAAGGAAACGACGTCTGCGCGATGGGCACCAGCATGGTCGACGGACGCGGACGATCCGCCAGGCTCTTGGCCGCATGCGTCACCAAACTGTTCAGCGGCCCGCAGGCCAACAACACCAACGCCGCGCGCACGTTGCGCCGCACCAGCGCGACCACCGCCGCCACCGTGTCCAGCAGCCGCAGCCCGACCGGCCCCAGTACGTAGGTCACCACTTCCCAGAAACTCACCCACGCCGGATGCTTGACCGCGGCGTCGTGCGAGGCGTTCAGCAACGACCAATCCAGCCAATGCAGCCAGCCCCAATCCTGGCGGTAGCCCACCCACATCAGCGCATAGACCGCGACGGCCGCCAGCGCGGCGCAGGCGGCCGCGGTGGGCCGTGGTCGGGTCACCCCTTAGCGATACCAGGCTCACCGCGCGGATTGGTGGACCCCGCTCGGTTGCGCGTCATACTGGCTTGATGGCGGTCATCGTCCGCAGATTGCTCGGCATCGGAAAGCTACCCGACGACCTGCATGCCCAGGTCGAAGCGGAAGGCCTGCTTTATCTCTCCGACTTCGTCGCGGTGACCAGGCGGTTCAGCGGCGTCATCCCCGGTGTGCGGTTGCCGCACAGCGTCGCGTACTACACGGGTTCGCTGGTGCTCACCGGAAAACGGGTGCTCGCGACGCTGTCGATGCTGCCGAAGCTGGCCGGCGTGATCGTCGACGCGCCCTGGGATGCCCCGCCGAGCGGTGCGGCCACCGCCGACATCTCGGCGGCGGGTCTGGAGGTCAGCGTCGATGTTGCGCGCGTCGACGAAAAATTCAGCGGCGAGTTGTCGCTGGTCTACAAGGCCGAGATTCCGGCGGACGTGATCAGCGGGCTGCCGGTGCGCACGCTGACATTCGACATGGCGGCGGACTGCGTCGTCCGCGCGGTCGGCGTCACCGATAGCCCGTGACGTGTCTCAAAGCCTGAACATTTCGCGGGACATCGCTGCGTCCTCGACGAAACGTTCGCGCCGGTGGTAGTGCGGTTCAGCGGGCCGCCGCGTGCGCCGTGGCGAAAACACTTCAACCGGTGCCCGGACCCGGCGCTCACCTGGCATCCGGCGCGTGGCGTTACGAATTGCGGCTGCAGCCAAGGCTTTCCGACGAAAGCGCGGCGAACCCTAGGTGATCGACCAGAATTCGAGCAGGGTGCGCAACGTCGCGACCAGCGGCAACGGTTGGTCGAGCATGGGATGGTGACCCGCCTCGGCCAGCTGGACGAATGGGCCTCTGAGTTGGAACAGCGACCGCAGCCGCTCGCCCATGCCAGCGGAAACCAATCCGGCCTCGCAGCTGAGATAACCGATGCGGCAGTGCATGTGGGCGATCATGGCCTCCAACGACTCTTCGTCGTCGGGTTCTGGCTCGAGCAATTCACCGTCGAAGATGGTCGGGTCGAATTTCCAGACCCACTTTTTTCCGGCCTTGCGGACCGATTCGGTCGCGATGTGCTTGGCGACGTAGGGCAGCACCAACTCTTGCCGGGGCACCGCCGTGAAATGCGACAGGATTTCATCTCGTGATCCATATTCGGTCCACCTGGTGACCGGGGCGGTGACCAGGTGGACTCCGAAATTCGCCGGCTCGATCTGCACACCAACCATCGATCGCCGGGGGGCGTTGATCGGGTTGGCGGAAAACAACTCCGGCGTTATTTGTTCTCGGTAATCGTCATCAGCGGCCACGGCGGCTGCCGGAGCACCGCCAGGCTGCCGATGACCGCCGCGAGCAGACCGGTGAGCACCCCGATCAGGGCGACGCGATTGGCGTCGACGGCGGGTACCCAGGTTGCCTTGCCCTGGTGGATGACGAAGACGCCGACGGGTTTTCGACGCGGATCACGGTGGCCCCGTCGGCGGTCTCGACGGGCTCGCCGTAGACGCGGCGGGCGCCGCCGTCACTGGGCAGTTGTTCGAGCACGTCCGAATACTTCACTGCACGCTCCCTTGCTGTTGTGGGACTGCGCGATACATTGACGCTAATGGCATTCTCCCCTGGTGAACACTCCGACGGCGCGGTGAGCGAACACGCGTTCAGCTCGCAAGACCGTCGCGTCGTGTACCGGGTGATCGCCGAACGGCGAGACATGCGCCGGTTCGTGCCCGGCAGCGAGGTGCCCGAGGAGGTGCTGGCCCGGTTGTTGCAGGCCGCGCACGCCGCGCCCAGCGTAGGGCTGATGCAGCCGTGGCGTTTCATCCGGATCACCGACGACGCGCTGCGGCGCGGTATCCACGCCCTGGTCAACGAGGAACGCCCGCGCACCGCCGACGCGCTGGGACCGCGCGGCGCGGAGTTTCTCCGGCTGAAGGTCGAGGGCATTCTCGAATGCGCCGAACTCCTGGTGGTGGCGCTGGCCGACGATCGCGACATGCACATTTTCGGCCGGCGCACGCTGCCGCAGATGGATCTGGCATCGGTGTCCTGCGCGATCCAGAACCTGTGGCTGGCCGCTAGGGCCGAAGGTCTGGGGGTCGGCTGGGTTTCGCTATTCGATCCACGCCCCCTGGCCGAGCTGCTGGGAATGCCGGCCGGCGCCGAGCCTGTCGCCATCCTGTGCCTCGGCCCGGTGCCCGAATTCCCCGACCGGCCGGCGTTGGAGATCGACGGCTGGACACACGCGCGACCGCTGTCGGAGTTCGTCTCCGAAAACCGCTGGGATCAGCCGCCGGACACACGGCCCGGCCGGCCC
Organism: Mycobacterium stomatepiae; assembly: GCF_010731715.1. Classification (NCBI taxonomy): domain Bacteria; kingdom Bacillati; phylum Actinomycetota; class Actinomycetes; order Mycobacteriales; family Mycobacteriaceae; genus Mycobacterium; species Mycobacterium stomatepiae. The sequence continues at coordinate 3,443,446 of NZ_AP022587.1, forward strand.
GCGCAGTCCCGCTCGGTGTAGATGCGCCGAACGGGCACTCAGGGCGAGAAAATTGCCGAAGCCCGCCCTGAGTGCACGTTCGGCGAAGAGGAGGGTGGCACACCCAGATTCTTCGCAGGTCGCTACGGGTATCGTCGCCGGTCGCAAGGCAAGGTGAAAAGGTGACGGAGATGACCGGCGACAACGTACTGATCGTGCACTGGCACGACCTGGGGCGCTATCTCGGCGCCTACGGTCACTCGGACGTCAGCAGCCCGCGACTGGACCGGCTCGCCGCCGAGAGCATCCTGTTCACCCGGGCCCATGCCACCGCGCCGCTGTGCACGCCGTCGCGGGGGTCGTTGTTTACCGGTCGCTATCCGCAAAGCAACGGGCTCATCGGCCTGGCCCACCACGGCTGGGAATACCGCGCCGGCGTCCAAACCCTGCCCCAGATTCTTAGCGAATCAGGCTGGTACTCGGCGCTTTTCGGTATGCAGCACGAGACGTCCTACCCGAAGCGGCTGGGCTTCGACGAGTTCGACGTGTCGAACTCGTATTGCGATTACGTGGTGGAGAAGGTCCAGGATTGGCTGCGTAACGACGCGGCGGCGCGGGGTGGGCAACCGTTCCTGCTGACGGCTGGCTTCTTCGAGACGCACCGCCCGTACCCGCGGGACCGCTACGAGCCGGCCGACAGCGCGGCCGTCGATCCGCCCGACTACCTGCCCGACACCGCGGAGGTGCGCGGCGACCTGGCCAACTTCTACGGCGCCATCAGCACGGCCGACGCCGCGGTCGGCAGGATGCTGGACACACTGGCCGAGACGGGTCTGGATACCAGCACCTGGGTGGTGTTCTTCACCGACCACGGTCCGGCCTTCCCGCGTGCGAAATCCACGTTGTACGACGCCGGAACCGGCATCGCGCTGCTGATCCGCCCGCCGGCCGGTCGCGCCGCAACACCTCAGGTCTACGAGGAGTTGTTCAGCGGCGTCGACCTGGTTCCGACGTTGCTGGAGCTGCTGGGTCTCGACGTTCCCGACGACATCGAGGGCGTCTCGCACGCATCCGCCCTGATCGCCCCTCACATACCGGCCGACCCGGTACGCGAGCAGGTCTACACGATGAAGACCTATCACGACTCGTTCGATCCGATTCGGGCAATCCGCACGAAGGAATACAGCTACATCGAGAACTACGTGCCACGCCCGCTATTGGATCTGCCGTGGGATATCGAGGAGAGCCCGTCGGGTTTGGCGATCGCGCCGTTCGTCAAATCACCCCGTCCGGAGCGCGAACTCTACGATCTGCGAGCCGACCCCACCGAGACCACCAACCTGCTGGCCCACGGCGATGCGGGGATGGACGCGATCGCCGCAGATTTAGCTGTGCGCCTTAATGATTGGCGTCAGCGCACCGGCGACGTCATCCCCTCGGACTTTGCCGGTACCCGCATCGCGCTGCGCTACACCGAGACGTATCTGCAGATCCATCACACGACGCCGACAAGCCGGTCGGCGATCGCCGCCGACCGCGGCGTCGAACAGTAGACGGTCGCTATCCGGCAGCGCCGCCCACCTCGGCGACGATGAACACCCGCCGGAACGGGAAGATCGTCGTACCGTCGGCCCGGGTTGGGTAGGCGTCGTCCAGCAGCGGGATGAGCTCCTCGCGGAATTGCTCCCAGCCCGCATCGTCGAGCCGCTCCCGCACCGGGACCAGCGCGGTACCGGTAATCCATTCCAGCACTGGATGTTCCCCGGTCAGCTGGTGCAGGTACGTGGTCTCCCACGCGTCGACCCGGCAGCCGGCATCCATCAATAGATTGGCGTAGTGCGCCGGCGGCTGGACCACCGCACCGACCCGGAAAGGTATGTCCTTCAAAGTCTTTGCGTAGTGTTCGCGGCGCGCCACGGCCCGCACCGCAGCATGGGACGGAGTTTCGAAGTTACCCGGAATCTGCACCGCGATCCATGACCGGTCTGGCAGCTGGCCGGCCCAGCGGACCAGCAGGTCGGCGTGCTCGGGAACCCAATGCAGGGCTGCGTTGCTGACCACCACGTCGGTGTCGGGTTTCGGCTTCCACTCCCGCAAGTCTCTGACCGAGGCGTCGATCCCGCGTTCCCGGGCCGCGGCCACCATCTCCGGCGACGTGTCCATCGCCTCGATGGCCGAGCCGGGCCAGCGCTTCTCAAGTTACTTCGTCAGGTTGCCCGGGCCGCAGCCCAGGTCGACCACCCGGCGTGCCCGCTCGGCTCCCACGCGCGAGAGCAGGTCGTAAAACGGGCGGCTGCGATGGTCTGCAAATGCCAGGTAGACGTCTGGATCCCACATGTCGGTCCTCCTGATCAACACCGCGGCTGGTCGGCCACATAGACAAAACCGTATAACCGGATGGTCCCCTCGTGTTGCCCCGGTGGCTCTGGAATCCGCGTGGAACCCGTCAAACAGCCCGGAATCCGCCGACGGGCGGGATAGCATCGGCATTCGTGGGGACCGACACAGATCCGATCGATCCACCCATTCCAGTTCCCGACGTCCCCGGTGCCGATGTACCGCCCGGCGCCGACGGACTGCCCCCGCTCTCGGCATTGTCGGCGCACGAACGCGGGGTGATCGCGGCGTCGGCCGCCGGCGATATCGCGTTGCGCACCTGGGTCTCGTCGCTGCTGGCCGCGACGGCCGCGCCGGTGGTGGTTGCCACCTCGTTGCGCCACACCAAATCCGGGAGCGAACGCGCCAACCTGAATTTCTACGCCGAGCTCGCGACCGAGCATGACCCGGCGAAGTCGTTTCCGGCGCCCACCGAACTGCCGCGGGTATCGTCGCGGCCCGCGGGTCCGCTGGCGAGGTGGATCGCCCGCGGCACCGTCGAGAACATCTCGTTCCCCAGCAGCTTCACGGCGATCAACCCCGCGATGCACGAGCGGTGGAGCGCGTGGGGGTCCAATAACACCGTGCGCGCCCAGCATTGGCGCCACGACGACGGACCGCGTCCCACGCTGTGTGTGATCCATGGCTTCATGGGGTCGTCATATCTGGCGAACGGCCGCTTCTTCTCGATGCCGTGGTATTACCGGTCCGGCTATGACGTGTTGCTGTTCACGTTGCCGTTTCACGGCCAACGCGCCGAAAAGTGTTCGCCGTTCAGCGGTTTCGGGTACTTCGCCGGCGGCCTCAGCGGATTCGCCGAATCGATGGCGCAGGCAGTGCACGACTTCCGGTCCGTGGTCGACTATTTGCGTCACACCGGCGTCGACCGCATTGCGCTGACCGGCATTTCGCTCGGCGGTTACACCTCCGCGCTGGTGGCCTCCGTCGACGACCGGCTGGAAGCCGTCATACCCAACTGCCCGGTCGTCACGCCGGCGACGATGTTCGACCAGTGGTTTCCGGCCAACAAACTCGTCGGCCTGGGGCTTGGGCTCTCCAGTATCAACCGCGACGAATTAAACGCTGGGCTGGCCTACCACTGCCCATTGAACTATCGGCCGCAGGTTTCCAAAGACCGGCGGATGATCATCACCGGTCTCGCCGACCGGATGGCTCCCCCGGGCCAGGCCGTCATGTTGTGGGAGCACTGGGATCACTGTGCACTGCACTGGTTTCCGGGCAGCCGCGTGCTACACGTGAGCCAACTGGACTACTTACGTCGGATGACCGGCTTCCTGCACGGCTTTATGCTGGACTAGCCGCCTCCGTTCGCACCGTCCGGTGCGCGCCGGTGATCGGCGTCGGCCAGTCCAGGTTCGCAAGCAAGTCGGCGGGCACGTCGGTGCGGCCGTCGAGTCGCTGCGTGGACAACAGCTCCAGCGCCGCCAGCGCCGGAGCTTGGCTGCCGCGCTGCAGGATCAATCCCTCCACCGGTGGCGCGCCTTCCGGCGGCGCGTCGGCGAGGAAGGCACACGCGGCCGCGACCGTGTTCTGGTCACCCGAGCGCGGGCCTGCGATCTCGAGGGCGGTGCACGTCTCGCGGGCGCCGTGCGACCGGATGGCCTCCAGCGTCGCGGGCAAGCCCGCGTCGACGACGATCTGGTATGCGGCAACGAAATCCGAGGTACCGCGCTGCACCGCACGCCAGCCCTCGCGGGCATTGGCCGTCACCCACCGCGGCACGTCATCCGGGGCGACGGTGTTGGCCTCCCAGCCGATCTCGCGAAGGTGGTCGGCCAGTCGCCGCGCCGCGACCTCGGCCGTCTCGTACAGCGGGATGCGCGACGAGCGTGCCTGTAGCGCCGGCAGGTTGTCGGCGGCCGACACCGTGATACCGATCCACGTCTCGCGCCGTGAGGCGTCGGAGGCGTTGTCGCGGCTGGTGATGCGGACCTTGTCGGCGCGGATGCCGTAACGGTCCAGGTACCCGGCGATCAGCTCCAGCGGGAGCACCGCGCCGTCGGCGCTGGACGGGCCGATCCGCACCAACGCGGTTGTCTTGCCCGCGACGACGGAGTGGGTGTTCGGCTCGTCGGCCGGGTTGGAACGACGCCTCATGATGGCCAGCCGGCGCCCTAGGATCGTGGTGAAGTGCAGGCCACGCCACCAGCCGAACAACACGATCACCGCGACGACGGCGATGCCGAGCAGCCAGTAGTCGCGCGTCGTGTGCCACGGGTAGGCCAGCGCCGCCGGCACTATCGCCAACGCCGCCAAGGTGATTCGGGCGCTGCCCGGGAACGGGATCGCGCTCACGAGGTGGTCTCCTTCCGTCGGCGCGCGGCGGTGATCGCGGCCGCGGCGGCGACCGCCGCGACGATCAACGCCAGCGCGGCGGTCCCGGCGAACGCGACGGTCCGCGGGGTGTTGTCTTTCGGCGCCGGCGCCGGAGGCACGGCGACCGGCTTTACCGGCGTTGCGGCCGGCCCGGTGCTCGCGGGCAGTTCCCAGGTCAGGGCTGCTAATGGGTCCACGCTTCCGGTGCCGACGAGGTTCGACGGCGCCCGCGCGCCGTTATGCGCGGTCGCGGTGATCCGGTGCACCACGTCGGCGGCGGAAAGGGTGGGGTATTTGCTGCGGACCAGCGCCGCGACGCCCGACACGTAGCCGGCGGCGTAACTGGTACCGCTGAGCGCACTCAGTTGCTGATGGTCGTCGGGCAGGCCGTTGGCCAGGCCGCCGCCGTCGCGATTGCTCACCGACACGATCTTTTCGCCCGGCGCCGCGATGCCGACCCAGGGTCCGGACATGGTGAATTTCGACGGCTCGCCCTCCGCCGTCAGGGAAGCCGCGGACAGCACGTACGGCTGCCAGTACGACGGGATGGAGACGGACGTGACACCGGCCCAGTTCCGCGCGTCGTCGGGGCGGCTCAGATCGGTGAGCGGGTTTGACTCGCAAGACATTCCGCCGCTGACCGGTCCGGACGCCCCGGTGTTGCCCGCGGCCGCCACGATCACCGCGTCCTTGTCCACCGCGGCGTAGCGAATCGCCGCGCCGAGCGCGGCCTGGTCGATGGGCCGATCGGCACGCACACAGCTGACCTGCGAGATATCGATCACCCGGGCGCCGAGGTCGGCCGCGTGCACGATCGCCCGGCCCAGCGTCGCAACCTCGAGGGACGCGCGCGCGGCCATCGGATCGCCGCCCGGCGAGCGGGGCGAGAACTTGCCCGACGCCGTCCGGATCGCCAGCACGCGGGCCGCGGGCGCGACGCCCGAGAAGCCGTCCTCGGCCGACGGCTGACCGGCGACGACTCCGGCCACCAGCGTGCCGTGCCCGTCGCAGTCGGTCAGCCCGTCGGTCGCCTCCACGAAATCGCCGCCGGGATCGACGTTGGGCAGTCGGGGCCCCGGCCGCACACCCGTGTCGAGCACCGCCACCAACTGACCCTCACCGCGAGAAAACTGCCACGCCGCAGGGAGATTCAGCATTGCTTGACTGGGCGTCACGGCGGCCGGATCGCTGCCGGCGATGACGCCGGAGGCGGCGCATGGTCCGCGCTGCTCCATCGGCTGCACCGGTCCAGCGGTTCCGCTGGGCGGTTGCACCCCCGGGTCGACCACTGGCTGGCTGATCGCCGATGCCCGCGGACATCCCCACGGCACAATGGCCTGTGAGAAGACCAACGCCGCTGTGAGGCAGGCGAATCCGGCACGAGTCATCGATTGAGCACCCAGGCGAAGAGGCCGACCAGGTAGGCGATGACGGGGATCAGCGAAGCGTCCAGGCCGGTCGCGACGAAGCCCAGCAGGCGGCGCAGCGGCAGCGAATAGGTTTCCGGCGAGGCGATGCTCGGGTTGAGCGCCACCACCGCCCACGCCAGCACCAGCACGACGAGTACCGTCGCCGCGATGAGCCCGGCGAGGAAGCGTCCGGTCGAGGCGTAGAACACCAACAGGACACCGGCGACCAGGAACGGCTGTGCCAGCAGCCACGCCTTGCACGCGGCCGAATCCCACACGCGGGCACGCAGAACGGAGGTCGCCGCGGTGGCGGCCAGCACGTACCAGCCCCAGCCGCTCAACGACTCGGGCCGCAGCGCGATCGCCACCGATCCCAGAACACCGAGCAGCACCGCGCCGGCGATGAAGCCGCTCTGGTGAGCGTCACCGATGCGCACCCGCCGTGGCAGGTCTTCGAGCACCCGAAGCACGGGCGCCGACGGAGTCGGGTCGCCCGGTGCCGGGATGACCGGCAGCGGCAAGCGAGCCCACAGCGCGGAAAGCTGCGCCGCCTCGATGGTCACCAGGAGAGCAACTACGATCAGTCCGGCACCGATGGTCAATATCGTTAGACGCCAAAGCAATTCGGCACCCGCAGCCAACAACACCCCGGCCCCGACCACCGCGGTCGCGGTGAAGAACCCGACAATGCGCTCGCGCTCGGTGGTCGGCACCATCAGGACGATCAGCGACCACGCGGTCACACCGGCCGCGGCTAGCACCAGCTGTGCCGCCCCGAACCTCCCGGGCACCGCCAACGCGAGCGCGGCACCGATCGGCACCAGCGCCGACGCGGACAGTGCCATCCCGGTGCGTTCCGAACGCAGCGTGACGAACAAGCCCGCGATCGCGGTCACCGCCGCGACCACGCTGACCGCGACCAGTCCGGCCAGTGCGCCGGTCGCCACGCGATAGGTCACTCCCAGGCCAGTCGTCAGGAAGGCCACGACGATCGCGGCGAGCAGCGCCCCGCGCTGGATCTGCGCGATGCCCCAGGGCTTCAGTCGCGACGTCGAGAAGATCATCGCGGCGTCGGCGATATCCTCGACGATGCCGGGTGCCGCCGGGCCGGTCGGAACCGGCTGCAGCGCAAGCAGATCCCCGTCGACCACGCCGACGGTGTCCAGGCTGGCGTCCAGGCTGAACGGCGCTCCGCCGATGGGGGCCAGGCTCAGTTGGGAAACCGCCCCGGTGCGCGGCGCACCGTCGGGGTCACCGCCGTCGCCGTTCTGGGCCGTCGGGACCACCAATCGCTGCACCGCGGGCAGGACTTCACGCAGCGGCAGCTCGGTGGGCAGGGCAACTTCTGTCAGCCTGCTGTGCGCGAGGATGGCCACGCGAACGATTGGCATGACGGCGCCGGAGGTCAACGGATCCTCGAATCAGCCTGGTACATCGTGTTCTCTCTCTATCTTGTTGTGTTTTAGGCGTATTGGGTGGACAGATCTCGGGATAGCCGCTGATTGGGGAACCAGGGGCCATCGGGCAGACAGCCGGTCAGCTGCTCGATCGCGACGGCGATCGCGAACGGGGTTCCCGGACCGAACGTCGAGACCCATTCGCCGTCGAACGCGCGGGACGGACTGACCAGGATCCGGCCCGCGGTGGTGTCGACGATGCTCATTCCGACGTCGGTGGTGGCATGCTGCCCGTCGCGCTGACAGCCGGCAACAATCTCCACGTACGTACGCGGGCCGGTGAACACCGATTCCACCACTGCGCGTGCCGACCCTGGAATGCCCAGGTAGTCAAGGACTTCGGGCAGCGGCGCACCGGAGCGCAGGCGTTCGTCGGCCCGGGCTCCGACGCGCGCCGGCATGCTGAACTCGGTGAACTGCGCCGGCGGCCGCTGGCCCAGCCCCACTCCGAGCACGGGAACCAGCGCGCGGGCGTCGTCGATATTCATGGCGGTGAAGGTGACCAGCTGCGCGCTGCGCAGCGCGACGACGGTCTTCGAAGGCTTGCCGGTGGTGCCGGCGCGCCGCGCGACCACACCGCGCAGCAACTCGCCGGCACCGCCGGCTGCGCCGGAGCCCACGTAGCGCAAATCCAGCCATTGATCGGGAAAACACACCAACTTGATCCAGTCGGCGACCGCCGCGTTCACGACACCGTCCGGCGACATCAGACCCATCCGGGTCAACTCGTCCTTCTGTTCCCGGAAGAACGCGTCGCGCTGCGCGGCATCCTGATAGGGCGTCGTGATCGCCAGAACCCACGGGAAGCTACCCGCTGCAACGGTTTCGGCGACGAACCACGCGTTTTCGACCGTCAGCTCGACGGCATTGGGCTCGACACTCATCGAGGGAGGGCTAGCCGCCCCACTTGGCGGCTTCGGCCGTGTCGCGGGCGAACATGGCCAGGGTGTTGTTCTCGTGCGTGCTGGCCATCGCCTGGTAGGAACGCACCAACGCCTCCATGGCCTGGTTCCACTGGGCTTGCCACACCTGGTAGGTCATACCGGTGTCACCCTGCCAGGCGTTCTGCAGCGCCGCCTGCTCGGTGGCGATGTCGGCGCCGAGCCCCTGCATCGTGCCGGCGTAGCCCGACATGTCGGCGGCGTGGCTCAGCATCGCCGGGTAGTTGTACATGATCTGCGACATCTCAAGTCCTTTCGCGGTTACTAGTGGTCAGCTCAGAACGAGGTGTAGCCGGACGCGGCGGCGGCGTCGGCGGCCACATAAGTGCCCGCTGCGTCACCGAGGTTGGCCTGGGCGATGTCCAGCAGGGTGTTGACTCGGGCGGCCATCTCCACGAACCGGGCGTGTGCGGCTTGGAAGGCCGCCGAGGACGCGCCCTGGTGGAAGGCCTGGGCGGACATCGCTTCCTGCTCGGCGCCCTGGATCGTGCTGCGCATCAGGGCCGCCTTGGCGCTGAACGCCGACTGCGAGGCCACCAACTGTGGAATGTGTGCATCCAGAAGACTCATAACATTTCCTTTCTCTTCTGTCCCTTACGATTTCGACTACTGGCTGACATGTTGTTAACTTTTGGAGCCCCCTCCCCCCGCTTGATCGGGCTCGTCCTGGCCCGCCCCGTTCTGGTCCCAGGTGCCCGGCACCATGGGCATCCGCGGGCCACTGCCGTATTCATCCCCGGCCAGCTCGGTCAATCCCGACGCCCGCAGATCCGCTTCTTTGCGGCCGGTTCCGGCAAACCCCAGCCGTCCGGCCCCGCTTGCCGAACCCATTGCGGCGGCGACGAGTTGCTCTTCGCTGGGCGCGCCCCAGTCGGGGTCGACGTCGACGTTCATGTCCAGATATTCGTCACTGTGATCACGCATTGCGGCCCGCTTGCGTCGGCGCGCAGCGGCCGCCCGCCGCGGCGGCCGCTGGGATGGTCGCGGCCGGCGCCTTGATCCCGCCGCGGCCCCCCACCGTGGGGCCCAAGCCGGTTTCCGGATCGCCGCCCATGGCCACCACGTAGCCGAAAGCCCCGGCGACCGGCGCGGGAGCCGCACCGGCCGCCGAGGCCGGCGCGGACGCGGGAGTCGAGGCCGGTGCCGGCGCCGTCGGAGCCAGGCCGGCGACCGGCGGCATCGAGGAAGCCTGCGACGCCGGCGCCGGTGGGAGCACCACAGGCTCGGCGTCCGGTAGGTCCTCGGGGTTCAGGTAGAAGTAGGCGGCAATGCCGATGATCAGGGGGATCAGGAAGGGTGCGGTCAAAATCGCGCCCCACGTGGGCCAGCCGAGCAGGTTGGTGATCACCTGGTAGGCGAGGAAAAACAATATTGGCCCATAAGCCACCAGGAACGGCCCCAAGTTCTGCATGAACTGCTGAATCATGTCGGACAGGTTCTGGAAGAACTGCTGCAGTTGCCTGAGCAAGTTCTCGAGCCAGTTGCCGGAGTCCTGGTCGTTCGGTGCGGCCAGTGTCGAGAAGTTGTCGGTTTCGGCACCGGGTCGCAGCACGTTGGGAGCGGGGTCGGTTTGCGGTACCGCGGCCAGCGCGGCATCGGAGACCACCTGATAGGTGCTCATCGTGGTGGCGGCCTGGACCCACATCCGCGCGTAGTCGGCCTCGTTGACCGCAATCGGAATCGTATTGATACCAAAGAAATTCGTCCCCACCAGCACCCCGTGGATGGTGTGGTTGGCCGCGAGCTCCCCGAGGGTCGGCATCGCCGCCAGGGCACCGGTGTAGGCCGCCGCCGCGACCTCATGCTGGGCGGCCACGCCCGCGCTGTCGGCACTGGCCTGCATCAACCACGCCAGATACGGGATGTGCGCGGCCGCATACTGCTCGGCGGTCGGACCTTCCCATGCCCCCGCTTGTACTTCCCCCAAGAGCCCACTGAGTTCGGCTGCCGCATCGGCGTATTCGGTGCTGAGCGCGGTCCACGCACCGGCGGCCGCCAGCAGCGGCCCCGGTCCCGGACCGGCGGTCAGCACCGAATACACCTCCGGCGGAGCAGCCATCCAGATAGGCGCGGTCATAGTCAGACGCCGTATGTGACGGCCGCCGCGACGTCACCCGCGAGATAGCTGGCCCCGCCTTCGCCCACGCCGACACCGGCGCGGCCCAGCTCCTCGACACCCTCGGCGGCCACCACCGAATGCATCTGGCCCTGCGCGCTGAATCCGGCCGCGGTCGTCAGCGACACCGGATCCGCGGCGGGCGGCACCACCGCGGTGATCGCCGGCGCGGCCGCCGCGTGCGCACTTGCCAATCGCGCCGTCAGTGCCTCGACCGCCGCACTCGTCGCCGCCAGGCCTTCAGGAACAACTCGCAACGTCATAACCCCTCCTTCTGTGGTCCTTCGGTTGCTGCTTCACTCATCACCATCAGTGGGCGAAACCTTCGTCGGCTCCCCCTACAACAGACTCGCCAACCAACGGGTTGACCAACTGCACATACGTCGGACTTTCGGTGTCTCCCAACAGAATTGCTCGTCCGGCAGGCAACCGGCCAAATCGCTGGCCACGGATCTTCCCGCTGTCCTGCGGGTTGCCCGCCAGCATCAACGTGGTTGCCTGCAGGTCGTTGAATCGGCGTAGCAACGGACTGGTCATCAGGGCATGCCCCGACCCCGTCGCCCGTGCCGTCACGATCACCCTCAGCCCCAGATCGGCGGCCTGACTCAGCTCCGGGATGAGACTGGTCCACGGCCGCTGCCCAATGTAGGGCCCACTCATCGCCGGTGTATCCGGAATCTGGTCGACGTCATCGATGATCAGGTAGTGCGTGTGGCCCTCGAAGCTCCACCGCGCCAACTCCGCTGCCGACAAGCCGGCCGGCGGGCGCCGCGACCCGATGATGTTCGACAGCCCGAGCATCGCCGGGATGATCCGGTCGATGTTGGCGGTGTACTCGTTGTCCGCGAAGAGCGGCTCCTCGACGAGATGCAGCCGCCGATCCAGCACCGTGAACGCCACCTGGTCCGACGTGGAGTGCTCGCGAATGGTGCGAATGATGTGGCGCAGCAACGTGGTCTTACCCGCCTTGCTGTCGCCGAACACCATCAGCAGCGGGTTCTCCGCGAAGTCGAGCACCACCGGCGCCAGGTCCTCTTCGCGCTGGCCGATGACGACCTGTTCGGGGCCGCGATACAGCGGCCCGAGGGCATCCGGTGCCAGGTTGGTCGGCAGCAGCCGAACCGGCGGTGCGGCCACGCCCGGGTAGCGGGCATTGATAGCGGCCACCTGGTCCAGCTGAGGAGCCGCGAACAGGAAGTGCTCGGCGGCCATGGTCAGACCGCGACCCGGCTGGTCGGCCGGCACCGCGTCGGCCGGTCGGTGCAGCGCCCCGACCACCCGCACATTGCTGTCCCGCGCGTCGTGCAGCTTGAGCTCGAGGCGCAGGCCGAGCCCGTCGCGCATCGCCAACGGCACCTCCAGCCAGCTCGGGGTGGTGACGATCACGTGGATGCCGTACGCGAGGCCGACGTTGACGAGCTCGGTCACCTTGCCCAGCAACGGGTTACGCGTGTTGAACTGGTCGGTGTTGTCCCGGGCGAAGGCGTACAGATTGTCGACCACCAGGAAGACTTCGCCGAAGCCGTCGTCGTGAGTCGAACCCTGCTTGTCCCGGAACGCCTCGCGTTGCTGCCGGGAAACCAGCAGCTGCTCGAGCTCGCCGAAGGTGCGCCGAATGCGCTCGGGTTCCAGCGGCGACGCCACACTGCCGACGTGCGCCAGGTCTTCCACCGCGCGCAGCTGCCCCCCGCCGTAGTCCAGGCAGTAGAAGGTGACGTCGCGGGGTGAGTGCAGGCTGGCGGCGGACAGGATGAACGTCTGCAGCGCAGACGATTTACCGGACTTGGCACCGCCGTGGATCACCATGTTGCCCGAGGCCGACGTGGCGTCGAACACCAGTGGGTCGCGGCGCATCTCGAACGGCTTGTCGATCTCGCCGAGGGGCCAACGCCATTGCCGTTCCGGCACACCTGCGTTCGCCAGCACCGTGGTCAACGGGATCGGCTCGTCCAGCGGCGGCAGCCAGAGCTGCGGTGCTCGCGGCCCGTAGCGAGCCAGCTGCTCACCGATGGTCGCGATCAGCTTGCGCGGCGGTCCGACGAACTCGTCTTGACCCGCTCCGGTGATCACGGTGCCCTGATCGGGCTCCACCCGCCCGGCGGTGAACAGCTTCGGCTGCGGAACGGACTGCACCACAAGGGTCTTAGCCGTCTGCGGTGGCTCGTAAATGCCGTCGACATAGGTGCTGCGGAACTTGATCGGGGCGGCACCGGGAGCCGGCACCAGGAAGCCCACACCCTTGTGCTCTTTGCCTGATTCGATGTGGTACGCGTCGTCCACGCCGATGATCTGGCGAGAGACGCTGGCACTGGCCACCTTCAGACCGATGCGGTACGAGGTGTTCTTGTCGATGTCCTTGATCTTGCCGACATCCAACGTCTGGGACGCGAACAGGATATGGATGCGGAACGAGCGGCCTTTACGCGCAACGTAATCGAACAGTTCCGCATACTCGGGGTAGTCGGCCAGCATCAGCGTGAACTCGTCGGCGACCACGAACAGGGTCGGGATCGGCGGCAGGTCGTGGCCGGCAGCGATGGCGTTCTCGTATTCGACCACCGAGTTGAACGCACTGCCCTGGACCCGGCGGCCGGCCTCGCGGAGCAACGTTTCACGCCGCGCAACCTCACCGCGCAGCGTGTCGGCGAACCGGTCGGCCAGCGATTTCTTCTCGGCCATGTTGGAGATCACCGCGACGACCTGCGGGAAGTCCCGGAAGCTGTCCGCCCCGGCCTCACCCTTGAAGTCGGCATAGATCACGATGAGCCGATCAGCCGAGTGAGTTGTCAACAGCGACAACAGAATCGACATCAGGGTCTGCGACTTGCCCGAACCGGTCATACCGATCATCAGGCCGTGCGGACCCATCCCGCCCTCGGCCTCGTCCTTGAGGTCGAAGTACAGCGGCTCGCCGGTCGCGGTGACACCGATGGGCACCCGCAACTCGTCGTCGCGGCGACGCGGTCCCCACAAGGTCGGCACGTCCAGCTGCGACGCATCCGGAACACCCAGCAGCGTCGTGAAGGTCGCACCGCGGGTCGCCGCCGAGCGCAGCCCGGCGTGGGTGGGATTGGAATCCCAGCGGGACAACTGACGGGCCAGGTGCGCGGCTTCGTCGGCGCCGAGCGCATCGGCGTTGTCGATGAAGGGCTGCCAGCCGCCGGTCTGCCAGCGCGCAATCACCGCGGCTCGGCTGCCCCCGCCATCCCGCCCGACGACACGCAGGATCGGCTTCTCCGGATCCGAATACTGTTCACGGTTGGGTGATGTCGTGGTGCGGTGCACGACGGTCACGCCGGCCCGGCCGATCGCCAGCGCCGAGGCGTTCACGTCGTAGTCGGGGTCGTCGACGATGATCAGCAGGTGCCGCAACGTGTCCGCCGGCTGCCCGGTGAACGCCGGCCGATCCGCCAGCGCCGGTCCCAGCAGCGAAATCAGCTCGTCGGGGTTGTTGGACAGGAAGCGGGCCGGCCCGACACCATCCACCTCGCCAGGAATGTCGATGTGCGGCAACCACTTCAGCCAGGACCAGTCGCGGTTCTCCGGATCGCGGGTGGCCAGCGCCACCCCCAGCACTGTCGGGTCATGCCAGGTGACGGCCTGCGCGATCCAAGCGCGCAGCGCCCCTTGTACCTCGTCGGGCTCACCGAGGACGGTGATCCGGGAGACTTTGGTCAGGTCGATTCCGGTGGGCACATCGCGAACGGTGCGCTGCGTGTCGAGCAGGCTACGTAATGCGCTGTGTGACACCGGTTCCAGGTCGATTTCGTCGGCGCTGTCCTGTACCCGTACCGCAGTGGCCAGGGGAACCTGGTGACGCCCGGCCCGCAACACCAGGAAGTCGGGGTCGTGTGGGTCACGCTCCCATTGGCGGCGTGATCCGGCCACCGTGGCCAGTGCGGCCGGCTCGGGATGCGACCACTGGGCGGCGGCGCGCTGCTGGGCGGCCTGCGTCCGGATGTTGTCGCGGACCACCGACAGGTAGCGCAGGTAGTCGGCGCGTTCGGCATCGACCTCCTCGGTGCGCATCTTGTTATCGTTGCCGCGATAGAGCGCGGTTGCCGCCAGCAGCAACACAAATGGGAAGAACAGGGTCTGCGGGGAGATCACCCGCATCCCGGTAGCGACCAGCGCGACGATCATGCCGACGATCAGGATCACCAACACGTAGGGCATCGCACGGCGCAGGAACGATGGCGGAATCACCCGGGGCAGCTCCGGAGGCGCCTCGATGGTGATGGTGCCCTGGCGGGTGCTCGGCGGCGCCAGGCGCCGGCGAGCTTCGAAAATCAGTCGGCTCATCGAGGTCCTCCTTCGGCCGACACCGGACGTCCGGGCTTGCTGTCGGGCGCCAGGCCGTCGTGGGCGAGTAACGCGTCGGCGCGCGATAGCGTCGGGCCCGTCGCGAACAGCGACAGTATCGACCAGGGAATGGGAACGGGGGGTGGGGTCAAGCCAAGGGCCTCAACGGTTTTGCCGTGTCCGGCGCTCTCGGCCTCGTTGTCGATGCCGTAACGAACGCCGGTGTCGGACACCCAGAACAGCGACCCAGCGCCCGGCGAGGTCGCGCCGCCGCCGACGCTTTGAGCGAAGTAGCCGGTGCCCGGAGCCAGGGCGACCCGGGTGGCCACGCCTGGGGTGCCGCCGCCGATCAGGTTGACGGTGCGAACCGCGTCCGGTACCGGCAGCGCGGAACCGGTGAGCAGGCCTAGCGAGCTGCTCGCGGCCCCGGCCGGCTTGCTCCAGTACACGCAGGCGACGGGGTTCTTGGCCGCGTCGACGAGAGCGACCTGGCGGTCCGGGAAGCGGGTGGTGTCCAGCAGCCGCGACACCGGCAGCTTGGCCACTTCATCGGCGCCGAGCCGCGGGGGTTGTTCCAGGCCATAGGAATTGGTGTTGCGCAGGATCGCGGCGAGCACCGCCGAGATCGGTTGCAGTCCATCCGACAGCACCGCGTAGTAACGCAGGTTGCCCGGGTCGACGCCGTAGGACGTGACGACCGCGCCGATCGGCGCCGGCACGGGGTACGTCGCCTTCTCACCGGCATTCGGGATGGCGGGTGCGGTCAGCGCCGGCGCTTCGGGGATCGCGTTGAACAGCCCAGCCGCGACGGGCCGCGGTGCGGGCACGTCGGCCCCCAGCCCCAGCGCGTTGGTGACCGCGTGGTTGGCCAGGTCGATCTGGCTGCGCTTGCCGTCCCACAGCAGCCAGGTGCTGGTGCCCTTATCGCCGGTGAACTCGACCAGGATCGTCTGGCCGGGCGCGACCGCCGCGGCCCGGGTGCCGCTGCTGTCGGGGGTGCCCGCGATCACGGTGACGCCGGTGCTGTGCACGGCGTGCGAACCCTGCGCCGCCTCGCTGACCGTATCGCACACCGTCCAGTTCGCGTCATGAGACGCGTTCTGCACCATGCGTTCTGGCGCGCCCGGGATCCCGATCAGGTTTCCGCGCGGAAACCGGTCCAGCTCACTGCTTTTCACCGCCGCCGGGTTGACCGGCTTACCGGCGATCAGCCGGGCCGAGGTCAGGTTCAACACCGGGTGCAGTTCGTCGCCGATCCGCACATACAGCGCGGCGGTGTCCCGATCGGCGAGCACCACATTGCTGCCCGCCTGACCGTTGGGCCGGATCAGCGAGAACACGAAGCAGCCCGCCAGACCGGTGATCAGAATCAGGGCGCCCATCAGCACCGCGCGCGACTGGGTGCGCAGCGGGTTGACCAGCATTCTGGTGTCGTGCAACGCGATTCCGGAGGCGATGCGGCGCATCACGAAGCGCCAGCCGGTCACCTGGTGCCGGGTGACGAACCCGCGACGGTAGAGCACCTTGTCGGGATTGTCGTTGACGGGGGTACGTGAGGAGAACGAACGTCGTTCGTCGGCAGGCTCGGGGTTGGTCATGACGGCACCGAGAGCCCCAGGCCGCGCAGCAGCGGCTCAACTGAATTACTGACGTCTACGTCGGTGATCGTCATCAACTCCTCATCGGTGAACGCACCGGTTCCCGCCTGTTCTGAGTGGTCCAACCGGAATTCGCGCTCCTCCTCGGAACGCTCGACGATGTTTCGGACGAAACGGCCGTTACCCGCGATGTCGAGGCTGCGCCGTTCGACCCCGTTGGAGTCGGGCGTCGTGGCGGTCGCCAATTTCTCGAACAGGACATCCATGTGGTCGAGCGCGGCTTGCTCGAAGATGCTGTCGCGCTGTTCGGCCATCTTGGTGGCGATCTCCACCAACTCGTGAGAGTTGTACGACGGAAAGGTGATGTTGCGGGTGAACCGCGACCGAAGGCCCTCGTTGGTGTCCAGGAACTTGTCCAGATCCGCCCGGTACCCGGCGATGATCACCACCAGCCGGTCGCGGTCGTTTTCCATTCGGGCCAGCAGCGTGTCGATGGCGACCAGCCCGAAGTCGTTCTTGGCGCCGGTCGCCACCAGGGCGTAGGCCTCGTCGAGGAACAACACGCCGTCCAGCGCGCTGTCGATGATTGCGTTGGTCTTGGCTTCGGTCTCGCCGATGTGCTGGCCGATCAGGTCGGCGCGGTGCACCTCGCGGATGTTCTCCCGCTTCAATAGCCCTAGACCGCAATAGATTTTGGCAACCACACGCGCGATTGTGGTCTTACCGGTCCCGGGCGGTCCGGCGAACACCAGGTGGTGGGCGCGTTGGGCGACTTGCAGCCCGCGCTGCTTGCGCACCAGCTCCATGGCCACCGAACTCTTGAGCCGCGATACCTGATTTTTCACCTCGTCGAGCCCGATGAACTCGGTGAGCTGGCGCTCGGCTTCGTGCAGCAGCACGGACTTACGTTCATGGGCGGCGGGGTCGACGAAGTCCTCCGCGCTGGGCTCGGTTTCGGGATCCCACGGATCGGTGCGGGCCTCGATGCGGGCCGCATTGGTGGTCACGATCCCGAAACTGGTGTCGGTCAGGGCCTGTTCGACCTGTTCGTTCTCCGGGTGTGCCGCATACAGATCCTGCAGGACCTCGCTTGCCGACTCTTCGTCGACGTGCACGCGCAGCACGAGCGCCTTGGCCAGCGTCCCGTCGATGGTGGCCACCTCCACCGGACCTTCGGGTTCCTCGAGGTAGGACAGCGCGGGGGCGAACAAGCCGAGCCGAGCCAGCGCGGTGCCCAGCGCGATCTTGGCCGCATGCGAGTAGGCCTCGTCCAGATCGGAGTCGTTGACGATCGGGGTCAGCAGCTTGACGACGTCGGACCACCGCTCGGCGCGGTAGTTGATGACGACGGAGATCCACCGCGCTTCGCGCCAGCTTGGGCGGCGCGCGGTAAGACCCGCGACGATCTTGTCGGCCTCGGCAAACTGTCCGGCCGTTGCCAGGGCAGCCGCGAAAGCGAGATGGAACTCGTCGGGGTTGGTGGCTCGAAATTGTAGATAGAGCCCGCTGTCGTAGCGGAAGCCGAGGGCGCCGGGGGCCAAGTCGGCCTGCCGCTGCAGCACGCCCGAGGTGGCCGCGGTGCGCGACACCGCCTCGAGGACCCGGAAGGACGCATCGCCGGCGGCCGCTAACCCAGTCCACGCGTCACACTGGTCGTGGGCGACGCGAGTCAGCGCCGTAAAGCCCGAGCGGGCAGCGGCCAGATCGGCCGGGCGCTGACGTTGATATACCGCGATACCCAGTGCCCGGCAGCAGGTGGCAAACCGGCTGACGACGTCGCCGTCGACCCTGGTGTCCAGCCGAGAAGTGCCTGGCTGGACCGCGAGCACACCACTGTCACCGAGTTCCACGGCCGCAATTTTCCATGAAGATAGTCTCCCCTAACTTAATTTGCTGAAGTTAGCATTGCATAAGCTAACTGTCGAGGCTCTCGGGGCCGTCCGGACGGCCACCTCCCGGCCCTCTTCGGGATTCTGACCAAGGTGTTCTGCCCGATCACCGGTTTGCCTCTCCAGTTGTGGCGTTGGCCGCACTTGTCTTGGCGGCAAAGCTTACTGAATACGGTTTTCATTATCAAAACCCGCTCAGGACACGAGCGCACGACACGTCGACTCCGTGAGAGCGGCCAAATTCACCGAAGTCCCCACCCCAAGCTCAGCCGCTAGGGCGCTGACCGCCGCAACCCCAGGGGTCGGCGTGGATTGCCGGCGGGGGTCGTTGCGCGCCGCACGCCGGCGCGAGGGTGCGGCCATCCAAACCGGCGCGGTCACAGCAGCAACTCCTAACCGGTCGGGTGGGGCGCAACGACCGCGTTAACTGGTAAGCGGCGCCGCGAGCAGGCAGTTAGTAGTCGGCCGACCGACCGGAAAAGTTCCCACGGGCCCGCAGTGCGGAGTAGTTGCCATGCGTTATCGACTCATCGAAAGCGCAGCGAAAGGCGCGCCCGATCGGCGCGCCGGTGATGACGCGGCGAGTTCAGGCCCTGACGGCGCTGACCAGGGTGTTGCGGGCGATCATCGGCCCGGCTTCGGTATCCGGTCCGGGGACCGGACGGCCGACCTTGCGCAGGTAATCGGCCAACGGGGTGCCGACGGCGTTCCAGCCGTGCCGACTGAACCATTCGGTGGCCGGCGCGTGTTGCTCGTTGTAGACCAACTGGAAGAACAGCCGCTTCTCGCCCTGCTCGTTGGCCGCACGCTCTTCGGCGACGGCGGCGTCGAATTCATCGGCCTGCAGCGGCGCGCCGTCCTCGACGGCGACATGGCTCCCGTGTCCGGCCAGGCCGTCGATGCCGGTGAACAGCTGCTCCTGAGCTGTGGCCGGCAGATAGATCAACAGACCCTCGGCAATCCACGCCGACGGCTTGGCCGGGTCGAAACCGCTGTCGCGCAAAGCTTGTGGCCAATCTTCGCGCAAATCGACCGCGATCTCCCGGCGCTCGGCGCGCGGCTGGTCGCCGTGACCGGCGAGCACCTCTCGCTTGAAATCGAGGACCTGCGGACGGTCCAGTTCGAAGATCGTCGTCGCGGCGGGCCAGTCCAGCCGGTAGGCACGCGAGTCCAACCCGGCCGCCAGCAGGACAACCTGCCGGACGCCGGCGTCGGCGGCCCGCAGGAAGTACTCGTCGAAGTACTTGGTGCGAGCGGCCTGGAAGTTGACGAAGTGCTCGCCGAAGTCGGCGCTCTTGAGCTGGTGGTCGGGTTCCTTGCCGTCGAGCACGTCCGCCGACGAACCACCGACGGCGCGGCAGAAGATCTCGGCATACGGGTCGACGACCAGCGGGTTGGGTTTTTGTGCCTCCAGCTCCCGCGCTGTCGCTACGAATAACGCCGTCGAACCGACGCTTGTTGTGATGTCCCAGGTGTCACCTTCGCTACGCACTCAACCGACAGTACCCGCCCCGCTGAAGCACCTTTCCCGCTGCGGTGCAACGGGTCTTGAGCACCGAAACCGCACGTTTCCATCCGTCGACGGTCCGGTGAACTGCCGGCGCCGACAGCGTTGAGTGGTTAGCCGTCGCTATCGTGCGGCCGGTCGCCATCCTCTGGGTCCCAGCTGCCCGGGAGCATCGGCAGGCGAGGCCCACCCCTGAATTCATCCCCGGCTAGGGTGGTCAGGCCGGCCGCGGCAGCCGTCTCCTTGCGCGCCGTGCCGGTGAACCCGAGATTCCCGGTGCCACTCAGGGACGCCTCCGACACCGCGGACGGCCCACCCCAGTCCGGGTCGACGTCGACGTTCATGTCCATGAACTCGTCACCATGGTCGCACTGGCGGGCCCGCCCCCGGCGCCGGGTCCGGGCCTGCTCTCGCGCGGCAGCCGCGGACGCTGCCGCGGCCGAATCGGGCTCCACTGCTTTCTTTTTCGCGCTCGAGCACACGCTCGCACTGATCCCGGTACCGAACCCGACGCCGGGCGGCGCCACGAAGTAGGGCGGCGCGAAGCCGGGCCCGACGGGGGGCGGAGCGGGTGGCGCCGCGCTGGCCACGGCGCTTGCCGCGGGAGCCGGCGCGGGTGCCGGTGCCGTCGCGGGGCCCGACGCCGGGGCGGCCAGCGGGGTGGTGCCGAGCTCCACCGGCAGACTGGGCAGCTCGGGCGTGCCCGGCGGCGGCACCGGCGCCGCCGCGGGTGCGGGCAAGGCGGTGAGCCCCGCAAAACCGGCGACCGCGCCGAAGGGCGCAACCGCGACGAGCATGGGAAGCAACAGCAACTGCGGGGCAGCCGGGAGAAAACTGGCGAGCTGGGCCAGGTGGGTCGGCCAGTCGAGCAGCACCAGCTCGGTGATGAATTGGAAAGCCGCTGCGGGGTTTTCCAACAACAACTGCCCGAATCGTTGAAAGTCCGAGAAAAGCTCGAGGGCTCGAGCGACCCACCATAGCAATTGGCCCGGGTTCGTATAGGCGTCGAGTGGGAGTCCGTTCAAGGTCCCCTCAACGGGGTCCCAATCGATACCGAAGGCCCGCAGGATTTGGGCGACGAACCGGTTGAGCCAGCTGTCGAACCCGTGGTCATGGCCCTCGTGATCGTGATCGTCTTCCTCGTGGTCGTGGTCGTGATCGTGCGCGGCCTCGGATCTCAGGATCTGCGGCGCCGGCTCGGTCTGCGGGGTGGCCGCCACCGCCGCGGTCGACACGGCCTGATAGGTCGTCATCGTGCCGGCTGCCTGAACCCACATTCGC
Source organism: Mycobacterium stomatepiae (assembly GCF_010731715.1). Classification (NCBI taxonomy): domain Bacteria; kingdom Bacillati; phylum Actinomycetota; class Actinomycetes; order Mycobacteriales; family Mycobacteriaceae; genus Mycobacterium; species Mycobacterium stomatepiae. The sequence continues at coordinate 3,464,638 of NZ_AP022587.1, forward strand.
GCATAGTCTGCCTCGTTGACCGCGATCGGAATCGTATTGATTCCAAAGAAATTGGTCGCCATCAGCACGCCGTGCACCGCGTGGTTGGCGGCCAGCTCGCCCACGGTCGGCATGGCCGCCAACGCCGCGGTATAGGCCGTGCCGGCCGTTTCGTGCTGTGCGGCCGCCGCGGCGCTGTGCGCGCTGACCTGGTTCAACCACGCCAGAAAAGGACCATGCGCGGCGACGTAGGACTCTGCGCTCGGTCCCTGCCATGCGCCGGCGTGCGTCGACGCCAGCACCCCGCTGAGTTCTGCTGCGGCCGAGGCATATTCGGCGCTCATCGAACTCCACGCCGCCGCTGCGGCAAACATCGAGGAGGGCCCCGGGCCACTGCTCAGCAAGGCCGAGTGGACCTCCGGCGGCGACGCCATCCAAATCGGGGCGGTCATCGGCAACTCCTGGGCTGGACGAGCTAACGGTCGCCGAGGAGCCTAACTGAAAACGGTTGTCGTTATCAACACGCCAGCAAAGCTCGCACCGCGCTAGACCAACGGACGCCCCGTCCGGATCCGGCGGTCCAGGTCCCAAAGCATCAGATTGAATGGGAACTGCCGGATGATTCGCGGTAGCAAGCGATTCACAACACCCACGACCGACATGAGCCGGTCGAACCGCCGCTGCTTGGCGGCGTCCCACGGCAATCGCATCTCGTCGCGAAACCGTTGCGGCAGAAAGCCGGTGGTGATTAGCAAATTGAAATTCTCCAACGGTTCGGCCAGCCGACGGGGCAGGCGCACCCCGCGCACCCGCGACACCGCAATCGGATACAGGAATTCGCGGACGGCGTCATCGATGTGCACCTTGTCCAGCGATTCCTGCCAGTACTTGTCGAAGGCCGCCCGGTCTGCCGGCCACATCTCCGGCGGCACCTGCAGCGTGGTACCCAACGACATGCCCTCGCGATAGAGGCGATCGGCGTCCTGCTCGTCCAGTTCGCCGACAAACGTGCGGTAGATGTCGATGCCGCCCTTGTAGATGCAGGCCGCCACCCACAGCTGCAATTCCGGATCAAAGGCGTTGTACTGCACGGGATCGCCAGGCCTCGAGTAGACCTCCGCGTGCGACCGATTCACCGCGCGGCGATAGGCGGCCTTCTGCGCGTCGGTCCCGCCGTTGGCGACCGCGATGTAGGTGAATGTGGTGCGTGCGCGCTTGATCGGGTGGCGGTCGATGCGACCGCTCTCGACACGGCTCTCCGCCACGCCATGGCCGACGCCGGGACGCGCGAGCTCCATGATCACGTTGGCCGCACCGGCCAGCAGTGCGAGTCCCATCAGGGCGTAGTCGTCGGGATTCCGCCGCCGCCGGCCAAGGCGCGGTGGATCGGAGATCGGGCGCTCGACATGCGGAATCAGCGGTTGAACCGCCTCGTGAATCGCCATCCGGACACCCCTCCGCTATTCCGCACACCGAATGTGACAACGCTTGTTTCCCGATATTGTCCGCGCATCGCGCCGGTGTCAAGATGGTGGTCATGGCCGAGACCCCGAGCGAACGCCCCTATCGTGGCGTCGACGCCGCGCGGCGACTGGCCGAGCGGCGGGGCCGGCTGCTGGCCGCAGGCCTGGACCTGCTGGGCGCCGACCAGCAGGATGCCTCTGCCCTGACGGTTCGCGCGGTCTGCACCCGCGCCGGCCTGACCCCGCGCTACTTCTACGAAAGCTTCAGCGACAGAGACGGATTCGTCGGGGCTGTGTTCGATTCGGTGATCGCCGACCTGGCGGCCACCACCCAGGCCGCGGTGGCGGCGGTGCCGATACCCGAACAGTCCCGCGCCGGCATGGCCAACATCGTGCGGACCATCGCCGAGGATCCCCGCGTCGGGCGCCTGATGTTCAGCACCCAGCTCGCCGACGCGGTGATCGTGCGTAAACGCGCCGAATCCACCGCGCTGTTCGCGATGCTGCTGGGCCAGCACGGCGGCGAAATGCTACGAATGCCGGCAAACAACAGCATGAAGGCGGGGGCGCACTTCGCCGTCGGCGGCGTCGGGCAGATGATCAGCGCCTGGCTGGTCGGCGACGTACTGCTAGACCCCGATCAACTCGTCGATCAGCTCGCCGTGCTGCTCGACGAACTCGCTGATCCGCGGCTGTACGGCCTCACGGAAACAACGGCAGCTGCCACAGCCGCATCCCGGGATCCAGGAGCCACAGACGCAACATCGTGAGCCGCATGATGCGCTGTGCTCCGCGGATCAGGAAAATCGCCAGCGGCACCTCGATGCCCAGTGCGGTCACCACCGATAGCCAGACGTCGTCGGGTCCGGCGGTCATCAGGTCGAACCACGCGTCGCAGATCAGCAGCACACCGGAGGTGAAGGCCGCGAACAGCAGGACCTGGCGGCGGAAGTAACCGAAAACCGCTGTCGCAATCATGAATCCGGCCAAGAGAATGTCGAAGCTCACCCAGGTCAACGGCCAGTTGTGTGCAACATAGTTATCCGGCAGCGTCACCGAGAGATAGACCAGCCACGGAATCATCGCGACCGAGCCGCCGATCATCAGGCCCAGCCGGATGCGCCGGATTCGGGTCAGCACCACCGGATCGATGACATCGTGCAGCGGCGCCTCCAGTCGCATGATCAGGTCTCGCCGCTGCGCGGGTGTCAGCGCCGCGATCTGTTCGTCGGTCAAAATGCTGTCGGTCATCATGGCTCCCCCGGCTCGGCCACGGTTTTGCCGATTAGGTTACGGCGTGCTCCCGGGGTCGCCGGTCGGCCGCCGTCTTGGGAACAGCCTGCGCGTCAGCCGCGCCGAATTCCTTGACCCAGCAGGCGAATTCAAGTGTGACGCCGTCGGGGTCCTGGAAATAGAACGAGCGCACGTAGACACCGGGATGCACGGTCGCGGAAACCTGCATCTCGCTCTCGTCATGGTTGAGGATCGGGCCGACCCGGACCCCCTTCTCCTTGAGCCGGTGCCGGTAGGCGTCGAACTTCTCGGCCGGGACGTGAAAAGCGAGATGATTCATCGTGCTTACCGCGCTGGTGATGTCCCCGATACCCGGGATTGCCCCCGGCGACGAGATGCCGGGCACCCGATCCGGCGCATCGGCGAACCAGAAGAACGCGACACAGTTGCCGCTGCCGGCATCGAAGAAGAAGTGTTGCCCGCCACCGTGCGGCAGATCGAGCGACTTGATCAACGGCATGCCGAGGATGTTGCCGTAGAAATCCACGGTGCGAGCCATGTCCGAACACACCAGCGCAACGTGATTGATTCCGCCGAGTTCGAATTCGGTGTTGGGGTTGTCGGGCTTGATCATGTTGCGGCTCCCGTCGATTGGACCTGGCCAATCCATGAAACTGAATCTAACATCAGATTCAGTTTCGATCCAGGAGGAACACAGGTGTCGATCGCGGCGGAATCCAACGAACGCCCCGCCGAGTTTCCGACGCACCGCGGCAGACGGACGCAGGCGGCGATCGACGCTGCCGCACGAACGGTGGTCGCACGCAAGGGAATTCTGGCCACCACGATCGCCGACATCGCCACGGAAGCGGGCCGCTCGTCGGCATCCTTCTACAACTACTACGACTCCAAAGAGGCGATGGTCCGCCAGTGGGCGTTGCGCTTCCGCGACGAGGCCAACGAGCGCGCACGCTCGGTCACGGGCCATGGCCTGTCCAACCGGGAACGCGCCCACGAGGCGGCCGCGGCGCACTGGCACACCTACCGCAATCGGCTCGCCGAGGTGATCAGCGTGTCCCAACTGGCGATGGTGAACGACGACTTTGCTCAGTACTGGGCCGAAATCTGCGATATTCCAATTTCTTTCATCGCCGAGACGGTCCGGCGCGCGCAAACCAAGGGGTATTGCGCGCGCGACGATCCGCAGCTGATCGCCGAGACGATCGTGGCGATGTTCAACCAGTTCTGCTACATCCAGCTCACCCGTGCGGCCTCGCATGAGCTCGACGACCAGGCCTGCATCCAAACCCTCGCCAACATCTATCACCGGGCGATCTACTCGAAGGAAGGTCGCTGAATTGACGCCGAATAGCGGCACTGCCGGGGTTGTCCGCGAGTTCGTCGGCCTGCCCTCGCCGACCGCCGGGCGCGCCGGCGCGGGCGGGCATCCGTGCCAGGGGCTGTATCACCGCGGCGTGGGACGTAAGCCACGGGTGGCCATGATTGCCACGCACTACCAGATTGACTTCGCCGAGCACTATCTCGCCGATTACATGGCCCTTCGGGGTATCGGGTTTCTGGGGTGGAACACCCGGTTCCGCGGTTTCGAGAACAACTTTCTGCTCGACCACGCGCTGGTCGACATCGGCGTGGGGGTGCGCTGGCTGCGCGAGGTTCAGGGCGTGGATACCGTTGTATTGCTGGGTAATTCGGGAGGAGGGTCGTTGATGTCCTCCTACCAGTCACAAGCCGTCGACCCAAATGTGACCCCACTGCCCGGCATGCGGCCGGCGGCCGGGCTGACGGAGTTGCCACCCGCGGATGGATACGTCGCCACCGCCGCGCATCCCGGCCGCCCGGAGGTGCTGACCGCCTGGATGGATGCCTCCGTCGTCGACGAAAACGATCCCGTTGCCACCGATCCCGAGCTCGACCTTTTCAACGAGGTCAACGGCCCGCCGTACCCACCGGAGTTCGTCGCCCGCTATCGCTCGGCGCAGACCGCACGCAACCATTCCATCACCGACTGGGCCGAGTCGGAGCTCAAACGTGTTCGCGCAGCAGGGTTTTCCGATCGACCGTTCTCGGTCATGCGAACCTGGGCCGATCCTCGGATGGTCGATCCCAACATCGCGCCCACCAAGCGGGCGCCCAACCTGTGCTACGCGGGCGTGCCGGCCAAGGCCAATCGGTCCGCACAGGGCATCGCCGCCTTCTGCACACTGCGCAACTGGCTGGGCATGTGGAGCCTGCGGGTGGCCCAAACCCGGGCCGAGCCGCACCTGAGCCGCATCGACTGCCCGGCCCTGGTGATCAACGCCGAGGCCGACACCGGTGTGTTTCCGTCGGATGCGCAACGCATTTTCGACGCGCTCGCCGGGACCGACAAGTCGCAGGTCTCGATCGACAGCGACCACTACTTCACCACCCCGGGCGCGCGCAGCGAGCAGGCGGATACCATCGCCAGGTGGATCAGCAAGCGGTGGCGCTGAGAGTTCTCGCCCACTTCGTTCCCGGTAACAAAGTCCTCGATTTCCTTGCAGCCGAGGCCGATTGGCTAGACATTCGGTGGTGTGCCGCCGACGACGATGTGGGCTTTTATCGCGAACTGCCCGAAGCCGAGGTGATTTGGCATGTACTACGGCCGTTGTCGGCCGCCGACCTGCAGCGCGGACCACGGCTGCGACTGGTGCACAAGTTCGGCGCCGGCGTGAACACCATCGACGTGGCGACCGCCACCGACCGCGGCATCGCGGTCGCCAACATGCCCGGCGCCAATGCGCCATCGGTGGCCGAGGGAACCGTGCTGTTGATGCTCGCCGCGCTGCGCAGGCTCCCGGAGCTGGACCGCGCCACCCGCCAGGGGCGCGGCTGGCCGCTGGATCCCGGGCTGGGCGAGACGGTCCGCGACATCGGCGGCTGCACCGTCGGCATGGTCGGCTACGGCAATATCGCCAAACGGGTGGGGGACATCGTAGGCGCGATGGGCGCCACCGTCGTGCACACCAGCACCCGCGACGACGGCCGGCCCGGCTGGCGGCCGCTCCCCGAACTACTGGCGGTCAGCGACATCGTCTCGCTGCACCTACCGTTGACGGAGCAGACCCATCATCTGCTCGACCGGGACGCGATCGCGTTGATGAGGCCCAGTGCGGTACTCGTCAACACGTCGCGCGGCGCGATCGTCGACGAAGACGCGCTTGTCGGCGCGTTGCGCGACGGGCGGCTGGCCGCCGCGGGCCTCGACGTTTTCGAGGACGAGCCGACGGCGCCGGACAATCCGCTGTTCGGCCTGGACAATGTGGTGCTGACACCGCATGTCACCTGGTACACCGCCGACACGATGCGGCGCTACCTCGTCGAGGCCGTGGCCAATTGCCGTCGCCTGCGCGACGGCGAGCCGCTGACACACCTAGTAACCCCGTAGTCAACCAACCCACCCGTTATTAGATTGATGGGTGCTTGGCCGAAACGAACCCCGAAAGCATGGGAAGGCGACCAATGCCGATCGCAATAATTTCCGAGCATCAAGATCTGGCCGACTCGGTGCGATCTCTGGTGGCGCGTGTCGCGCCGTCCGAGGTGTTGCACGCGGCCATGGAAACCCCGGTCCAGAACCCGCCGCCGTACTGGCAAGCGGCCGCCGAGCAGGGCCTGCAGGGTGTTCACCTCGCCGAGTCGGTCGGCGGGCAGGGCTTCGGCCTGCTCGAGCTGGCCATCGTGCTGGCCGAGTTCGGCTACGGCGCCGTGCCCGGGCCGTTCGTGCCGTCGGCGATCGCCAGCGCGCTGATCGCCTCGCACGACCCGGACGCCAAGGTGCTCGCTGACCTGGCGTCTGGCGCCGCGATCGCCGCCTATGCGCTGGACTCAGGGCTGACCGCCACCCGTAAGGGCCCTCCGGGTCAGGAGGTGCTGGTGATCCGCGGCGAGGTGCGGGCGGTTCCCGCCGCCGCGCAGGCATCGGTGCTGGTGCTTCCCGTGGCCATCGACAGCGGCGACGAATGGGTGGTGCTGCGCGCCGACGACCTCGAGATCGAGCCGGTGCAGAGCCTGGACCCGCTGCGGCCGATCGCGCATGTGCGGGCCGACGCCGTCACCGTCGGTGAGGATGCCCTGTTGAGCACCCTGACGATGAAGACCGCCTACGCGCTGATGTCGACGCTGTTGTCGGCGGAGGCGGTCGGCGTGGCCCGCTGGGCAACCGACACGGCGTCGGAATACGCCAAGATCCGGGAGCAGTTCGGCCGGCCGATCGGCCAGTTCCAGGCCATCAAGCACAAGTGCGCGGAAATGATCGCCGACACCGAGCGCGCCACCGCGGCGGTGTGGGACGCGGCGCGCGCGATCGATGAGGCCTCTCCCGACATCGAGTTCGCTGCCGCCGTGGCCGCGACGCTCGCGCCGGCGGCCGCGCAGCGCTGCACGCAGGACTGCATTCAGGTGCACGGCGGCATCGGCTTCACGTGGGAACACGACACCAACGTGTTCTACCGACGGGCGCTGATGCTGGCCGCCTGCTTCGGCCGCAGCTCGGACTACCCGCAGAAGGTCGTCAACACCGCGACCACCACCGGCATGCGCCCGGTGGACATCAACCTGGATCCCGAGACCGAGAAGCTGCGCGAGGAGATCCGCGCGGAGGTCACCGCGTTCAAGGCCATGGACCGGGAGCCACGCACCGTGGCGCTCGCCGAGGGCGGCTGGGTCTTGCCCTACCTGCCCAAGCCGTGGGGCCGGGCCTCCAGCCCGATCGAGCAGATCATCATCGCCCAGGAGTTCACCACCGGGCGGGTGCGGCGGCCGCAGGTCGGCATCGCCGCGTGGATCATCCCGTCGATCGTCGCGTTCGGAACCGAGGAGCAAAAGCAACGGTTCCTGCCGCCGACCTTCCGCGGCGAGATGATCTGGTGCCAGCTGTTTTCCGAGCCCGGCGCGGGATCGGACCTGGCCGGGCTGACCACGAAGGCGACGCGGGCCGACGGCGGCTGGCGCATAACCGGCCAGAAGATCTGGACCACGGCAGCGCAGTACTCCCAATGGGGTGCGCTGCTGGCGAGAAGTGAGCCCAGCGCTCCAAAACATAACGGGATCACGTACTTCCTACTGGACATGAAGAGCGAGGGCGTGACGGTCAAGCCGCTGCGCGAGCTGACCGGGAATGCGATGTTCAACACGGTGTACATCGACGACGTGTTCGTGCCCGACGATTGCGTGCTGGGCGAGGTCAACCGGGGCTGGGAAGTCAGCCGCAACACACTGACCGCCGAGCGGGTATCGATCGGCAGCAGCGACGCGAACTTCTTAGCGACCCTGCCGCAGTTCGTCGAGTTCATCCGCGACGGCCATTTCGACCAGGTCGCGCAACACCGGGCCGGGCAGTTGATTGCCGAGGGGCATGCGGCGAAGGTGCTGAACCTGCGCTCGACGCTGTTGACGCTGGCCGGGGGCGACGCCATGCCGTCGGCGGCGATCTCCAAGTTGCTCTCGATGCGCACCGGCCAGGGCTATGCCGAATTCGCGGTGTCCTCGTTCGGTACCGATGCCGCGATCGGCGACCCCGATCAGCTGGCCGGCAAGTGGGGCGAGTACCTGCTGGCCAGCCGGGCCACCACCATCTACGGCGGCACGTCGGAGGTGCAGCTCAACATCATCGCCGAGCGGCTGCTGGGCCTGCCCCGCGACCCGTAAAAAATCCATGCCGACCCGGGGCCGGTCCCAGGTCGGCATGGACGTCTATTGAGTTGGGGGGCCACGCCGGCCCGAGATTGTCAGACCGGCGTGGGTCCCCCCAGGGATGCGGGTCGGCCAGCCGGTGAGTTGGCAGGACGAGGCCGGCCGACCCCGCGATCTTGGTGGCTCACCAGTTGGTCACCACCACGGGCGCCACCAGTTGCCCCAACCCCAGCCGGGGTGTCCCCAACCATGACCCCAGCCGCGGCCCCAACCGTCGCGGCCCCAGCCACCGCCGTGTCCCCAGCCACCGTGGCCACCACCGGGACCCCAGCCGTGGCCGCCGCCTGGCCGCTCGGGAAGGATCCCGGGGCTCAGCGGTGCGCCGCCGTGCGGGCCGGCAATTTCGAACGTTGTCGCAGGGGCGGGCGGCGGCGCGGCCTGCGCCGCGGGGATGCCGCCGAATAGCATCGCCCCGGCGACCGCGCCGGCGCCGACGGCACCAGCGGCCGCGCCACGGATCGATCGCAGTGAATTCCTCATGGTGAGCTCCTTCCGAGACCCCAGTTCCCGATGTCTCGAAACGCTACCAACAAATTGCTAGGCAAACAATGGCAATGACCAAAATTCCGGCTGTGAATTACGCAACAATACAATTTTCTCTTACTTGCGCAATTCCTTATCTACATATCTTCTTACTGCATTTTCGATAATACTCATTTGCGTTATTCAGGAACTCCGCGAGTACTGAGGTCAGCAGGTACTGAAGTCGCTGTCAGCACTGTTCAACAGCTATCTACTGATTAACTGAGGTACGGATTTTAGCATCTCAGTAAATCATCAAATTCACATCACTATACGTTTCACGTAAGCGTGGTAGTGATGTCCAATCATGTCAGATAAATGGCCTTCTAGCAAGGAAACATGATTCCGTGCGCCGCACATCTAATCTGCTACAGCTAATTTCTATAGTTCCGCACGTCAGGGCCGGTATTAGTGGCCGGGGTCGCCGTGGCCCGCGGCGTTCGTCCGGAACACCCGAGGCCGCGCGACGCGACTTACGCTGATGTCAGTGAGACAATCAGTAGGCAACGTGCACGCAGCACTGATTTACTGATCGGGACCCACGGGAGGGACGGTCGCCCAGTGAGCTTCAACCCCGGCCACATCAGGCCCGGCGCCGGACCGGTCCGGGGGCAGATGTCCGCCACGACACCGGCCGGAGACAGCGCACCGACGGAACGCATCACCGGGTTCCGGCAGCCGCGGCCCCAGCGGATCGTCAGCCAGCCCGCCGATCCGAGGCCACGCCCGACCGGCGAAACACCACGCATCCAGCGGGCGCGTCGCACCGTCGATCTCCCCGCCGCTACCCACCAGGCCCTCGACATCTGGCAGCGTGAAGCCGCCGACCAACTGGGCGTCGCCCGTGTCACCGGGCAAGAGGTGCTGACCGCACTCATCGATCAGCTGCTCGCCGATCCCCAACTCGCGGCCCAGATCACCCGGGCCATTCAGGACCGGCGCTAGGCCGCGGCACGACCTGCCGCTAGTCGACCTGCATTTCACGCAGCTCGCGCTTGAGGATCTTGCCGGTCGGGTTGCGCGGCAGTTCCTCGAGGAAGATGACCTCGCGCGGCACCTTGTAGCGCGCCAGGTGATCACGCACGTAATGCTTGATGGTGTCCTCGTCGACGTCGGCGCCTTCCTTCTTGACCACGAACGCGCGCAGCCGGTGGCCCCACTCCTTGTCCTCGACACCGATCGCGGTGGCCTCCACCACGGCTTCGTGTCCGCTGATCAGATCCTCGACCTCGGCGGGGAACACGTTCTCGCCCCCGGAGACGATCATCTCGTCGTCACGGCCGCTGACGTACAGGAGACCGTGCTCGTCGAAGTAACCGACGTCGCCCGACGACATCAAGCCGTCGATGATCTGCTTGTGCCCGCCGCCGGTGTAGCCCTCGAACGGGAAGGCATTGCCGACGAAGATGCGTCCCACGCCGCCCTGCGGCACCTCGTTGCCGTTGTCGTCGAGGATCTTGACCTTCACACCCTTGACGACCGGGCCAACCGTCGACGCATTCTTTTCCAGATCCTCGGGCCTGGCGATCGTGGCGAACGCGATCTCCGTCGAGCCGTACATGTTGTACACGACCGGACCGATGTCCTTCAGCGTGCGGGTCGCCAGCTCGGCACCCAGCTGTGAGCCCGACACGAAGATGATCTTCAGGCTGGACAGGTCGGGCTTGGTGTCCATTTTTTCCAGCGCGTCGAGGAGGCGGGACAACATCACCGGCACCACGACCATGGCCGTCACCTTGTGCTTCTCGATGTCTTCGAGCACCAGCGGCGGCTTGAATTTGCGCCGCAGCACCAACGTCGACCCCAGGAACATCGCGATGGTGGCGTGCAGATAGCCGAGCGCGTGGAACATCGGCGCCGGCAGCGAGGTGATCTCGTTCGCCTTGAACGGAACGTGCGACAGGATGCCGCCGACGGGAGCCAGCGTGGGCGGGGTGCTGCGGTTCGCGCCCTTGGGCGTGCCGGTCGTCCCGCTGGTCAGGATGATGATCGACGCGTGCTTGGTGGCCTTCGGAGCGGGCTCTTTGCTGCTGCGCGCGATCAGCTCGGCGAGGGTCTCGTCGGCGCTGCCGGACGGCTCGTCGCTGTCCGGGTTGACCCCGAGTGCGCGCAGCTTACCCAGCGTCGGCTCGGCTTTGCTCACCGCGTTGCTGTACTCGTCGTCGTAGATGATGACCTTGGCGCCCTCGCGTTCGGACACCTCTTTGATTTGTGGTCCGGAGAATTCGCTGTTGAGCAGGATGATGCGGGCGCCGACCCGGGCCGCGCCGTAGTTGGCGATGACGAACCAGCGGTGATTGCGGGCCAGGATGGCGACGCCGTCGCCGCCCTTGACGCCCTTGGCGATCAGGCCGTTGGCCACCGCGTGAGCGGCCTCGTCGAGCTCTTGATAGCTGAGCTCGCCCTCCTCGTCGATCAGCGCCGCGCGGTCGGGAGTGCGCCGGGCATTGAGCGAGGGCAGCATGCCGAACTCGCCCCACTTCATGATGTCGGCCGCCAGCACGGCGTAGTTCTGCGGCGGCTCCAGTTTGAACGCTCCCGCCTCGAAGATCTTCCGTACGTAGTGCAGTTCGGCCGAGCCGCGTTCGACGTACTGCTGGAGCTTGGAAACGGCTTGACCGGGCAAGCCAGGAAGATTAGGCATAACCTCACCATATGTGACGCGGGTCGCATCGCGACCAGAAAATCCGCGTGGAATTACGATGAACCGCATGACCGGTCCGGTGTCATTGGAGGTTGCCGGCCATCAGGTGACGATCGCGCACCCAGACAAAATCGTCTTCGATGCCCGTGGTGAAGCGGGGCCCTACACCAAGCTCGACCTGGTCCGCTATTACCTCGCGGTCGCCGACGGAGCGTTGCGGGGAGTGGCCGGCCGGCCCATGATCCTGAAGCGCTTCGTCAAGGGGATCGCGCACGAGGCGGTGTTCCAGAAACGCGCCCCGGCGAAACGGCCGGACTGGGTCGACGTCGCCGAACTGCACTACGCGCGGGGCACGTCGGCCGCCGAGGCCGTGATCCACGACGCCGCCGGGCTGGCATGGGCGATCAACCTGGGTTGCGTGGACCTCAACCCGCATCCGGTGCTCGCCACCGACCTCGATCACCCCGACGAGCTACGCGTCGATCTGGATCCGATGCCCGGCGTCGACTGGCGGGGGATCGTCGACGTGGCCCTGGTGGTGCGCGAGGTGCTGGAGGACTACGGCCTGGTCGGGTGGCCGAAGACGTCCGGTTCGCGGGGCTTTCACATCTACGCCCGCATCGCCCCACGGTGGGAATTCCGTCAGGTCCGGCTAGCCGCCCAGACCGTGGCCCGCGAGGTCGAACGGCGCGTTCCTAACGCCGCGACCAGCCGCTGGTGGAAGGAAGAGCGCGAGGGCGTCTTCGTCGACTTCAACCAGAACGCGAAGGACCGCACGGTCGCATCGGCCTACTCGGTGCGGGCCACCCCGGATGCCCGAGTGTCGACGCCGCTGCACTGGGACGAGGTCGCCGACTGCCGGCCGGAGGCGTTCACGATTGCCACCGTTGCCGACCGGTTCGCCGATATCGGCGATCCGTGGGCGGGGATGGACCCCTCTAACCAGGCAGCGGTCGGCGAGCTGGACCGGCTGCTGATGCTGGCCGAGGAAATGGGTCCGCCGGAGCGGGCGCCCCGCCGCTCGGGAAAGAGTGCCGACGGCCGGCGCCAGTCCTCGATGCCGCTGATCGAGATCGCCCGGACCAAGACCAAGGACGAGGCGATGGCCGCGCTGGACACCTGGCGCGACCGCTACCCCGCCGTCGCCGAACGACTGCAGCCGTCCGACGTGCTGGTCGACGGCATGCGGGGGCCGAGTTCGATTTGGTACCGGATCCGGATCAACCTGCAGCACGTTCCGGCCGATCAGCGCCCGCCGCAAGAGCAGCTGATCGCCGACTACAGTCCCTGGGCGGGCCACACCCCGCCGCCTTCCGCGCCGGGCGACGCGGGTACCGAAAATTGAGACCGCCGAACTGAGCGGTCAGACCGAGCGGCGATGCAGGTCAGCGTCGGCGACGCGATACTCTCACGCGATGCGACAGGGATGGAACCGGCGAGGGTTCTTGCAGCTCGCTGGTGCCGCTGTGGCCGCGGCGGCGGCCGGCGTGTCGGCGGGGTGCTCGGACCCCAAACCCAAGACGCCGAGCGCCCCGGGCGGCGAGGGCGTGACGATCACCCATGTCTTCGGCCAGACCGTCATCAAGTCGCCACCCAAGCGCGTGGTCAGCGCCGGCTTCACCGAACAAGACGATTTGCTCGCGCTCGGCGTCGTACCGATCGCGGTGACCAACTGGTTCGGTGATCAGCCGTTCGCGGTGTGGCCGTGGGCGCAGCCCAAGCTCGGTGGCGCGCAACCCGTAGTGCTGAACTTGGACAACGGAATTCAGGTTGACCAGATCTCGGGCCTCAAGCCCGATTTGATCGTCGCCATCAACGCCGGCTTGGACGCCGACACCTACCAGAAGCTGTCCGCGATCGCCCCGACCCTCGCGCAGTCCGACGGCGACGCCTTCTTCGAGCCATGGAAGGACCAGGCCACCGCAATCGGCCAGGCGGTGTTTCAGGCCGACCAGATGAAGGCGTTGATCGATGGCGTCGACAAGCAGTTCATCGCCGTCGCCCAGAATCATCCGCAGTGGCGGACCAAGCGGGCGTTGCTGATGCAGGGCAGCCTGTTCCGGGGCACCGTGGTCGCCATCGCGGCGGGCTGGCGCACCGACTTCCTCAATCAGATGGGTCTGGTAATCGCGGACAGCATCAAGCCTTTCGTCACCGATCACCGCGCCGTCATCCCGCGCGATCAGATCAAGTCGGTGCTCGATTCCGCCGACGTGTTGATCTGGACGACCGAGAGTCCCGACGATCAGAAGGCGTTGCTGGCCGACCCCGAGGTGGCGGGGTCGCAGGCGACCGCGCAGAACCGCCACGTCTTCACGACCAAGGACCAGGCCGGTGCACTCGCTTTCGCCTCGCCACTGAGCTACCCGATGGTCGCCGACCAGCTGGCCCCGATGATCGGCAAAGTGCTCGGATAGCCGCGGCACTTTGAGCATTCGGTAAGGCAGCTCTGGCAGTGCTCGAAAATCCCGCGCCGCCCCCTTTCGCCTGCCCCGATTCCGAAGTTACCGTTCAGTAATGAGCGTGACGGATCTCCCCGCGGACGTGCCGACCGATCTGGTGGGCAACGTCGTTCTGGACTACGGCGACCAGGCGCTGTTGGTGCAATGTGGCAGCACCGCAGAGGTATTGGCATGGGCGGACGCGTTGCGGGCGGCGGCGCTGCCCGGCGTACTCGGCATCGTTCCCGCCGCCCGCACGGTGCTGGTCAAACTCGGCGGCCCGCGCTATCAGGGAGTCATCCGGCAGCGACTGCGCAAACTGCGGGTCTCCGCCGAGACGGCCACCCCGGCGCAGCGCATCGCCGACGTGGTGATCGACGTCGTCTACGACGGTCCGGACCTCGGCGAGGTCGCCGGTCACACCGGGCTGACGATCGCACAGGTCATCGACGCCCACACTGCCACGCTGTGGCGAGTCGGATTCAGTGGATTCGCACCAGGTTTCGCGTACCTGGTCGACGGCGACCCGCGGCTGCGGGTGCCGCGGCACGCCGAGCCACGCACCGCGGTACCGGCCGGCTCGGTCGCGCTCGCGGGCGAGTTCAGCGCGATCTATCCACGCCGTTCCCCGGGCGGCTGGCAACTCATCGGTCACACCGACGCGGTCCTGTGGGACCTGATGCGATCCGATCCCGCGTTACTGACGCAGGGCATGTGGGTTCAATTCCGGGCCGTGTAGCGCAAGGAGTATGCCGTGACAAACCCCGTTGTCAGCCTCGAAATTCTGCGCACCGGACCGCTCGCCGTCGTCCAAGACCTCGGCCGGATCGGGCAGGCCCACCTCGGCGTCGGCCGATCCGGCGCCGCGGATCGCCGCTCGCACAAACTCGCAAACCGGCTGGTCGCCAATCCCGACGACCGCGCCACCGTCGAAGTGACCTTCGGGGGTTTCGCGGCCCGGGTACACGGCGGCGACGTCGACATCGCGGTCACCGGCGCCGACACCGACCCGTCGGTCAACGGAATCAAGTTCGGTACCAACAGCATTCATCATGTCCGCGACGGCCAAGTGATTTCACTGGGCACCCCGCGGGCCGGGCTGCGAACATACCTGGCGGTGCGCGGCGGCATCTCGGTGCAACCGGTGCTGGGCTCGCGCAGTTACGACGTGATGTCGGCGATAGGCCCGTCGCCGCTGTCCCCCGGAGACCACCTTCCGGTCGGCGCGCACACCGACGAATACCCCGAACTCGACCAGGCTCCCGTAGCGGCCATCACGACCGAAACGGTCGAGCTGCTGGTGATACCCGGGCCCCGCGACGACTGGTTCGTCGATCCCGACGTCCTGGTACACACCGACTGGACGGCATCCGATCGCAGCGACCGGGTCGGGATGCGGTTGGTCGGCCGTCCGCTACAGTACCGCTTCCCCGACCGGCAGCTGCCCAGCGAGGGCGCCACCCGTGGCGCAATTCAGGTGCCGCCCAACGGATTACCGGTAATCCTGGGGCCCGATCATCCGATCACCGGCGGGTACCCGGTGGTCGGCGTGGTGATCGATGACGACATCGACAAGGTCGCCCAGGTGCGGGCGGGCCAGCAGGTGCGGTTGCATTGGGCACGACCACGGTCCCCGGTGGGCGCTCAGTCTCACTGAACCGACTCTCGTGATGCGGGCCCGGCGTCAAGACTGGTAGACAGAGAGGGTGCGTACCCAGGTTCACACCGCACGCCTCGTCCACACTGCCGATCTCGACGGCGATACTCGCCAGCGCGTCCACGACATGGTCACCGAAGCCTTCGCGGGCGATTTCACCGATGACGACTGGGAGCACACCCTGGGCGGCATGCACGCCCTGATCTGGCAGCACGGCGCGATCATCGCGCACGCCGCGGTGGTCCAGCGCCGGCTGATCTACCAGGGCGATGCGTTGCGTTGCGGCTATGTCGAAGGGGTGGCGGTACGGGAGGACCATCGCGGCCACGGACTGGTGCATGCGCTGCTGGACGCAGTCGAGCAGGTGATGCGCGGGGCCTACCAGTTGGGCGCGCTGAGTTCATCGGTGCAGGCCCGCGGTCTCTATGCGGCGCGCGGCTGGTTGCCCTGGACCGGTTCGACGTCGGTGCTGGCCCCGAGCGGCCCGACGCGCACGCCCGACGACGACGAATCGATATTCGTCTTCCCGGTCCTGACCGCCCTGGACACCTCCGCGGAATTGATGTGCGATTGGCGCGCCGGCGACGTTTGGTAGGTGTGCGCGAAATCTCCCCCACGCCAGGGCGATTCATCACACCGCGATTAGTTACGCTGTGAGTTGTGGTGGTCCCCGCGGCTGCTATTGTGGTGCAAGCCACACTGATTGACCGCCCTCACACCGACGGGCTCAGCAAGGTGAGCGGAAATTCACGCCCGGGTCATTGCGGGCATCGCTCGGGCAACAATGGATTCTTAGCGTTATCGGTATGAGACTCTCGCTGGGCCGTTCGCATGTCCTTTCGAACTGGGACCCTGAAGATACGGCGGCCTGGGAGGCCGGCAACGACAAGATCGCCCGTCGCAACCTGATCTGGTCGGTGGCCGCGGACCACATCGGCTTCTCGGTCTGGTCGATCTGGTCGGTGATGGTGCTGTTCATGCCGACGTCGGTGTACGGGTTTTCCGCCGGGGACAAATTCCTGCTCGGCGCCACCGCGACACTGGTCGGGGCGTGTCTGCGTTTCCCCTACACGTTCGCCACCGCGAAGTTCGGCGGGCGCAACTGGACGGTGTTCTCCGCACTGGTGCTGTTGATCCCGACCATCGGCACGATGATGCTGCTGGCCCACCCGGGTCTGCCGCTGTGGCCCTATCTGGTGTGCGCGGCGCTGGCCGGCCTGGGCGGTGGCAACTTCGCGTCGTCGATGACCAACATCAATGCGTTTTACCCGCAACGCCTGAAGGGCTGGGCATTGGCGGTCAACGCCGGGGGCGGCAACCTGGGTGTGCCGGTGGTTCAGTTGGTCGGCCTGCTGGTGATCGCGGCCGCCGGAAACCGTGAGCCCTACTGGGTGTGCGCCATTTACCTTGTGCTGCTTGCGATCGCCGGTATCGGCGCCGCGCTCTACATGGATAACCTGCAGCACTATCGCATCGACACCAACACCATGCGCGCGGTGCTGTCGGAGCCACACAGCTGGGTGATCGCGCTGCTTTACATCGGCACCTTCGGCTCGTTCATCGGTTTCTCGTTCGCGTTCGGCCAGGTGCTGCAGATGAACTTCGTTGCAAGCGGCGAGAACACGGCACAAGCGTCGCTGCATGCGGCTCAGATCGCTTTCCTGGGTCCGCTATTGGGCTCGATATCGCGGGTGTACGGCGGAAAGCTGGCCGACCGTCTCGGTGGCGGGCGGGTCACGCTCGCGGTCTTCTGTTCGATGATCCTGGGTGGCGGAATATTAGTCAGCGCGAGCACTTTCGGTAGTCACGGCGCGGGCCGGAGTTCGGGCGCCACGATGGTCGGCTTTGTGGTCGGCTTCGTCGCACTGTTCATCCTGTCGGGCATCGGCAATGGGTCGGTGTACAAGATGATTCCGTCGATCTTCGAGGCGCGCAGTCACTTGCTGCAGATGGGCGAGGCGGAGCGCCGGCAGTGGTCTCGCTCGATGTCTGGAGCGCTGATCGGACTCGCCGGTGCGATCGGCGCCCTCGGTGGCGTCGGCGTCAATCTCGCGCTCCGGCAGTCGTATCTGCACAGCGGCACCGCGACGTCGGCGTTTTGGGCCTTCACGTTGTGCTACGTGGGCGCCTCGGTGCTGACCTGGGTGGTCTATGTCCGCCGTCCGCTCGAGGTGACCGCGCCGGAGGCCGCACCGGGCGCTCGGCTCGCCACCGTATAACCCCTGATGGCGCGAAATGTATTGCACATCACCTCGAATTCAGCGAAAGCCCACTCCGGGTCGCTGCCCGGATGGCTCCTCAGGGATCTACCAGACAACTGAAATTCAACTTTCAGGCGATATCCGCCCGAATGAGTTGACGCAGTTCGGTTCCGAATGTGAGCATCGGAATTACACTAAGGCATGCTTCATCAATTCGAAGCGCCGACAAGGGCATTGATTACCTAGCTCACCACAGCTTTTCCCAACGATGGGCCGAACTGGTTGACGTCCAGACGATTTCGACCACTCGTTCACGAAAGGTGCAGATCGCATGGTCGGCAGCCACCGCATCACGGACTGGAATCCCGACGACATCGCTGCCTGGGAGGCAGGCAACGACAAGGTCGCTCGCCGCAACCTGCTGTGCACGATGGCCGGCGACCATGTCGCCTTCTCTATCTGGACGCTGTGGTCGGTGATGGTGCTGTTCATGCCGATGTCGGTCTATGGCTTTTCTGCCAGCGACAAGTTGCTCCTTGGCGCCGTTGCCACGCTGGTCGGCGGCTGCGCCCGCATCCCCTACACCCTGGGCATCGCCAAGTTCGGCGGCCGCAACTGGACCGTGTTCTCGGCGTTCGTGCTGCTGATCCCGACCGCAGGACCATCGTCCTGCTGGCCAATCCCGGCCTGCCGTTGTGGCCGCATGTGATCTGCGCCGCACTGACCGGGCTGGGCGGCGGCAACTACGCCGCGTCGCTGGCCAACGTCAACGCGTTCTACCCGCAACGACTCAAGGGCACGGCGCTGGCGATCAACGCGGGCGTCGGCAATCTTGGTGTCGCGGTGATCCAATTGGCCGGCCTGCTGGCGCTGGCCACCGCCGGCCACCAGGCGCCGTACTGGGTGTGCGCGGTCTACCTGGTGTTGCTCACCGCGGTCGGCATCGCGGCGGCGCTGTTCATGGACAACCTCGAGCACGGCGTCGAGCTGAA
This sequence comes from Mycobacterium stomatepiae, assembly GCF_010731715.1. Taxonomy (NCBI): domain Bacteria; kingdom Bacillati; phylum Actinomycetota; class Actinomycetes; order Mycobacteriales; family Mycobacteriaceae; genus Mycobacterium; species Mycobacterium stomatepiae. The sequence goes on from NZ_AP022587.1 coordinate 3,483,503, forward strand.
CCACATGCGCTCGACCGTGTTCGACCGCGACACCTGGGTGATCTCGCTGCTCTACATCTGCACCTTTGGCTCCTGGATCGGTTTTTCCTTCGCGTTCGGGCAGGTCCTGCAGGTGAACTTCGGGGCCCACGGCGAAAGCGCCGCTCATGCGTCGCTGCATGCGGCTCAAATCGCGTTTGTCGGGCCGCTATTGGGCTCGCTGGCCCGCATCTACGGTGGTCGGCTGGCGGACCGCCGCGGCGGTAGCCGCGTCACCCTGGGCGTCCTGGCGGGCATGATCGTCGGCGCCGGGCTGCTCGTGGGCATCAGCACGGCCGGGGACCGCAGCGGCACCACGTCGTCGGCCGCAATGGTCGGCTACGTCATCGGGTTCATTGTTCTGTTCGTGCTGTCGGGAATGGGCAACGGGTCGGTGTTCAAACTGATCCCGTCGGTGTTCGAGGCGCGCAGTCGGTCGCTGGATGTCGGCGAGGCGGAGCGCCGGCGGTGGTCGCGCGCCAAGTCGGGATCGCTGATCGGTATCTGCTCGGCGGTCGGCGCGCTCGGCGGCGTCGGAATCAACTTGGCGCTGCGCGAGTCCTACCTGCACGGCGGCACCGAGACGTCGGCGTATTGGCTGTTTCTGGTCTCCTATGTTGTCGCGGCGATCGTGACGTGGAGGATGTATGTGCGACGCCCGGAGTCGACGTTGCCCGCACCGAATTCGGTGCTCACACCGGAGCCAGCTCCGGTGTGACAATCCCCGCAACATGGGCAATGCCCAAGCAATCGCCAGGTAACGGCATGGAAACCTCACAGGCATACACAGGTCGTATGGAGCAGCCCGCCTCACCACCGCTGACCGGCTATCGGATAGCGGTCACCTCGGCGCGCCGCTCCGAGGAGCTGTGCGCGTTGCTGAGCCGTCAAGGCGCTGAGGTCTCCAGCGCCGCCGCGATCAACATGATCGCGATGCCGGAAGACGAAGAACTGCAGAGCAATACCGAAGCGGTGATTGCCGATCCGCCCGACATCCTGGTCGCGCACACCGGGATCGGATTTCGCGGCTGGGTGGCCGCCGCCGAGGGTTGGGGCCTGTCGAACCAGCTCATCGGATCGTTGTCCAAGGCGCGGGTGCTGGCCCGCGGGCCGAAGGCGAAAGGGGCGCTGCGCGCCGCCGGCCTGCACGAGGAGTGGTCGCCGAAATCTGAGTCCTCCCAAGAGCTTCTCAAGTACCTGCTCGAATCGCGGTTGTCCGGTTCGCGTATCGCGGTCCAACTACATGGCACCGCCGACGCGTGGGACCCGTTCCCGGAGTTCATCGGCGGCCTGCGCGCCGCGGGCGCCGACGTGGTGCCAATCCGGGTGTATCGGTGGAAGTCCACGCCTTTGGGCGGCAACTTCGACCAACTGGTCACGGGAATCGCGCGACGCCAGTTCGACGCGGTCAGCTTTACCCCGGCGCCCGCCGCGGCGGCGGTCCTGGAACGCAGCCGCGACTTGAACATCGAAAGTCAGGTGATCGAGGCACTGTGCACCGATGTGCACGCGATGTGTGTCGGCCCGGTCACGGCACAGCCTTTGCACCGCAAGGGTATTCCGACGTCGGCGCCCGAACGAATGCGGTTGGGTGCCTTGGCCCGCCACATCGCCGAGAAGCTTCCGCAGCTCGGATCATGCAATGTCAATGCCGCGGGTCACGCGGTCGAGATCCGCGGCAACTGCGTGCTGGTCGACGGCTCGGTCCAATCGCTGTCCGGATCCGGCATGGCGGTGCTGCGGGCGCTGGCGCAGCGTCCCGGCGACGTCGTCGCCCGCGGCGATCTGCTACGGGTACTGCCCGGCAACAGCAACGACCCGCACGCCGTCGATACGGCCGTGCTGCGACTGCGAACTGCGTTGGGCGACAAGAACATTGTCGCAACGGTCGTCAAGCGCGGTTACCGGCTCGCGATCGACGAGCCGGTGGTGACGACGTGAGCGTGATCCTCGCCGCACACGGCACCCGCCGGACCGGCGGTGTCGCGATGGTCGGCGACCTGGCGGCACAGGTCAGCAGGCAGCTCGGCCGTGCGGTACGGGTTGCCTTCGTCGACGTCCTGGGCCCCACACCCAGCGAGGTACTTTCCGCGGTCCGGCGGCCGCCGGACCGTCGTGGTGCCCGCATTCCTGTCCCGCGGCTACCACGTCCGCACCGATATCCCCGCCCACGTGATGGCCAGCGGGCATCCCAATGTCATCGTGACGCCCGCGCTGGGCCCGGGTGGGGAGATCACTCGGATCCTCGCCGACCAGCTGATGAAATCCGGTTGGCGCCCTGGGGATTCGGTGATCCTGGGGGCGGCTGGAACATCGGACCCGATTGCCCGCGGGGATCTGCACACCACCGCGACGCTGTTGTCCGCGCTGACCGGATCACGAGTTGCCCTGGGATTTGCGGCCATTGGCGATCCACCGATTACCGAAGCCGTCGAGATAGCGCGGGCCGACGGTGCGCGCCGCGTCGCGGTCGCTTCCTATCTCCTCGCCGAGGGGCTGTTCCAGGACAAGCTGCGCAACTGCGGCGCGGATCTGGTCAGCGCACCGCTGGGAACCCATCCGCGGCTGGCCCGTTTGATCGCGAGCCGATTCCGCAGGGCGGTACCGGTGGCGGGCCGGCATCCCGTACTTCGATACCGCGCGGGCGCGCCGACGCCCGCAATGCTTGATCTTTGATCACGCTCGGGTGATCCTGGCACCATGCCCAGTCGCGAAGAGCCATCGCGTGGGCTCCTCGACCCGGTCGCGAAGATGCTGCGGTTGCCGTTCGGCACACCGGAATTCATCGACCGGATCATCACCGGAGGGGTCAACCAGGTTGGCCGCCGAACGCTCTACATGCTGATTACCACGTGGGACGCCGCCGGTGGTGGCCCGTTCGCGGCCAGTGCGATCGCTTCCACGGGAATGGCCAAGACCGCCGAGATTGTGCAAAGCATGTTCATCGGACCGGTTTTCGGACCGGTGCTGAAATTGCTGGGCGCCGACAAGGCTGCGGTGCGGGCGTCGTTGTGCGCCTCGCAGCTGGTCGGACTCGGCATCATGCGCTACGGAGTGCGCTCTGAGCCACTGCATTCGATGTCGGTCGACGCACTTATCGATGCCATCGGGCCGACGATGCAGCGATACCTGGTCGGCGATATCGGCTAGTGGCGATCGCAAGCGCGGCGCAGCCGGGCGCTGCGGGTCGCCACCTTCGGCTAGGCAGCCAGTCGCGCGATCTGGACTTCTCCCTCATCGGTGACGCGCACCCGATACACCGGCACCGACACCCGCGGGTCGTCCAGGCAGCAACCGTCTTCCAGGGCGAAAGCCTGTTTGAGAATCGGTGATTGGACGGTCGCACGACCGCCGCGGGCGCCGACGATGCCACGCGAGATCACGGCCGCCCCGGAGAACGGGTCGACGTTGCCGACCGCGTGCAGCGACCCGTCGTCCAGACGAAACAGCGCTGCCTGGGAACCGTCGTCGAGCAGCACACCGACTCCGCGTCCCGGGATGAGGTGGTCGTAGCTGCACGCGGTGGTCCACACCTGGATGTCGTTGACGAGTGTCACGCTCTGCCTCCTGAACTCAAGAACGGACCCGCGGCATGCCAATGGACACGGGGATTTTGCGCCCGGCATGCTCGGTGAATGTCACAGTCGAATCGATTTCGTCGGGCGCATTGACGAAGGAGACAAACCGCGAAAGTTTGTCCGGGTCTTCGAGCACGCCCTTCCACTCGCATTCGTAGTTCGCCACGTGCCGCTCCATCGCGGCCTCGAATTCCTGGGCCAGACCCAGGGAATCGTCGCACACGACCTCGCGCAGGTGGTCGAGACCGCCGTCCAGGGAGTCTACCCACGGGGCGGTGCGCTGCAGCCGGTCGGCGGTACGGATGTAGTACATGAGGAACCGGTCGACGTAGCGGACCAGCGTCTCGGTGTCGAGGTCGCTGGCCAGTAGCTGGGCATGCTTGGGAGTCATGCCGCCGTTACCGCCGACGTAGAGGTTCCAGCCCTTTTCGGTGGCGATGACGCCGACGTCCTTGCCGCGCGCCTCCGCGCACTCCCGGGCGCACCCCGAGACCCCCATCTTGATCTTGTGCGGTGCCCGCAGCCCTCGATAGCGCAGCTCCAAGTCGATGGCGAGCTGGACCGAATCCTGTTGGCCGTAGCGGCACCAGTCGGTGCCGACGCAGCTCTTCACCGTACGCAGCGCCTTCCCGTAGGCGTGGCCGGATTCCATGCCGCCGTCCACCAGGCGCTTCCAGATCTGCGGCAACTGGTCCACCCGGGCGCCGAATAGGTCGATCCGCTGGCCACCGGTGATCTTGGTGTAAAGCCCGAAGTCCTGGGCGATCTGGCCGATCAGGATCAGGTGCTCGGGCTTGATGTCACCGCCGGGCACCCGGGGCACCACCGAGTAGCTACCGTTCTTCTGAATGTTGGCCAGGAAGTGGTCGTTGGAATCCTGCAGCGAGGCCTGCTCGCCCTCGAGGATGTGGTCCGAGCCGGTCGAGGCGAGGATGGAAGCGACGACGGGTTTGCAGATGTCGCAACCCTTTCCGCGACCGAACCGCTCCAGCAGACCGGAGAAGGTACGAATCTCGGTGGCCGTGATGATCTCGAAAAGCTCGGCGCGTGACTGGCTGAAGTGCTCGCACAGCGCCTTGGGCTGTTCCACGCCCTCGGCTTCCAGCAGCTGCTTGAGCAACGGGACGCACGACCCACACGACGTTCCGGCCGCGGTGCACGACTTCAGGGACGCGACGTCGCCGCAACCGTCGGCGATCGCGCACTTCAGCTGGCCCTTGGTGACGTTGTTGCACGAGCAGATCTGTGCCGAATCCGGTAGCGCGCCGACACCCAAAGCCGAGGCGCCGCCGGACCCCTCCGGTGCGATCAGCGCGAGCGGGTCGCCCGGCAGCTCGCTGCCGACCATCGGCCGCAACACCCCGTAGGTGGAAGCGTCGCCCACCAGCACCCCACCGAGCAGGGTCTTGGCGTCATCGGAGAGCACCAGCTTGGCGTAGGTCCGCTTCACCGCGTCGTTGATGACAACCTCGAGGCAGTTCTCGGTCACACCCGTCGCGTCGCCGAAGCTGGCGACGTCCACGCCCAGCAGTTTGAGCTTGGTGGACAGATCGGCTTCGGGGAATTCCGCTGCGCCGCCCAGCAACCGGTCCACCACGACCTCCGCGGAGGTGTAGCCCGGGCCGACCAGACCGTAGCAACGGCCATCGATTGCGGCCACCTCACCGACTGCGTAGATGTCGGGATCGCTTGTCCGGCAAGACAAATCGGTGAGCACGCCGCCACGCTCGGCCCGCGCCAAGCCCGCCGCCACTGCCAGCTCGTCGCGCGGTCGGATGCCGGCGGCAAAAACCACCGGACCCGCCTCGATCACCGTACCGTCGGTCAGCCGCACCTGCGTCGCCGTCGAGCCATCCGCACGCGCAACGGATTCAATCGATTCGGTGCCGGTGCCGACGTGCACCGCGATCCCGAGCTCGGTGACCATCCTGGCCAGCAGCGCACCGCCGGCCTCGTCGATCTGCTGGGCCATCAACCGGGGCATCATCTCGACGACGTGTGTTTCCAACCCGAACTGTCGCAAGGCATTCGCCGCCTCCAGCCCGAGCAGGCCACCCCCGATCACGACGCCGGCGGCATTGTGACCGTCGTCACGGGCTCGCTCGGCGGCGGCGCGGATCGCGTCGAGGTCGTCCAGGGTGCGATAGACGTGGCACGCGGGCAGGTTATGCCCAGGAACCGGAGGAACGAAAGCGTAGGAACCGGTGGCCAGCACCAGGGCGTCGTACTCGAAGCGCTCACCGGACACGGTGACGACAGACTTTGTCGCACAGTCGATTTCGTCGGCTCGTGCGTTCAGCAGCAGCCGCACCCGCTCGTCGCCGGCGTAGTCGTTGCCGGGCAGCGCCAGCAGGCCGCGGTCCCAGCTTTCGGTGTACGAGGTCAATCCAACGCGGTCGTAGGCGGCATCGGCCTCTTCGGCCAAAACGGTGACGCACCAGGACCCGTCGGCGTCCCGGGCGCGCAGCGCCTCGACCAGACGGTGGCCCACCATGCCATGCCCGACCACAACCAGGTGACGGGCACCACAGTGCGCGCGCGTATTGGGGGCTGGGGTCATGCTTCGAGGCTAAAGGCCGGAAATTAAGGAAAACTCGCCGTATGTATCGCTCGTATGACGTGCCTCTCACACCTCACAACTTCCTGTGTGATGTGTGTTCACTCCTGGCGAACGGGCAGGTGGAACTTTAGCGTGATCAACTCAAGTTTGTCTGTATAGCCGGCCGGCAAGGAGCCGGCCACAGCACACTCACAATGAAGTTCAAGCAAGCAAAAAGGAGACGCCATGAGCAATCTCGCAGTGTGGTCGCGCCCGGCCTGGAACACCGACCGGTGGTTACGCGACTTTTTCGGCCCCGCCGCGGCGGCGGACTGGTACACGCCAGTGACCAGCGGTTTTAACCCCGCGGCCGAGATCGTGAAGGACGGCGACGACGCGGTGGTCCGCCTGGAACTGCCCGGTGTCGACGTCGACAAGGACGTCAACGTCGAGATCGACAAGGGCCGCCTGGTAATCCACGGCGAGCACCGCGACGACCACGCCCAGGAGACGGACGGCCGGACGCTGCGCGAGATCCGCTACGGATCGTTCCGCCGCTCGTTCCAGCTGCCCGCGCATGTCACCGGCGAGGCCATCAAGGCCTCCTACGACGCCGGTGTGTTGAGCGTGCGGGTCACCGGTGCCTACGCCGGAACCCAGGCGCAGCGCATCGAGATCGCCAAGTAGCACGTCGACCGTCGAGTTGTTGGGCAAAACCGCGAGGATAGCGCTCAACAACTCGACGTTGGCGTCTTACTGCGCGAATGCCTGATCCGCGTCAATTCCGATCAATCGCAACAGGTTTGCCACCTTGCGATCCAGGCTCTCACCCACTTTGGTCACCTCGGTGATACCGAGGCTGCCGAACGCCGGGCCGGGCTGGTCCATCGAGAAGATTGCATTGCCGTCGGTGTCGGCGTGGATCAGCAGACGTAAAGGCGCGTATAGCAAGGCTTTCGGGTCGTGGCGGTACATCGTCTCGGCGATTGTGTGGTTGCCGAGCAGATATTCCACTGCCTTCGTCGTATGGCCGGCAATGCTGAAAAAGGGCAGTGCGTTGATCTTCGCGTAGACCATCAGACCGTTCGGCCCGTTGGCGTCAGCGGCCGCAAGGACGTCGTCCCAGCTGCCGCCCCGCTCGGCGATCTCCTGCACCACGGACCGATCGACCGGTGGTGCGGCCTCCTCGAAAGCCGCGATGAACGCGTCGAATTCGATACCCGTGGCAATGTCGATGCGATTCATCGTGTGCGAGGCCACACTGAATTTCGCTGTCTTCGCGCTACTTGTCATGGCATTCCTCAAATTTCGCTAGTCGGGTCCAAGACGATGACGCCGCGCACTTGACGGCGCTCCAGCCGCCGATGGGCCTCGGCGGCTTGGCTCAGGGGCAACACCTCGTCGACGTGAGACATGATCTGCCCAGTCTTGAGGCCGTCGGCCAGAAAGCGCAGCGCGTTGCCGATCAGCTCCGGCCGGTCGTAGAACACCGGCAGGTAGAAGCCGATCAGGGCTTGCGATCTGGTCATCAGTCGGCGCGGCGCGAACGGCTCGCCGGGTCCGCGAGTGGAACCGAGCAACAGATACCGGCCGAAAGTAGCCAGCGCGTCGAAGTTTTGCTCGAAACCTCTCCGCCGATCGACTCGATCAAGACGTCGACGCCGCGACCGGAAGTCAGCTCGCGCACCTGCTCGGTCCAACCAGGTTCGTCGTAGGAGATTGCCGCGTCGGCTCCCAGCGCCTTGACGAATTCGCGCCGTTGCGCGGTACTGGCTGTCCCGATCACCGGCCCGGCGCCGAGTGCCTTGCCGATCTGCACCGCAAGGCTGCCCACTCCCCCCGCCGCGCCGTGCACCAGCAGCGACTCACCGGCCCGCAGCGTGGTCGAAGCCTGCAACAGCAGGTGCGCACACGCGATGTCGGGGAAATTGACCCCGACGGCCGCGGTTTCGATCAGCAGCTGCCGAGTCCCGGGCGTCGGGTCTGGAAGTTCGACGTACTCAAGCACTTCCGGCCCACCGAATCGGTCGTAGCTGACTGCCTTCATCTCGGCCTATCCGATGGTTCGGTGAACGAACTTAACGATTTGAACTATGCGGTTCGGTGAATGAACCAGCAAGGGGTAGTATCGACCCGTGGCTCTCCCCCGTGAATACCCCGACGAGAACTGCCCGATCGCACGATCGCTGGAGATCGTCGGCGAGCGGTGGACATTGCTGATCGTGCGCGATTTCTTTTACGGGGCGCGCCGGTTCAGCGATCTTCACAGCCACCTCGGCATTCCCAAGGCGGTGCTCGCCGACCGGCTGGCATTCCTGGTCGCCGAGGGTGTACTGACCAAGAATGGCAACGAGTACCGGCTCACCACAAAGGGCATGCAGCTGTGGCCACTGATCTGGTCGATGATCACGTGGGGCCGAGAGCACCTGCTGGACAAGCCGACCCGCACGTATCAGCACACGGAATGCGGCGGCGTGATCGGGCCCGACCGCGTCTGCCAACAATGCGGGCAGACCCCCGAGGTCGGTGATCTCATCGTCCACCCGCCACGGCGTCCACACGATCCGAACCGCGACGATCCGGTCAGCCGCGCGCTGCGCCGGCCACACCGGATGCTGGAACCGATCTAGCCGGTCAGCCCCAGCGGGCCAGCAACTCCTTGGCCCGGCCGGCCAGCGCGGATTGCAAGAACGGGCCGAAACTGATCCGGGCAACACCCAGCGGGCCGAACGACGCCGGGTCGTCTCGGTCGGGCAGCGCGATCGCATTGATCGGCAAAGGCAGCTCAGTTGCCAAGCGCCGCAACGTCTCCGGGTCGTGTCGACCAACCGGGTAGAGGACGTCGGCGCCGGCGTCGGCCGCCTCGGTCAGTCGTGCCACGGCCCGCTCGACGCGATCCGAATCGTCACCGTCGTTGCGCAGGAACAGATCGGTGCGGGCATTGATCACCACGCGCACCCCGGCCGCATCGGCGGCCGACCGCAACGCGCCGACCAATTCGGCATGCTCCCGGGCGGACCGCAGTCGCTTGTTCTCGGCGTGCACGGTGTCCTCGATGTTGAGCCCGACGGCGCCGACGCTCAACAGGCCGTCGATCAGCCGCTGTGCTGGCTGGCCGTAGCCGGACTCGATGTCCACCGACACCGGAACGTCGACCGCCGTGGTGATCTGGGCGACGCGGGTGAGCACATCGTCGAAGGACATGCCCTCGGCGTCGGTTTTGCCGATGGAGCCGGCCAGCGGATGGCTGCCGACGGTCAGGGCGACGAATCCGGCATCCGTGGCCAGCCGCGCCGACCAGGCATCCCACACGGTCGGCAGCACTACCGGGTTGCCGGGTTGATGCAATTCCAGCAGCGTCGCCGCGCGCTCCGCGGCATCGGCCTGACCTGTCATGTGTTTGCTCCGCGATCTCGGCGAGTCATCTGTCCGACGTCAGTCCTGCACGATGGATAGTATCGAAAGTCATATGTGATTCTTGACATCCTCAGCCCCTAGGAGATCCCTTGTCCACCACGACTGAACTCGCCGAACTGCACGATCTCATCGGCGATTTGCGGCGGTGCGTGAGCTCCTTGAGGTCGCGCTACGGCGACAGTCCGGCGATGCGCCGAATCGTCATCGACGCCGACCGCATCATCAGCGATGTCGATTTACTCGACACCGATGTTTCGGAGCTGGACTTGGCGCGAGCCACTGAGCAGCACTCCGGCGAAAAGATCACCATTCCCGACACCCAGTACGACACCGACTTCTGGCGCGATGTCGACGACGAGGGTGTCGGGGGTCACAATCGCTCCTGATATTCCAAGCCCCCGTTAAATCGGAGGGCGTGGTCTTGTACTCTTCGACCAACAGCCCTGTTCGAAGAGGAACATTTGCATGAGCGCACCTGCGGCGAACCGTCCTGCGTCCGGCATCTTTTCACCGACGCGCGCCCAAATTCCGCATCGGACACTGCGTACCGACCGTTGGTGGATGTCGCCGTTGCGCGTCGACCTCGGCTTCGCCGCATTCCTAATCTATGCGACGGCGCGCGGGTTGCAGAAGGCCTATTTCTTCGTCCCGCAGTACCACTACCTGACGCCGTTCTACTCGCCGTGCATGGCCAAGGCGTGCGGCGAGGCCAGCGAATTCTGGCCGCAGATCCTGCCGGACTGGTGGTTTGTGCCGTACGCGGCGCTGACGTTGCCGTTCCTGCTGCTGTTCCGGCTGACCTGCTACTACTACCGCGGCGCCTATTACCGCACGGTGTGGCAGTCGCCCACCGCCTGCGCGGTGGCCGAGCCCCGCGTGCACTACACCGGCGAGACGAAGCTCCCGCTGGTCATCCAGAACACCCACCGCTACTTCTTCTACATCGCCGGCATCATCTCGGTGATCAACACTTACGACGCCATCGTCGCGTTCCACTCCGAGACCGGGCCCGGCGGATTCGGTTTCGGCCTGGGCAACATCGTCCTGCTCGGCAACGTCATCATGCTGTGGGTCTATACGCTGTCCTGCCACTCGTGCCGGCACGTCACCGGTGGGCGGCTCAAGCACTTCTCCAAACACCCTGTGCGGTATTGGATCTGGACCCAGGTCAGCCGGCTCAACACCCGGCACAAGATGTACGCGTGGATCACCCTGGGCACGCTGATGCTCACCGACGCCTACGTGGCACTGGTGGCCAGCGGCACCATCTCTGACCTGAGATTTGTTGGCTGACAAGCCCTTTAAGCACAACAAGCTGAGCGAGGTTTTATGACTGAGGTCGAACGGCACTCCTACGACGTGGTCGTGATCGGTGCCGGCGGCGCGGGTTTGCGCGCGGTCATCGAAGCGCGTGAACGTGGTCTCAAGGTCGCGGTGGTAACCAAGTCGCTGTTCGGCAAGGCCCACACAGTGATGGCCGAGGGCGGCTGCGCAGCGTCCATGGGTAACACCAACCCCAAGGACAACTGGAAGACCCACTTCGGCGACACGATGCGCGGTGGCAAGTTCCTCAACAACTGGCGGATGGCCGAACTGCACGCCAAGGAGGCACCGGACCGGGTCTGGGAGCTCGAGACCTACGGAGCGCTGTTCGACCGCCTCAAGGACGGAAAGATCAGCCAGCGCAACTTCGGTGGGCACACCTACCCGCGGCTGGCACACGTCGGTGACCGCACCGGCCTGGAGCTGATCCGCACCATGCAGCAGAAGATCGTCTCGCTGCAGCAGGAAGACTTCGCCGAGCTCGGCCACTACGAGGCGCGGATCAAGGTCTTCGCCGAATGCGCCATTACCGAGCTACTCAAAGACGGTGACGTGATCGCCGGGGCGTTCGGCTACTGGCGTCAAAGCGGCCGGTTCGTCGTCTTCGACGCCCCCGCTGTGGTGCTGGCCACCGGCGGTATCGGCAAGTCGTTCAAGGTGACATCGAACTCCTGGGAGTACACCGGCGACGGCCACGCGCTGGCGCTGCGGGCCGGCGCGACGCTGATCAACATGGAATTCATCCAGTTCCACCCGACCGGCATGGTCTGGCCGCCGAGTGTGAAGGGGATCCTGGTCACCGAGGGTGTACGCGGTGACGGCGGGGTGTTGAAGAACTCCGACAACAAGCGCTTCATGTTCGACTACATCCCGCCGGTGTTCAAGGGGCAATACGCCGAATCCGAGCAAGAAGCCGACCAGTGGCTCAAGGACAACGACTCGGCCCGCCGCACTCCTGACCTGCTGCCCCGCGATGAGGTTGCCCGCGCGATCAACTCCGAGGTCAAGTCCGGTCGCGGCACCCCGCACGGCGGTGTCTACCTGGACATCGCCTCCCGGTTGACGCCCGACGAGATCAAGCGCCGGCTGCCGTCGATGCACCACCAGTTCATGGAGCTCGCCGGCGTCGACATCACCAAGGAGCCGATGGAAGTCGGACCCACCTGTCACTACGTGATGGGCGGGGTCGAGGTCGACCCCGACAGCGGCGCGGCCACCGTCGCCGGTCTGTTCGCCGCGGGCGAATGCTCGGGCGGCATGCACGGCTCCAACCGGCTGGGCGGCAACTCGCTGTCGGACCTGCTCGTCTTCGGCCGCCGCGCCGGGCTGGGCGCCGCCGACTACGCGCGCGCCCTGGCCAGTCGTCCGACCGTCAGCGAGGACTCGATCGAGGCGGCGGCGAAGCGCGCCCTGGCTCCCTTCGAGGCACCGACCAACGGCACCGCCGCGGAGAACCCGTACACGCTGCAACACGAACTGCAGCAGTCGATGAACGACCTGGTCGGCATCATCCGCAAATCGGAGGAGATCACCGAGGCGCTGGAACGACTCACCGCGCTGCGGGAGCGGTTCAAGCACATTCACGTCGAGGGGCACCGCGAGTACAACCCCGGCTGGAACCTGGCCATCGATCTGCGCAACCAGCTACTGGTCAGCGAATGCGTGGCCAAGGCGGCGCTGATGCGCACCGAGAGCCGCGGCGGACACACCCGCGACGACCACCCGGGCATGGACTCGTCGTGGCGCAAGGTGTTGCTGGTCTGCCGCGCCGGCGGCGGCGACGACGTGATTCCCGACGTCACCGTCACCCGCGAGGACCAGGTGCCGATGCGGCCCGACCTTTTGGAGCTCTTTGAGATCTCCGAGCTGGAAAAGTACTTCACCGACGAAGAGCTGGCCGACCACCCAGGACGGAGAGGCTAATGAGCTACGACGCGACGATGCGGGTGTGGCGCGGCGACGATGTTGGCGGCGCACTGCAGGATTTCACGGTCGAGGTCAACGAGGGCGAAGTGGTGCTCGACATCATCCATCGCCTGCAGGCGACCCAGACTCCGGACCTCGCGGTGCGATGGAACTGCAAGGCGGGCAAGTGCGGATCCTGCTCGGCCGAGATCAACGGTATGCCGAAGCTGATGTGCATGACCCGGATGTCGTCGTTCGCCGAGGACGAGGTCGTGACGGTCACTCCGCTGCGCACCTTCCCGGTGATCCGCGACCTGGTCACCGACGTCTCGTTCAACTACGAAAAGGCCCGCGAAATCCCGTCTTTCGCGCCGCCCAAGGACCTGCAGCCCGGCGAGTACCGGATGGCGCAGGAGGACGTCGCGCGCTCGCAGGAGTTCCGCAAGTGCATCGAGTGCTTCCTGTGCAACAACGTGTGTCACGTGGTCCGCGACCACGAGGAGAATAAGAAGTCCTTCGCCGGTCCACGCTTTTTGATGCGGGCCGCCGAGCTGGAGATGCACCCGCTGGATACACTCGACCGGCGCGAAATGGCGCAGGAGGACTTCGGCCTCGGGTTCTGCAACATCACCAAGTGCTGCACCGAGGTGTGCCCGGAACACATCAAGATCACCGACAACGCGCTGATCCCGATGAAAGAGCGGGTTGCCGACCGCAAGTACGACCCGATCGTCTGGCTGGGCAACAAGCTGTTCAGGCGCTAGACGCCCTCATCGTTTTCGCCGAACGTGCACTGCCGGCGAGACGCCGAGGGCTCAGACACCAAGTCTGCGGAATGCGCTGCGGTGGAAGACAATCGGTGCCACCTCGGCGTCGACCGTCACCTGGTTGACCCGCAGTACGACAATGACGTGATCCCCGGCCGGGATCAGCTGCGCGATCGCGCTCTCCAGCCACAGGCCGGTGCCCTTGATGAAGACCGCGCCGGACTCGTAGGACACCGTCTCCATGCCGGCGAACCTGTCACCGGTCTTGGCCGCCAGCGTCTTGGCGGCCTCGTCGTGCGCCTCGCCGAGCACGCTGATGCCCAACATCGGCAGGTCCTTGAGCTTGGGCCAGGTGGTCGACGTGTTCTGCACGCAGAACGACACCAACGGCGGCTCCAGCGAGACGGGGACAAAGGTGCTGGCGGCCAGGCCCACCCGGACTCCCGCAACCTCGGCGGCGATCGCCACCACGCCGGACGGAAAGTGGCCGAAGGCCTCACGCAGTGAGGTCGGAGTCAGCTTGTTCGATGCATTCACTGGACTTCATTCGCCCCTTGATCCGACGACGGATTCGCCTGTCTGACCCTACCGTTCGAATATCCGTGCGCGTCGGCCACATCCGGGTGCGCCCGCAGCCTGCTCTTCCAGGCATTTCGCCCGTAAACCGAGAAGATCGGGTCCGACGGGTTGTCGGTCGGTGTCCACGACTTGTCGGTACGCGCCGCGAGTGCCAATAGCTCCGGGGGGAGCGACAGCACCGGTAGCTGCGCGTCCAGCCGGGGATTGAAGAAGAACGGCACCGAAATCCGCTCGGCGACCTGGCCGTCCAAATTTACCCGGTGCTCGATGGCCCGCAGATAGCCGCCGGTCGCGACCTCGAGCAGCTCGCCGATGTTGACGATGAATGCCCCCTCCAGCGGCGCGACATCGACCCAGCGGTCGCGGCGTCGCACCTGCAGCCCCCGACTGCCGGGCTCGGCCAGTAACAACGTCAGCACCCCGGAGTCCCGGTGCGCGCCCACGCCCTGCGGGCTCGCCGCGCGGGCGGGATAGCGGATGACCTTGATCAGGGTGGCCGGCGTCTCGGCGAAAGCGGCGTCGAACACCTCGGGCGGACTGCCCAGCGACGCCGCCCAGTGCCGTAGCAGGGTGCGGGCCACCACCGACAGGGCGGCGTCCCACTCGGCGATGACCGCCGGCAACTCGGGCAGCGCTGCCGGCCACTGGTTGGGGCCCTGCAACCAGAGGTATTCCGGCCGTCCGGGCCCACCCACGGGCTGGCGTTCGGGCCCAATATCAATCTGCATATCAATCTGCTCGCGCCAATCCACCTCGCCGAGCGTGAGCTCGCCACCCAGCCGGGTGTAACCGCGGAAATGCGGGCTGCGCACCATCGCCACGGCATCCTTATCGGCTTGCGGTAGCGAGAACAACGCGCGGGCCGCCGCGAGCACCCGCGCGACGAGCGCCTGAGGTACGCCGTGGCCGGTCAGGTAGAAGAAACCCACCTCATGTGCGGCCTCGCGCAACACACCGGTATCGGCCGTCAAGTCCACGACAGGCAAGGCGGTGACGCTCTTCACACTTGTCACGGTTCCATTATCGCCGCAGGTAAAGCACCTGTCGAAGCCGTGACCTGGGACTTCCCAACCGGTTGGTTAATTAGGCAATGAAATCTAGCTCACATTGACTTGCGCCGACCGATCCAGCAGCTATATTTAGCGGTGTTACTGGTGGGTAACTTAGCCGAAGCACCCAACCACACCGTGGCATTCTCAACGAGGAGGAGAGTAGTGAGCCACTACAAGAGCAACGTCCGCGACCAGGCATTCAACCTGTTCGAGGTGTTGGGCGTCGACCAAGCGCTCGGCCAAGGCGCATTCAGCGACCTGGATGTCGACACCGCCCACGAAATGCTGACCGAAATGAGCCGGCTGGCCGAGGGGCCGATCGCCGAGTCGTTCGTCGACGGCGACCGCAATCCGCCGGTTTTCGACCCCAAGACGCACACGGTGACGCTGCCGGACTCGTTCAAGAAGTCGATGCGCGCTCTGTTCGACGGCGGCTGGGACAAGGTCGGCCTGAAAGAGGAGCTCGGCGGCATGCCGATGCCCCGCGCGCTGCAGTGGGCCCTGATCGAGCACATCCTCGGCGCCAACCCCGCGGCCTACATGTACGCGATGGGCTCGGGCATGGCCGAGATCTTCTACAAGAACGGCACTGACGAGCAGAAGAAGTGGGCCGTGCTCGCTGCCGAGCGCAATTGGGGCGCCACCATGGTGCTGACCGAGCCGGACGCGGGCTCCGACGTCGGCGCCGGCCGCACCAAAGCGGTCCAGCAGGAGGACGGCACCTGGCACATTGACGGCGTCAAGCGGTTCATCACCTCCGCCGACTCCGACGACTTGTTCGAGAACATCATGCACTTGGTGCTGGCCCGCCCCGAGGGCGCGGGACCTGGGACCAAGGGGTTGTCGCTGTTCTTCGTGCCGAAGTTCCACTTCGATCACGAGACCGGCGAGCCGGGTGAGCGTAACGGCGTGTTCGTCACCAACGTCGAGCACAAGATGGGTCTGAAAGTCTCCGCCACCTGCGAGCTCTCGCTGGGCCAGCACGGCGTGCCCGCAGTCGGCTGGTTGGTGGGCGAGGTGCACGACGGTATCGCGCAGATGTTCGACGTCATCGAGCAGGCCCGAATGATGGTGGGCACCAAGGCTATTGCCACCCTGTCGACCGGCTACCTGAACGCACTTGAGTACGCCAAGGAGCGCGTGCAGGGTGCCGACATGACGCAGATGACCGACAAGACGGCTCCGCGCGTAACCATCACGCACCACCCGGACGTGCGGCGCTCGCTGATGACCCAGAAGGCGTACGCCGAGGGTCTGCGCGCGCTGTACCTGTTCACCGCGACCTACCAGGACGCGGCCGTCGCCGAAGCGCTGCACGGCGTGGACGCCGACCTCGCGGTCAAGGTCAACGACCTGATGCTGCCGATCGTCAAGGGCGTCGGCTCCGAGCAGGCCTACGCAAAGCTGACCGAGAGCCTGCAGACATTCGGTGGGTCCGGTTTCTTGCAGGACTACCCGATCGAGCAGTACATCCGCGACGCGAAGATCGACTCGCTCTACGAGGGCACCACGGCGATCCAGGCGCAGGACTTCTTCTTCCGCAAGATCGTCCGCGACAAGGGTGTGGCGCTGGCGCACGTGTCCGAGCAGATCCAGAAGTTCGTCGACGCCGAGACCGGTAACGGCCGGTTGAAGACCGAGCGCGAGCACCTGGCCAAGGCTCTGGAAGACGTCCAGGCCATGGCGGCCACCCTGACCGGTTACCTGATGGCCGCGCAGGAGGACGTCACCAGCCTGTACAAGGTGGGTCTGGGCTCGGTGCGCTTCCTGATGAGCGTCGGCGACCTGGTGATCGGCTGGTTGCTGCAGCGTCACGCCGCGGTGGCCGTGGCCGCGCTTGACGCCGGCGCCAGCGGCGCCGAGCGGTCCTTCTACGAGGGCAAGATCGCGGTGGCGTCGTTCTTCGCGAAGAACTTCCTGCCGCTGCTGGCCGGGACCCGCGAGGTGATCGAGACGCTGGACAACGACATCATGGAGCTCGACGAGGCCGCCTTCTAAGCGACTCGCCTGAGCAGGCAAAATCCCCCGCTTCCACGCTGAAGCGGGGGATTTTGGGTCGTGGGGACGGGATACGAAAAAGACCGCCGCTGGATCCCCTCAAACCAGCGGCGGCCCTTTTCGTACGCCCGTCGTTTTTCATACCGGCGGTCGAATCAGGGATGCCCCGTGTTGCCGTCGGGGTCGGGGGGTCAGACCACAACACGGGACAATCCGCAGGAACGGTTACCCATCCCTTGCCATTGCTAACCCGCTGTGACGAACGTCATCGCCGCCGCGGTGCGCCGACAGGCCGCCTGCGGGGCGTAGGTCAGGCCTCCAAAATGGCGGCCACACCCTGCCCGCCGGCCGCGCAGATCGAGATCAGCGCGCGCACCGGACCAGTACTCTCCGCCTTCTTCTCGGCCAGCTGCTTGGCGGCCTGGGCGAGAATCCGCCCGCCGGTGGCTGCGAACGGGTGGCCGGCGGCCAGCGACGAGCCGTTGACGTTGAGTTTGGACCGGTCGATCGACCCCAGCGCGGCGTCCAGCCCCAACCGCTCCTTGCAGTACTCCTCGGACTCCCACGCCTGCAGATGCGCCAGCACCACCGACGCAAAGGCCTCGTGGATTTCGTAGAAGTCGAAATCCTGCAGCGTCAGCCCGTTGCGGGCCAGCAGCCGCGGTACCGCGTACGTCGGGGCCATCAGCAGCCCGTCGCGTCCGTTGACGTAGTCGACCGCGGCGGTCTCGGAGTCCACCAGGTAGGCCAGCGCGGGCAACGAATGCTCGGCGGCCCACTCCTCGGTGGCCAGCAGGGCGACGGAGGCACCGTCGGTCAACGGTGTCGAGTTACCGGCCGTCATCGTCGCGTCGCCGGCCTTCACCCCGAAGACCGGGCGCAGCGTGGCGAGCTTCTCGGCGCTGGAGTTGGCCCGCAGATTGTCGTCGCGGTACAGCCCCAGGAAGGGTGTGACCAGGTCGTCGAAGAAGCCGCGGTCGTAGGCGGCGGCCATGTTGTGGTGGCTGGCAACGGCCAACTCGTCCTGGTCCACCCGCTTGATCCCCATCTGCTTGGCAGTGATGGCGGCATGCTCGCCCATCGACAGCCCGGTGCGGGGCTCGCTGTTCGCCGGAATTTCGACGCCCAGGGTGGCGGGCAGCGTGCCCACCAGCTTCAGCCGTTGCAGGTTTGACTTGGAGCGGCGCAACTTCAGCAGGGTGCGGCGCAGGTTGTCACCCAGCCCGATCGGCGGGTCGGACGTGGTGTCCACGCCGCCGGCCGCGGCGACGTCGTAACGGCCCGACGCGATCCCGTCGGCCGCCGCAATGGCTGCCTGCAGGCCGGTGCCGCATGCCTGCTGGATATCGAATGCCGGTGTGTAAGAAGACAATTCGGCGCCCAGCACGCACTCGCGCATCAGGTTGAAGTCGCGGCTGTGCTTGAGCACGGCTCCGCCGACGACCACGCCCAGTCGCTGGCCACCCAGTCCGAACCGGTCCACCAGCCCACCCAGGGCCGCGGTGAACATGTCCTGATTCGACGCCTCGGCGTAAGCGCCGTCTGATCGCGCGAACGGAATGCGACTGCCGCCCAGCACGGCGACCCGGCGCCGGGACTTCACACTCGCCTGAGCAACCGAATCACTTGTCGCAGAACTTGCAGGGGCCACGTTCATCTCCAATTTTCAGTTTGGGGGATTGGCCGTTGGGGCCCATACTACCCACGGTTGTTACTCTGCAGTAAGTTCGTCCTCGATACGGTTGCCCTGTACGGCACTCAAGAAACGGAAGGCAGCTCAGTGGCTCCCAATCGTTCGTCCGATCTGTTCTCGCAAGTCGTCAACTCCGGCCCCGGATCCTTCCTGGCAAAGCAACTTGGTGTTCCACAACCCGAGAACCTGCGCCGTTACCGAGCCGGTGATGCGCCGCTGTCCGGATCGTTGCTGATCGGGGGTGACGGCAGGATCGTCGAGCCGCTGCGGGCGGCGCTGGACAACGACTACGACGTGGTCGGCAACAATCTGGGTGGCCGCTGGGCCGACCGGTTCGGCGGGCTGGTTTTCGACGCCACCGGCATCACCGCGCCCAGCGGGCTGCGTGCGCTGCACGATTTCTTCACACCGCTGCTGCGTAATCTTGGCCACTGCGCCCGCGTCGTCGTGGTCGGCACCACACCCGATGCCGCGGGCAGCACCGACGAGCGGATCGCGCAGCGCGCACTGGAGGGCTTCACCCGATCGCTGGCCAAGGAGCTGCGCCACGGCTCTACCGTGGCGCTGGTTTACCTGTCGCCGGAGGCCAAACCGGCCGCGACAGGCCTGGAATCGACTCTGCGGTTTATCCTTTCGGCGAAATCGGCCTACGTCGACGGCCAGGTCTTCTACCTGGGAGCCGACGACGCCACTCCGCCGGCGGACTGGGACAAGCCGCTGGATGGCAAGGTTGCGATCGTGACCGGCGCCGCCCGCGGCATCGGCGCGACGATCGCCGAAGTATTCGCCCGCGACGGTGCCCGCGTCGTCGCGATCGACGTGGAATCCGCCGCCGAGGCGCTGGCCGAAACCGCGAGCCGGGTGGGCGGCACGGCGCTGTGGCTCGACGTCACCGCCGACGATGCCGTCGACAAGATCACCGAGCACCTGCGCGACCACTACGCCGGGCGTGCCGACATCCTGGTCAACAACGCCGGCATCACTCGCGACAAGCTGCTGGCCAACATGGACGACGCGCGCTGGGACGCCGTCCTGGCCGTCAATCTGCTTGCTCCGCGACGTCTTACCGAAGGCCTGATCGAAAACGGCAGCATCGGAGAAGGTGGCCGGGTGATCGGTTTGTCGTCGATGGCCGGCATCGCCGGCAACCGCGGGCAGACGAATTACGCCACCACCAAGGCCGGGATGATCGGCCTCACTCAGGCGCTAGCGCCGGGACTGCACGAGAAGGGCATCACGATCAACGCCGTGGCGCCGGGCTTCATCGAAACCAAGATGACAGAAGCCATTCCGCTGGCCACCCGCGAGGTGGGCCGCCGGCTGAACTCGCTGTTCCAGGGTGGGCAACCGGTCGACGTCGCCGAGACGATCGCCTATTTCGCCAGCCCGGCGTCAAACGCGGTGACCGGCAACGTTATTCGTGTCTGCGGCCAGGCCATGCTGGGCGCGTAGGTTTCTCAAGGCTTGAGGAGAACGCGATGAATCAACCAAGCGGCCTGCGTAACATGCTGCGAGCGGCCGCCGGGGCGCTTCCGCTGGTGTCCCGGTCGGATCAGCTGCCCAGCCGCATCGTGACCGTCGACGAGCTGCCTATCGACCAGACGAACGTGGCCGAGTACGCCGCGGTTACCGGTCTGCGCTACGGCAACAACGTGCCGATTACCTATCCGTTTGCGTTGACCTTCCCAGCGCTGATGTCTTTGGTGACGGGGTTTGACTTCCCTTTCGCCGCAATGGGTTCGGTGCATACCGAGAACCACATCACGCAGTATCGTCCGATCGCGGTGACCGACACCGTCGGGGTGCGGGTGCATGCCGAGAATCTGCGTGAGCACCGCAAGGGCCTGCTGGTCGACCTGGTGACCGACGTACGTGTCGGCAACGAAACCGCGTGGCACCAGGTGACGACCTTCCTGCATCAGCAGCGCACCAGCTTGTCCGACGAACCCAAACCGCCACCCCAGAAACAGCCAAAGCTGCCGCCGCCGCCCACGGTGCTGCGCATCACGCCGGGCCAGATCCGCCGCTACGCCGTCATCGGCGGCGATCACAACCCGATCCACACCAATCCGATCGCCGCCAAACTATTCGGGTTCCCGACCGTCATTGCGCATGGAATGTTCAGTGCCGCAGCAGTATTGGCTAATATCGAAGCTCGAATCCCGGACGCGGCGAAGTACTCGGTGCGGTTCGGCAAGCCGGTGATCCTGCCCGCGACCACGGGCCTCTACATCGACGAAAACGACCAGGGGTGCTGGGAGCTTTCGCTGCGCAATATCGCCAAGGGCTATCCACATCTGACCGGCAACATCCGGCCCCTGTAGTACTCGGCTCAGCCGGCGCGTTCGTCATGCTTCTGCGCGCGCACACTCAGCAGCTTTTTCAGTCCGTGCGCACCGGTGGCGGTCAACAGAAAAACAAAGAACAGCCATAGCGGCGGCCGGGCCAGCTCCCAGACGAAGATCGCGGCCCAGATCGGTGAGCCCTGGGTAACCGCGAGCACCCCGGCGGCACCGGCCAATGACACCGCCGGCACGTGCAGGTGTGTCCCGGCAAGCCAATTGATCGTCAACACCAGCAGGGTGCCCGTTGCAGCGCCGGTGGCCAGCGACGGTGTCAGCATGCCGCCGGCCCCGCCGGCGCGCAGGAACAGCGCGGTCAACAATGGCTTCAACACCAGGATCGCGGCCGCCGCCGTCAGCGTCAGACCGCTGGCCAGGCTGACCGTCAGGATGCTGCGGCCATTGCCGGGCAGTTCGGGCCACCAGTGCGAGCAGATGCCCATCACCAACCGGCGCCGGCCAGCCCGGGGATCAGCACCCAGCTGCGGATCTGTGGGGCGGGGCGCGCCGCCTCCATCAGCCGGTTGAACGCCAGCCCCACCGCGAGAGCGAACGGGGCCAGCAGCAGCCCGTGCGCGGTCAGCAGGTAGGTGGACTCCCCGATCGGCCAGTTCAGGTTGGGCTGATCGCGGGTGTCGGCCGAGCCGATCGCGACGGCCAGGCTGGAGGTGAGGACGGCCGCACCCAGCGCCCTGGGATGCCAGGTGTTGAGCATGATCCGCGCCGAGAACAGCGCGCCGGCCAGCGGCACGGCGTACACCGCGCCCAAGCCGGCGCCGGTCGCGCAGGCCAGCAGGATCTCGCGGTCGCGTACCGACAGCCGCTTGAGCCAGCCAGTCGCGAAATCGCCGAGCGCCGCGGCTAATTGGCGGGGAGCCCCCTCCCGGCCCAGCGATGCCCCCGAGCCGACCAGCAGCACCTGCAGCATGGCGTCGATGCTCCAGGACAGCCGCGGTATCGAGTCATGGCGGGCGATGGTTCCGGCCAGTGGTGGCACGTCGGCACGGCGCCGCAGGATCCACCAGCCCAGTCCGGCCAGCCCGGCACCGACCATCGGCCCTAGCACTCGGCGCACCGGACTGCTGCCGGCGACTCCGGCCAGCAGGGTGCCGAAACCGTAGTTGTAGGTCAGGTGCTCAACGAAGCGCAGCACGAACGTCGTCGACAACCCGGCGACCCCGGCCAGCAACCCAACAATGACCACGGCACAGAAGAAGTCGACATTGCGGCCCGAGCTGGCGGCGGGGACGCGGGGCACTGCATGAATCTAGCCCGCGGTGCGGGTCGAAGCGCTGACGTCCGGATCCACCGGCACTCCACGCAGGCCGTGCCAGAACAGGTCGATCATCAGCTCCGCGGCCTCGTCGACGTCGATGTCGCCGGTGGACAGCCGGTTGGCCATCGCCTCGCCGGCGCCCACGAGCGCAACGGCCATCATCTGGTGCTCGGCGTCGGTCCGCGGCGCGCGGCTGTTCTCCCGCACCAGACCCGCAACCAGCTCGATGATCTGCTCGCGTCCCTCGCGCACGGTGTGGGCGAACGCCTGCGAGCTGATGGCCTGGGTATACATCACGATCCAGGACGCCCGGTTGGCGTCGATGTAGCGCAGGAATGACCCGATGGTGTTCTGCAGCAGGTCGCGCGGGCTCTGGGTGAAATCGATGTCGGCGCGCACCGCCTCGATGAACCGGGTCAGCTCGCGGGTCAGGCAGGCGCCGAACAAGTCCTCTTTGGAGCCGTAATACAGGTACAGCATCGGCTTGGAGATCTCCGCCGCGGCGGCGATGGTGTCCATCGAGGTCTCGTGGTAGCCATTGACCGAGAACATCTGCACGGCGGCGTCGAGCATCTGCTGTTCCCGGACAGCGCGCGGTAGCCGCTTGGTACCACCTGCCATCGCTGCGCCCTTTCGAGCCCTTCGGGCTCTGCCAATCTGACTACAGGGTAACGATCGGGCAGCGGATCAGTGTCCACACGTCCGAGCGGGTCCCTTCATCGTCGCCACCCGCACCAGCGATTGGTCGACCGCCGGCAACGCCAATTCGCCTGCGGATACCGCCTTTTCGAGCCGGTCCAGGACGGCGGGGACTTCGTCGGTTGTCACCCACAGCGCGACGTCGGTGCCCGCCTGCAAAGTCCGCAGCACCGCTTCGGCCACGCCGAACCGGTCGGAGATCGCCGCCATGCTGGACAGGTCGTCGCTGAACACCGGACCGTTGAAGGGCGGTGCCCCGTAGCCGATGCCATCGCGCAGCAACTGCACCGCCGGACGGCTCAGGCTGGCCGGGTCGTCGCCGGTGAGCCCGGGAACCTGCAGGTGACCCACCATGACGGCGACCGGTGTCACGGTGGTCAGCGTCCGGTACGGCACCAGATCGCTGGTTTGCAGGTCGGCCAGCGACGGCGTGAGCACCCCGCCCTTGTGCGAGTCGCCGGACCCGTGCCCGTGGCCGGGGAAGTGTTTGAGCACCGGCAGCACTCCGGCGTCGCGCAAGCCTTGCGCGTAGGCCCCGGCGTAGGCGGTGACGGTCGCCGGGTCATTGCTGAACGAGCGGTTGCCGATCACGGCGTCGTCGGGCTCGTCGGAGACATCGACCACCGGCGCGAAGTCGATCGTGATGCCCAGGTCGCGCATCTTCTTGCCGCGCTGTGCCGCCTGTTCGCGGACCTGCTCGACGGTCTGGGTCTTGGCCAGCTCGCGCGGCGACGGCGCCGTGCCGATCAGCGACTTCAGCCGGGACACCCGGCCACCTTCCTCGTCGACGCTGACGGCCAGCGGCAGCGGCCCCGCGCTGCCCGCGATCTCTGCCAGCGGGCCCTGATAGATGCCCAGGTCCGTCCAGCTGCCGATGAAGATGCCGCCGACGTGGTAGCCGTTGACCACGGCGCGGGCGTCATCGGCGTCTTTCACACCAACCATCAGCAGCTGGGCCAGCTTGTCGCGGATCGACAGTTTGCCTGGCAGCGACGTGGGGTCGGAGCAGACCGGCGGCGCCGGCGGTGCGGCGAGCACCTTGCTGCTGGTGGTCGCGGGGGGCCGGGCGGCGTCGTGGCCACATGCGACCAACAACGCCGAAGCCGCGGCCAGCACGGCCAGAGTGCGCGGAAAAGCCATCGGAACATGGTGTCACGACGGGTACGCGCATCGGTCGGCCCCATCGGGCGGATTCCACGCGCACCGGCGCCGGCCGGGGTTAGGTTGGCGACAAGGCCATCACCGACCGGTAAGGGAGGAGCCAGCGATGACCGCTTTCACGCTGGCAGCCGCGGCAGGCATCGCCGCGGGTCTGGCAATCGGCGCCGTCGCCACCGTTGGCGTCACACTCACCGCCGAGGACCGCACCCTGGTCCCGGCCCGAGCCCCGTCCAGCCCGTCCTCGCCCTATCTCGTGCAGTACGGCGACCGCTGCGTCGGTGGGTATTGCCTGCCGTGCAACAGTCCGGAGGACTGCCTGAACCAGATACCGCCGGTGCCGGGACTGCCGCCGGAACTGCAGCCCTGACGCGACTCGCGGTTCGGCGGACAACGGCGCTCGTCGCCCGGCGCGGTTAGGTTGGCCACAGACTCACTGGCAAGGGAGGAGCCAGCGATGGCGGGTTTCGCGCTGGCCGCGGCGGCCGGTATCGCGGCGGGGCTGACGATCGGAGCCGCCGCGACCGTCGGCGTCACGTTCGTCGTCGAGGACCACCGGGTGGTGCCGGTGCAGACCGCACCGGCGACTCTGAACCCCGCGGGCCCGTATCTGGTGAACTACGGCTCTCGGTGTTGGCACGGACATTGCGTGCCGTGGCCGTGAGTCGCCGGCCGGGAGGCGAACAGCCCTTCTGCTAGGTTGACTTTTGGGTAGTCCCCCGTGACCACCGCGAAACCCGAGGAGACCGATGAACCGGATCATTGCGCCCGCCGCCGCGAGCGTGGTGGTTGGTTTGTTGCTGGGCGCGGCCGCGATCTTCGGAATCACCCTGATGGTGCAACAGGACACGAAGCCGCCACTTCCCGGGGGCGATCCGCAGTCGTCAGTGCTCAACCGGGTCGAATACGGCAACCGTAGCTAGCGGCGATCGCAAGCGCGGCCGTGGCGATCGCAAGCGCGGCGTAGCCGGGCGCAGCGGGTCGTCGCCATCCGGCCCAGCGGAGGCCCGTACTCCGCCTGCGGCGGACTCGGCCGCGGGCTTGTCGGTTACTCCACTGTCGCGGCGCTGGCTCTTTCTGGTCGGCGCAATCTCCCTGGCGCTGACGTTCGCGCAGTCGCCCGGTCAGGTGTCCCCCGATACCAAGCTGGACCTGACCGCCAACCCGCTGCGCTTCCTGGCCCGCGCCACCAACCTGTGGAACAGCGAGCTGCCGTTCGGCCAGACGCAGAATCAGGCCTACGGCTACCTGTTTCCGCACGGCGCCTTCTTTGCGATCGGCCACCTACTCGGCGTGCCCGGCTGGATGACGCAGCGGCTGTGGTGGGCGTTGCTGTTGACGGCCGGCTTCTGGGGATTGCTGCGGGTCGCCGAGGCGCTGGGGATCGGTAGCCCGTCGTCGCGGGTGATCAGCGCGGCCGCGTTCGCACTGTCCCCGCGGGTGCTGACCACGCTCGGCTCAATCTCGTCGGAGACCTTGCCGATCATGCTGGCGCCGTGGGTGTTGCTGCCGACGATCCTCGCGTTGCGAGGGACCCCGGGCCGGTCGGTGCGCGCGCTGGCCGGCCAGGCCGGGCTGGCGGTCGCGCTGATGGGCGCGGTGAATGCGATCGCCACGCTGGCGGGTTGCCTGCCTGCGGTGATCTGGTGGGCCTGTCATCGGCCCAATCGGTTGTGGTGGCGCTACACCGCGTGGTGGGCGTTGAGTCTGGTGCTGGCGATGCTGTGGTGGGTCGTCGCGCTGGTGATGCTGCGTAACGTCAGCCCGCCGTTCCTGGACTTCATCGAATCCTCGGGGGTGACGACGCAGTGGTCGTCACTGGTCGAGATGCTGCGCGGCACCGACAGTTGGACGCCGTTCGTGGCCCCGAATGCGACCGCGGGCGCGCCGCTGGTGACCGGCTCGGCGGCCATCCTGGCGACCTGCCTGGTCGCGGCGGCCGGTTTGGCCGGACTGGCCAGCGCCGCGATGCCGGCCCGCGGACGGCTGGTGACGATGCTGCTGGTCGGGGTGGTGTTGATGGCCGTCGGCTACAGCGGCGGGCTGGGCTCGCCGCTGGCGCATCAGGTGCAGCTGTTCCTGGACGCCGCGGGCGCACCGCTGCGCAATGTGCACAAGTTGGAATCGGTCATCCGGATCCCGATCGTGCTGGGTGTCGCGGCGTTGCTGGGCCGGGTGCCTCTTCCTGGTTGGGGGCCGGGCAGTGCGCCGAGAGCGCAGTGGCTGCACGCGTTCGCCCACCCCGAGCGCGACAAGCGGGTCGCCGCGACGGTGGTAGTGCTGACCGCGCTGACGGTGAGCACCTCGCTGGCGTGGACCGCGCGGCTCACTCCGCCGGGCACGTTCAGCGCCATCCCCCGCTACTGGCACTACGCCGCCGATTGGCTTACCGCGCACAACACCGGGGCGCCCACCCCCGGGCGAGTGCTGGTGGTGCCGGGGGCGCCGTTCGCCACGCAGACGTGGGGCACCACCCACGACGAACCTCTGCAGGTGCTCGGCAGTGGCCCGTGGGGTGTGCGCGACTCGATCCCGTTGACCCCGCCGCAGACCATCCGGGCGCTGGATTCCGTGCAACGCCTGTTCGCCGCCGGCATCCCGTCCGCCGGGCTGGCCGATACCCTTGCTCGCCAAGGAATTTCGTATGTCGTGGTGCGCAACGACCTGGATCCCGACTCGTCGCGTTCGGCGCGCCCGATCCTGGTGCACCGCACCCTCGACGGATCGCCGCGACTGGAGAAGGCGGCGCAGTTCGGTGAGCCGGTGGGCCCCGGGACGCTGCCCGGGTTCGTCGCCGACAGCGGTCTGCGCCCGCGCTATCCGGCCGTCGAGATCTACCGAGTGGTGACCCCCGGCAATCCCGGCGCACCCTACTTCGCCGACATCGACGGATTGGCGCGCGTCGACGGCGGGCCCGAGGTGCTGTTGCGTCTCGACGAGCGGCGCAGACTGTTGGCCCGGCCGCCACTGGGTCCGGTGCTGCTGACCGCCGATGCCCGCGGCGCAGGGCTGCCGGCGCCGGTCGTGACCGTGACCGACACCCCGGTGTCGCGTGAGACCGACTACGGCCGCGTCGACGAGCACTCGTCGGCGATCAGGGCCGAGGGCGACGCCAGGCACACCTTCAACCGGGTGCCCGACTATCCGGACCCCGGCGCCGACGTGGTGTACGGCGCCTGGAACGGCGGGCGGATCACGGTCTCGAGTTCGTCGTCGGATTCCACCGCCATGCCCGACGTCGCCCCGGCGACCTCCCCCGCTGCGGCGATCGACGGCGACCCGGCCACATCGTGGGTGACCAATGCCCTGCAGGCCGCCGTCGGGCAGTGGCTGCAGGTCAACTTCGACCATCCGGTGACCAACGCGGCGCTGACCCTGACACCCAGCGCGACGGCCGTCGGCTCCCAGGTGCGACGCATCGTGATCGACACCGCCACCGGCAGCACCACGCTGCGCTTCGACCAGCCCGGTAAGCCGCTCACCGTGGCGCTGCCGTACGGCGAAACACCGTGGGTGCGAATCACCGCCGCCGGCACCGACGACGGATCCAGCGGCGTGCAGTTCGGCGTCACCGACCTGTCGATCACCCAGTACGACGCCTCCGGTTTCGCGCATCCGGTCGACCTGCGGCACACCGTGCGGGTGCCCGGGCCGCCAGGGGGTTCGGCGATCGCGGGCTGGGACCTGGGCTCGGAACTGCTCGGCCGGCCGGGTTGCGCCGCGGCCGGCGACAGCGTGCGCTGCGCGCCGTCGATGGCGCTGGCCCCGGAGGAGCCGGTCAATTTCAGCCGCACGCTGACCGTTCCCGCGCCGATATCGGTGACCCCACGGTTGTGGGTACGGCCTCGGCAGGGCCCCAACCTCGCCGACCTGATTGCCGAGCCGAATACCACTCGTGCCCAGGGCGATTCGGATACTGTCGACGTCCTCGGCTCGGCTTACGCGGCCACCGACGGTGATCCCGCCACCTCCTGGACCGCGCCGCAGCGGGTGGTGCAACACAAGAGCGCCCCAACCCTGACGCTGATGCTGCCGCGACCGACCGAGGTCACGGGGCTGCGGCTGCTGCCCAGTCGCTCGACGTTGCCCGCCCAGCCGACGGTGGTGGCCGTCAACCTCGGCGACGGCCCGCAGGTCCGCAAATTCGCGCCGAGCGAACCGGGGGGCGAGCCGCACACGCTGTCGCTGTCGCTGCGACCCCGGGTGACCGACACCGTCACCGTCAGCCTGCTGGACTGGCAAGACGTCATCGACCGCAATGCGCTGGGCTTCGACCAACTCAAGCCGCCCGGGCTGGCCGAGGTCGCGGCGCTGGGACCCGACGGCAACCCGATCGCCCCCGCCGACGCGGCGCGCAACCGGCCGCGCGAGATCGTCGTCGACTGCGACCACGGCCCGGTCATCGCGGTCGCGGGCCGGTTCGTGCACACCTCGATCCGGACCACCGCGGGTTCGCTGCTGGCCGGCGAGCCGATTCCCGTCAGCGCCTGCGATTCCACTCCGATCGCGCTGCCGGCGGGGCAACAGGAATTGTTGATCAGCCCCGGCGCCCGGTTCGTCGTGGACGGGGTGCAGCTTTCTACCCCGAACACCACCGAATTGCCCTGTGGCACAAGTCTTTCGGCGGTGCCCGCCGCGACCGGCGGGTGGGGACCCGACCGTCGCGAGGTCCGGGCCCCGGCGTCGCCCACTTCCCGAGTGCTGGTCATTCCCGAGAGCATCAATCCGGGCTGGGTGGCCCGCACCAGCACCGGCGCCCGGCTGACGCCCGTTGCCGTCAACGGGTGGCAACAGGGCTGGGTAGTGCCGGCCGGAGATCCCGGCACGATCACGCTGAGCTTTGCGTCCAACTCGCTGTACCGGGTCGGCCTGGCCGCGGGCCTGGCCTTACTGCCGCTGCTGGCCGCGCTCGCGTGGTGGCGCCGGCGCGGAGGTTCCGACGACCCACCCGCATCGCCGTGGTCGCCCGGCCCCTGGGCGGCGGTGCCATTGCTGGCGGCCGGAGCGCTGATCGCCGGCGTTGCCGGGGTCGTGGTGATCGGCAGTGTCATCGGCCTGCGGTACGCGCTGCGCCATCGCGAGGGGCTACGCCACCGGGTCACCGTCGCCGCCAGTGCGGGCGGATTGATTCTGGCCGGGGCGGCACTGTCGCGACAGCCCTGGCGATCGGTCGACGGGTACGCGGGCCATTCCGCGAGTGTGCAACTGCTTGCCTTGATTTCGTTGGCTGCGGTCGCCGCCTCGGTGGTCGCGTTGCCGGATCATGGACGGGCGGCACACAACGAGTAGCCTCTGCGGCTTTGGCTATCCGTTTATCGGCTGGTTGACTGGATACGCGGAATGGTGTGACGGTCACCATCCGGGGAGCTATGGCCATGGAATGGTTTGCGGCATCCGACGACTGGTTGGGCAGATTCGTGCTCGAGCGCGGCGTGGCGGCCATCTACCTGATCGCGTTCGTCGCGGCCGCGCTGCAGTTCCGCGCACTGATCGGCGAGCACGGAATCCTGCCGGCACCAAGGTATTTGGCACAGCAGTCGTGGTGGCGGACCCCGAGCATCTTCCAGCTGCACTACTCCGACCGGCTATTCGCCGGCGTCAGCTGGTTCGGGGCGGCGTTGTCGGCGGCCGTTGCCGGTGGCGTGGCCGACGCGGTTCCGTTGTGGGCCGCGATGTTGGTGTGGCTGACGCTGTGGGTGCTCTACTTGTCGATCGTCAACGTCGGGCAGGCGTGGTACTCGTTCGGCTGGGAATCCCTGCTGCTGGAAAGCGGCTTCCTGATGATCTTTCTCGGCAACGATCGAGTCGCGCCGCCGGTGCTGACGTTGTGGATGGCACGACTGCTGCTGTTTCGGGTCGAGTTCGGCGCCGGCCTGATAAAGATGCGCGGCGACCCGTGCTGGCGCGACCTGACCTGCCTGTACTACCACCACGAAACCCAGCCGATGCCCGGGCCGCTGAGCTGGTTCTTTCATCACCTACCCAAGCGGTTGCATCGAATTGAGGTGGCGGGCAATCACTTCGCGCAGCTGGTGGTGCCGTTCGGGTTGTTCGCGCCGCAGCCGGTGTCCAGCGCGGCCGCGACGATCATCGTGGTCACGCAGCTGTGGCTGGTGGCCTCCGGCAATTTTGCGTGGCTCAATTGGCTGACGATCATCCTGGCGTTCGGCGCCATCGACGACTCTCGCGCGGCGCAGCTGTTGCCGATACCCGGACATTCGCCGCCGCCGGCGCCGCCGTTGTGGTTCGTCGGCGCGGTGGTCGCGTTCGCGGCTTGTGTGCTGTTCCTGACCTACTGGCCGGTGCGCAACATGTTGTCCCCGCGCCAGCGAATGAACATGTCGTTCAACTCCTTTCATTTGGTGAATGCCTACGGCGCGTTCGGCAGCATCGGCCGGGTCCGCCGGGAGGTGGTAATCGAGGGAACCGACGAGCCGCGACTCACCGCGCAGACGGTCTGGAAGGAATACGGATTCAAAGGAAAGCCCGGGGCGGTCGGACGGGTGCCGCGCCAATGGGCGCCCTATCATCTGCGGCTGGACTGGCTGATGTGGTTCGCCGCGATCTCGCCGGGCTACGCCCAGCCGTGGCTGAAGCCGTTCTTGCAACGGCTGCTGCGCAATGACCGGGCCACGCTACGGCTGTTGCAGCACAATCCCTTTCCCGACTCACCACCACATTACGTGCGGGCGCAGCTCTACCAGTACCGCTTCACCACACCGGCCGAGCTGCGGAGCGATCGGGTGTGGTGGCATCGTGCGCTGGTGAGCCAATATGTTTCGCCGATGACGCTGGCTTCTCCCCCTGCCGGCTGAGCCGCCGATCCTGACACGCTCCGGCAGCAGTATGGCCGCTAGCCCTGAGCCATCAGTTGCACGTGCGATCAGCCAAGTCTGCTGATGTCCGTAATGAGCTGGGACACCACCGAGATCGTGGCAATTCGCCGACCCGTATCGTCATCGAGGTCCGCGCCCAGAACGGCGTTCGTCTTCGTCAGCTTCAGCACTCGGCCTGTCGCCAGATAGGATTTCGCCGTTCCGCCGCGCAGGATCGTGACCGTCATGCTCAACGTCGGGCACGGGCAGCCTGTCACCAGCGAGCCGCAATGGGTGGCCGTCTGATCCAGCATCTCGGCCATCGACCCGCCGCTGAGTTGAGCGAAATTGAAGGCGCCGGGCCCCGGTTCATAAGACATACGCAGCCATCGCTCCTCGCGGCTGCCGTCGAGAAACCTCGCATTCAGCGCCGAAAGGTTCGGTGTCAGGTGTTTGTTGGCATGCGCAACCCAGTCCGCATCGGACAGCGCGGCGCCGGGTTGGCCGAATAGACCCAGGTATCCAGTGACATCCACGTCTGTCAGGTTAGAACGATTGAACTTTCCGCCGTGGCTGATGCGCTTGACGTATCAAGTCGTGCGTGTTCTGTCCAAGCGCTTGGCCATCGTCCCGGCCCGGCGTCACCATCGAATCACAGCACACGGCTGAGGGGGTCTGTCAGATGACACGTAGACATTCGGGCTCGCTGCTGGCGGGCGGATTCAACTGGGATAGCTTGCCGTTACGGCTATTCGCCGGGGGCAACGCCAAGTTCTGGGATCCCGCCGACATCGACTTGTCCCGTGACCGCGCTGACTGGGAACAGCTGACCGATGAGGAACGGCGCCTCGCCTTGCAACTGCGCGTCCAATTCGTTGCCGGGGAGGAGGCGGTGACCGAGGACATTCAGCCCTTCATCGCGGCCATGCGGGCCGAAGGCCGGCTGGGTGACGAGATGTATTTGACGCAGTTCGCCTTCGAGGAGGCCAAACACACCCAGGTGTTCCGCATGTGGCTCGATGCCGTCGGAGAGACCGACGATCTGCAGGCCTACCTCGAGCCGCTGTCCGCGTACCGGCGCATCTTTTACGAGGAGCTGCCAAAATGCCTCAACGCGTTGACAATCGACCCGTCACCGGTCGCGCAGGTAAGGGCATCCGTGACCTATAACCACGTCGTCGAGGGCATGATGGCGCTAACCGGCTACCACTCGTGGCACAAAATCTGCGCGGGACGCAACATTCTTCCCGGCATGCGGGAACTGGTTCGGCGCATCGGCGACGACGAGCGACGGCACATGGCCTGGGGCACCTTCACCTGCCGGCGCCACGTCGCCGCCGACGACGCCAACTGGGCCGTGTTCGAGGCGCGGATGAACGAGCTCATCCCGCTGGTCATGCAAGCGACCGAACAGGCGTATGCCACGTTTAGCGATCCCGTCCCGTTCGGCTTGGACCTAGACGAGTCGCGCCAGTACGCCTCCGACAGGGGTATGCGACGGTTCGGCACCATCGCCAGTGCCCGCGGCCGACCGCTCGGCGAGATCGACGTCGACTACTCGCCGCTGCAGCTAGAGAACGCCTTCGCCGACGAGGACGAAAAGGCCCTGACGGCAACGGCATCGGTGAGATGAGAGTCATCGGGATTGCGGCGGCGGCCGCCATTGCGTTGGCACCGTTCTCGGTGTTGGCAACGGCAGCCGGCGTGGCGCAGGCGGCGCCGGTTGCGCAATATCGCATACCGACCGGCCCCACACTGCCGACGCCCACCGACTACCGTGACGCAGGCGCAGACCCTACCGGTCATTCCGCCAACTCCTCGGCGCCCGAATACAATTCCGACGGGCACGCTGAAGAGGATACGAGTCCGTCCTG
The DNA here is from genome assembly GCF_010731715.1 of Mycobacterium stomatepiae. Classification (NCBI taxonomy): domain Bacteria; kingdom Bacillati; phylum Actinomycetota; class Actinomycetes; order Mycobacteriales; family Mycobacteriaceae; genus Mycobacterium; species Mycobacterium stomatepiae. Next base: position 3,516,536 of record NZ_AP022587.1, read on the forward strand.
GTGGCCCTCGGCGCTGCACTACGGGGTATTGATGACAGCGGTGGGCCTTGCCGCCTGGGCTATCGGATTGTCGTCACATCGCGCCGCTGGCACACCTCGGATCCGGCCCCGACCGGAGCGCCGCCGGGCGCCCAGTGCTGCATCGACCGTCAGACCCGCGCCCGCGTTTCCGACGATTGATCCGCCGGACTCGGAGACAAAGAGAAGGGTGCTGGTCGAGGCGGCCCATCGATGCGCGATCCCCACCTGCCGGCGTCCAACGACCGAGATAGCGCACATCGTGTCTGAGTCGCAGCGCCGTGGCGAGTCGTTCGAAAACCTCATCACGTTATGCCCGGACTGCCAAGAGAAAGAAATCGATCCGCGGTCGATCCGCATGTACAAGCGCAATCTCGGGATCTTGAACAGTCGCTACTCTGATTTCGAACGCCGGTTGTTCGATCAGATCGCGGAGACCGGCCGGACATCCTTCGTCGTCCAGGCGGGCTTGGAGATCCCTCTGCTGCACGCGGTCAATGATGGGATTTTGAAACAAGTCGAACTATCGCCCGTACCGGCCCAACGCGGTGAACCGATCCAGTATCGATATGAAGTCGTCGATGCTGGGCTGGACTTCGTCGGCCGATACATGCGGGGCGAAGACATTTCATGAGGTCCCCCGGCCGCCGTACGAAAAGGCCTTACTTCTGGTAGGACAGCGCTCCCGTCCCGGCGAGCTTGCCGCCCTCGACGATCAAGTACTCCGGGCGGATCGGCGTGCCGGCGAACCAGTTTTCCAGGATCTCCCGGGTGCCCGCGGCGTACCGGGCCTGCGCGGACAGCGTGGTACCCGAAACATGGGGCGTCATCGCGTTATTCGGCATGGTCCGCCACGGGTGATCGGCCGGTGGCGGCTGCGGGAACCACACGTCGCCGGCGTAACCAGCGAGCTGGCCGCTGCGCAATGCGGCCGCGATCGCCTCGGGTACGGTTTCCTCGCCGCGGGCGGTGTTGACGATGTAGGAGCCGCGCCGCATCGTTCCCAGCAGCCGCTCGTTGAACATCCGGCGGGTCGCCTCGTACAGCGGTGAGTGGATCGACACGATGTCGACCGAGCGAACCAGCGACTCGACGTCCGGGTGGAATGTGACGTTGAGTTCCTTCTCGACCTCCGGCGACAGCCGTCGTGTGTCGGTGTAGTGCAGATTGACGTCGAACGGCGCCAGCCGGCGCAGCACCGCACGCCCGATCCGCCCGGCGGCGATCAGCCCGACGTCCATGCCCTCCAGGTCGTAGGCACGCTCCACGCAATCGGCGATGTTCCATCCGCCCTCGGTGGCCCACCGGTGTGACGGGACGAAATTGCGCACCAGCGTGAGGATCTGCATCACCGTGTGCTCGGCGACGCTGATGCTGTTGCTGTAGGTCACCTCGGCGACGGTGATTCCGTGCTGCTGGGCGACGTCGAGGTCGACGTGGTCCGAGCCGATGCCCGCGGTCAGCGCGAGCTTGAGCCGGGGCGCCTTCTCGATCCGCTCCTTGGTCAAGTAGGCCGGCCAAAATGGTTGGGAAATCACGATATCGGCGTCGGGCAGCTCGCGTTCGAACTCCGAATCCGGCCCGTCCTTGTCCGACGTCACCACGAGTTCGTGGCCCGCGTCTTCGAAGAACTTGCGCAGCCCGAGCTCGCCGGAGACGCAACCGAGGAGCTCGCCGGGAGTGAAGTCGATGCTCGACGGGGTCGGCACGGTGCTGCCGTCGGGATAGCCCTGGATCGTCGGGATGCTGTCGCGGGCGTACTTCGACGGGTATCCGTCGACCGGGTCCGGGTAGAGCACCATCACGCACTTCGCCATCGGCTTCTCCTCTTGCTGGGTGACTGCGTTCCAGCTTTCGCCGCCGGCATCGGCGGTGTCCAAGACGGAGTTCCGACCGGCCGATAGGCCGCACCGATCAGGCCTGGTGAGGTCGGCCGAACATGTCACCGATGCTGGCGTCCCGCGCGGTCTGGACCAATGCGCGCGTCACCACCGAACCGGGTTCTTCCGCATTGGTGACCAGCACCATCGGGGCGGTGATCGACGGCTCGTGCAGCCTCAGCACCGAAGCCCCGGCCGGCACACCCAGGGCGCGAATCCAGGTCTGCGGCACGATGCTCGCCCAACGGCCGGTGCCGACGTGGGCGAAGAGTGTGGCGACAGAATCGGTTTCGAGTTGTGGGGTCACCGCAAGGCCCTGCCCGGCCAGTGCGTCGTCGATGACACGGCGACCGCGCATCCCGACGGTGAGCAGGCACAGCGGAAAGGCCAGCGCGTCGGACCAACTGATGGAGTCGGACTTGCCCGCGAGCAGGTCGCCGCCCACGATCAGCACCTGGTGCTCCTGGTACAGCGGGGTGACCTGCAGCGCATCCGTATCGTGACGATCCGGATACAGAATCCCCGCATCCAACTCGAACCGGCGGATTCGTTCGATGATCCCCGCCGAGCGAAGATTGGTCTCCGCCCGTACCCGCACCAACGGGTGCGCGGCACAAAACGAATCCGTCAGCAGCGCAACAGTAGTGGCCGCGTTGGGCACCACTCCCAACCGCAGCTCGCCGACCAGGCCGGTCTGCAATGCCGTGACCTCCAGCGTGAGTGCGTCGCGATCGGCCAGGATGCGCCGGGCCCAATGGACGAGCCTTTCCCCTTCCGGGGTGAGCCCCTCGAACTTCTGACCACGCCGGACCAGCGGGACCTTCAGCTCGTGTTCGAGCTTGCGGATGGCCTCCGACAACGCCGGCTGAGATACATGACAGGCATCCGCGGCGCGAGCGAAATGACGCTCCCGGGCGAGCGCTACGAAGTACTCAAGCTGGCGAAACAGCATGAACGCTAAAGCGTTTCGTCCAACTCGCCGAGCCGGTCGGTCAGTCGTAGGTTCTCCGAGTAATCCACCGGGCAGCAGATCAGCGACACCCCGTCGTCGGCGAGCGCGGTCTGCAGCGTCGGCAACAGCTCGTCGGCGGTGTTAATCCGATACCCTTTGGCACCAAAGCTTTCGGCGTACTTGACGATGTCGGGGTTGCCGAACTTCACGTAGTAGTGGGCGCCGAGCTCGAGGTCCATCTTCCATTCGATCAGCCCGTAACCGCCGTCCTCCCAGATCAGCACCACCAGCGGTATCTTCTCCCGCGCGGCGGTCTCGATTTCCTGCGAATTCATCAGGAAGGCGCCATCGCCCACCACGGCGAGCACCTTCGACTCGGGTCGTGCTAGCTTCACGCCGAGCGCCCCCGGCAGCGCAAAAGCCATGGTGGACAATCCATTCGAGACCAAACAGGTGTTGCGCTCGTAGGTGGGGTAGAGCCGCGCCATCCACATCTTGGTCGCTCCGGTGTCGACCAGCACGACGTCGCTACGGCCCAGCGCGGCCCGGATGTCGGCGACCACCCGTTGCGGCGCCAACGGGTAGCGCGAATCCTGTTGTCCCCGAGCGAATTCGTCGGCAAGCAGACCGGACCCCGGCACGTCGGTCTCGTCGGCGCAGTGGTGGCCGGCCAGCGCCTCGGTCAGCGCTCTGAGCGAGGCACTGATGTCGCCGATGATCCCGACGTCGACCGAGTAGTGCATGTCGACCTCGGCCGGGAAGCGGTGAATGTGGATGATCTTCTTGTCGGCCTGCGGGTTGATCCGAATGGGGTCAAATTCCTGCAGTTCATAGCCGACCGCGACCACGACGTCGGCGTTGTCGAACCCGAAGTTGACGTAGTCGTGCCGCATGAACCCGATAGTTCCGATGCTGTTGGGGTGATCGTCGGGCATGACGCCCTTGCCGTGGAAGGTATTGGCGACCTGGAAGCCGAACTCCTCGGAGAACCGGACCAGGGCCGCGGTGGCGTCGGCGCGCGCAGCGCCGTGCCCGGCCAGCACGACCGGGCGCTTGGCGTTGCGCAGGATGTCGACCGCGCGTTCGATCTGCCCGGGAGCCGGCGCCTCGGCGCGGACCACGTTGCGCGGTAGCGGGGTCAGGTCGTAATCGGCCTCGTCGGCGTCGATTTGCTCGGGCACGGCGAGGTACACCGCCGCCGGACGCTCGGCCTCGGCGACCTTGAACGCCTTGCGGAACATCTCCGGGATCGCGCGCGCGGTGGGCACGCCGTCGGCCCAGCGGGTGATCGGGGCGAACATCGAGACCAGGTCGACGTACTGATGCGACTCCTTGTACTGGCGGTCCTCGCCGACCTGCGCGGAGATCGCGACCATCGGCGTGCTGTTGGTCGTCGCGTCGGCGACCCCGAGCTGCATGTTGATCGCACCCGGACCCAACGTCGCCGAGACCACTGCAGCACGGCCGGTCACGCGGCCGTACATCTCGGCCATGAACGCCGCGGCCTGCTCGTGCCGGGTGAGCACGTAGCGGATCTGCGAAGACGCCAGGGCCTGCACGAATCGGATGTTCTCCTCACCCGGCAGCCCGAACACCACCGAAACGCCCTCGTTTTCCAGGCACTGAACCATCAGCCGAGCGGCTGTACTCATCCGCCACCTCCCTCCAGGAACGATAGTGGCAGGCTAGGGGTTGGACTTTCCGTAACCATCGCAAGCGAGGGGTGTGAGCATGGCGATCGCGACCATCAACCCGGCCACCGGCGAAACCGTAAAGACGTTCACGCCGGCTACCGACGACGAAGTCGAAGCGGCCATTGCCCGCGCACACGCGCGGTTCCTGGACTACCGCCACAACACCACCTTCGCCCAGCGCGCGGAGTGGGCCAACGCCACGGCTGACCTGCTGGAGGCCGAGGCCGACGAGGTCGGGGCCATGATGACCCTCGAGATGGGCAAGACCCTGAAATCGGCCAAGGGCGAAGCACTCAAGTGCGCTAAGGGTTTTCGCTACTACGCCGAGAACGCCGAGAAGTTGTTGGCCGACGAGCCCGCGGAAGCTTCCAAGGTCGGCGCGAAAAGGGCCTACACCCGGTGGCAGCCGCTCGGTGTGGCGCTGGCCGTGATGCCGTGGAACTTCCCGCTCTGGCAGGCCGTGCGGTTCGCCGCGCCGGCGTTGATGGCCGGCAACGTCGGTCTGCTCAAGCACGCCTCGAACGTGCCGCAGTCGGCGCTGTATCTGTCCGACGTGATCGCCCGCGGCGGGTTCCCGGCCGACTGCTTCCAGACGCTGCTGGTGTCGTCCAGCGCCGTCGAGCGCATCCTGCGCGACCCCCGGGTCAAAGCGGCCACCCTGACCGGCAGCGAGCCGGCCGGCCAATCCGTCGCCGCGATCTGCGGTGACGAGATAAAACCCACCGTGATGGAGCTCGGCGGCAGCGACCCGTTCATCGTGATGCCGTCGGTGGACCTCGACGAAGCGGTCAAGACCGCGGTCACCGCACGGACGCAAAACAACGGCCAATCTTGTATCGCCGCCAAGCGATTCATCGTGCACACCGACATCTACGACGCCTTCGTCGACAAGTTCGTCGAGCGGATGGCCGCGCTCAAGGTCGGTGACCCGACCGACCCGGACACCGACGTAGGACCCCTGGCCACCGAGTCGGGCCGCGACGAGATCGCCAAGCAGGTCGACGACGCCGTTGCGGCCGGTGCCAAGGTCCGTCTCGGCGGCAAGACTCCCGACCAACCGGGCTGGTTCTACCCGCCGACGGTGGTCACGGATATCTCCAAGGACATGGCGCTCTACACCGAGGAGGTGTTCGGCCCGGTCGCCTCGATGTATCGCGCCTCGGGCATCGACGAGGCCATCGAGATCGCCAACGCGACCACGTTCGGCCTGGGATCCAATGCTTGGACCAACGACGAGGCCGAGCAGCAGCGGTTCATCGAAGACATCGAGGCCGGGCAGGTCTTCATCAACGGGATGACGGTGTCCTATCCGGAGCTCGGGTTCGGCGGCGTCAAGCGGTCCGGCTACGGCCGCGAGCTGGCGGGCCTGGGCATCCGCGCTTTCTGCAACGCCAAGACCGTCTGGGTCGGCTAAACGACCGCCTTCGGCTAAACGGTCGCCAGCGCCCGCTCGTCCTCCTCGGCGAAGGTGTCCTCGAGCTGCAGCGGCGAATAGTCCAGGTCGATCTCGCCGAGCGGGCGACCGCGGGCGCTGGAGATGGTGCCGAACCGGCGCATGCCCTTGTCGGAGGCGTACTGCATGGACACGTCCGTCGACAGCCCGAAAGGCATCGGGTCGTACAGGGCGAAGCCCTCCTCGATCAGGCGCAGGCCGAGCGGCATCAGCTCGTTCATCCGCGTTTCGAAGACACCCCAGTTGGCGTCGTCGGCGGCGACGTGGCGCCGGCAGGTGAAGGTGCCCCACGCCATGTGGCGTCGCTCGTCGTCGCCGATGCGCCGGACCAGCTCCTGCATGCCGGGCAGGATGCCGCGGTCGACGCAGATCTTGTGCCAGATGTAGTAGCCGGTCAGCGCCAGCATGCCTTCGACCATGTGGTTGTAGGTCACCGACGCCCGGACCTGCGCGGCCGGCGACGGATCGACTGACAGCGCACTCAGACACTCCGGCAGTTCGTCGTAGAAAATCGTGCGGTAGGTCGGGACGTCGTCGAGGAGGTCGTTCAGGTCCTCGGTGACGCCGACGGCGTCGAGCCACATGCGAAACACCTGGACGTGCTTGGCCTCCTCGAAGGCGAACTGCGTCAGGTACATCTCGTCGCCGATTCGGCCCTCGGCCCGCATCGCGGCCATGAACGGCTGGATGTCCTGGGTCACCGATTCCTCGCCGGCGATGAACTCGGCGCACAGCAGGGTGGCGTAGCTGCGTTCGTCGTCGGTCAGGCGTTCCCAGTCCTGCCGGTCACGGGAAAAGTCGATGTCGGCCGGATTCCAGAATTTTGCATTGCCTCCCGCAAACAGCTTGAGCGGCAAGCTATCCCAGTTGAGACCGCCTTGGGTCATTGAGGCAATTCGGGTGCGGTTCATGTGACCTCCTCAGATCGCATTGGGGCTGGGTTATCGGAGGTATTCGGTGTCGCGAACGCGGCGATCAGCACCGCGACCAGCCTGCGCACGGCTAGCGCCGGCTGTTCGGGGCTGGGCTCGTCGAGGCCGAGAATGGGGTCCAGGCCGCGCATGTAGGGGGCCAGCGCCAGGTGCGGAAAGATCAGCAATAGCAGCGACAGCAGCGCGTCGGTGTCGGCGTCGGTGCGCAGATCGCCGCGGGTTTGGGCGCCGTGCACCAGCGGCCGCAGCACCTCCAGGTAGTGGCGGTGGATGACGCTGCGCACGCTGATGCGGGCGTCGGTATCGACCTCCAGGGTCGCCGCGGCGTGCAGCGATCTTTCCCGCGGGTGCTCGGCGAAGTAGGCGACCCAGCCGTCGAGCAGCTCGGTGAGAAATTCGAAGAACGGCCGGTTCGGGTCGAGCTCGCGGATCAGACCTTCCATGTAGCCGCGCATTCGCTGACTGCCGATGTCGGCGATGAACGCGAACAGGTCGCGCTTGTCCGCGAAGTACTGGAACAGGCTGCCCTTGGCGACCCCCGCGCGGCGTGCGATGACGTTCAAGCTGCCACCGGAAAACCCGTGCGCCCCGAACTCGGCCTCGGCGGCCTCGATGATGGCCGTGCGTCGAGCGGGGTCGACCCGCGCCCAGGTAACCGTCGGCATCTCGCCTCCTTGCGTCGATGACCAGTGGTCATTCTACGGTGAGCTACGTCACAGTCAAGCGCCTAATCCCGGCATCGGATCACCGCACGGGCGGACTACGACGTGGCCGAGCGTCCCGCCGGAGCCATAATTATGAACGTCATGTTCAGTAATGAGGAAAAGGCACCGATACCGGTGGACCAACCCCGGGCCCGCCCGGGCCGACCACGCAGCCAGGAGTCCCGGGTGGCCGTGCTGAGTGCGACGTCGGAGCTGATGCACGAGGTCGGCCTGCGAGCGATGACGACCGAGGAGATCGCCGCCCGGAGCGGGGCAAGCAAGGCAACGATTTACAAGTGGTGGCCCAACAAGTACGCCCTGGCCGTCGAGGCCTTTCTGTCGGAGATGGCGATCGAGTCGGCCGATCACGACACCGGATCGGCACGCGAGGACTTTCGCCTGGCGCTGCGCGGCATGACCCGCTTGTATACCAGCGAGAGCGGCCGCGCCTACGCCCAACTCATCGGTGAAGCGCAATTCGACCCGCAAGTCGGCGCGCAGCTGCGCGAGTATCTGGTGGGCTCACGGCGCAAACTGGTCCGGGCGATTTGGGATCGCGGTGTCGCCAGGGGCGAATTGCGCGCGGACATCGACCCCGAGGTCGCGATCGATCTGATCTTCGGGCCCGCGATGTATCGACTAGTCGCCGGCCACGCTCCCCTTGACGACGCCAGCGCCGACGCGATCGTCGACGCGGCGATGCGCGGACTGGGCAACTGAGACCGAGGTCACTAGCTCTGGCCGGAAACTGCGATTAGTTTAGAAACTAAACGTTCAGTATTTGATTGGAGCAGCGCCATGGCGTTCACCGCCCCGCGTGCCGCCACGCACGCGCAGACCTCGAAAGCACGCCCCGGACGGTGCACAAACTTCTCGTCGAGTTCATCGGGACGTTCTTCCTGGTGTTCACCGTCGGCGCCACTATCCGCGCCGCCGCGCCGCTGGCCCCGTTGGCAATCGGCGCGGTGCTCATGGTGATGGTCTACGCCGGCGGCCACATTTCCGGCGGCCACTACAACCCGGCGGTGACGGTGGCGGCGCTCGTCCGCCGGCGAATCGGTGCCGCTGAAGCGGCGGGCTACTGGGCAGCGCAACTCAGCGCGGGGCTCCTCGCGGCTGTCGTCGCCGGTGCGACGATCAGCGCATCGCCAGTCCACACGGTTGCACCCCGCGGTCATGGCATGACGAGTGCGCTCATCGTCGAATTCCTCTTCACCTTCGCCCTGGCCTATGTCGTGCTGAACGTCGCAACCAGCAAGGACCACCCCCACAACTCCTTCTACGGGCTGGCGATTAGTTTCACGGTGGTCGTCGGCGCGGTGAGCGTGGGTGATATTTCCGGCGGTGCGTTCAACCCCGCCGTGGTAGTGGGAGGGGCAGCGATGGGGCTGCTCGGCTGGTCGACGCTGACCTACCTCGTTCCGGAGCTGATCGGCGCCGTGGCCGCCGGCCTCGTCTTCCGCGCGCTCAACCCGGCCGATCGGTGACCGGCACGCAATGAGTGACGACGGACCCGAATACAAGGCAGCACAAGCGATTTCGACAATCACACTCGCACTGGACGACCCCTTATCTGACCCCACTGTAAGGACGAACGAAATCGCAATCACAACCAGGAGATCGACCAGCCCGCTCGAATGCGCGGCCAGCCGCGCCGTGTGCCTCGAAAGCGCGGCCAGCCGCACACTCGGCGACTGCCGATGAGCTACGGCCGCATCTGGTAGGCGCCGTTGATCGGCAGGACGTGGTCCTTCCACACCTGGTCGTAGCGCGCCTGGTCGAACACCGGGCGGCGGATCATCCGCATCGCGAAGCGGGCCTGCGCATCGGTCGTCGCCGACTTGTCGCTCAATTCGACTGCGTAGGTATTGAAGTCGCGCACCAGCACCGCGAAGATCTCGTCGATCAGCGCCTCGTCGCAGCCCTTTTCGGACCCGGACAGCGGGGCCTCCTCCAGGATCAGCTGCGCGTAGGGCACCGTGGCGAACAACTGGCCAACCCCGAAGGCGAAGTCAATATCTTTCTGCTGCACCGCATCTGGCGTAGCCGAGGCCAGCATCTCGGCCAGCACGTCGATCTGCTCGCGCAGCAGGGCGACGTTGGGCAGGTGCGCGAAGCTGTCGAACGGCGCCCGCCAATCGTGGAAGCGGACCTTGCCCAATCCCCCGGTCGGGCCCTGGTTGAACAGGAACGAGTCGTCGGCAGCCTCGTCGCGGCGACCGATCAGCGGCAATCCGCTGTGCGGCGCGAACAGGTAGTTGGGCATGAACTTGGCCAGCAATCCGATGTTGATATGCACCGTGCCTTCCAGCCTGGGCAGCAGCCCGATCTCGCGGGCCATGGCCTCGAAGATGGTGTCCTTCTCGACGCCCTTGGCGGCGATGACGTCCCACAGGGCGGTGATCACCCGCTCGCCTTCGCTGGTGATCTTCGCCTTGGTGAGCGGGCTGTAAAGCAGGTAGCGACGGTCGTCCGGCGACGCGCTGCGCATGTAGTCGGAAGCGCGAGTGGCGACCATCTTCATCGCGATCAGGCGTGCGTAGGCGTCGGTGAGCAGGCGCCGCACATGGGTGAAGTCGGTGACGACGGTCCCGTACAGGTAACGGTTGGACGCATGGGTGACGGCCTCGTACATCGCGTGGGTGCACATGCCGACCGCACCCCAGCCGAGGTTGTACTTGCAGATGTTGACGGTGTTGAGCGCGGCGTGGAACGCCCCGGGGCCACGGTGCAGCAGGTCGGCCTCGGTGACCGGATAGTCGCGCAGCCCATAATTGGCGACGTAGTTCTGCGAGTTGACCACGTTCTTGATCAGCTCGTAGCGGTCGTGCTGGGAGTCGGCGGCGAAGAACACGTACTCGTCCGTGTCGCCGATCTTGCCGAACGTCGACACCATCCGCGCGACGTTGGCGTTGCCGATGTAGTACTTCTCGCCGCTGGCGGTCCAGCCGCCCTCGGCGGGCGTAAGGATCATGTCGGTCTGGTAGACGTCGGCGCCGTGGCTTTGCTCGGACAAACCGAACGCGAACACCTCGCCGGCTTCCAGCTGGGCGGCGGCCTTGCGCTTGGCGTCCTCGTTGTCGCTCATCCAGATCGGCCCCAGGCCAAGGGCGGTGACCTGGAAGGGGTACCAGTAGTTGAGCCCGTAGAACCCGACGATTTCGGCGAACTCGCTGATCCGGTAGGTGTCCCAGCGGCAATCCGAAGCACCGTACTCCGAGGGCGTCAGCAGCGAGGCGAAGATGCGCTCGCGCCCGATGTGGTCCAGGAAGTCGGAGTACCAGGCCCGCGCGTGATCGTCGGCCTTCAGCCGCGCCTTGCCCCGGGACTCGAAGAAGTCCACGGTGGCGGCCATGATCTCCCCGGATCGAGCATCGGGATACTTACGGTTCAACTGGTTGGGGTTGAGCAGCATGCGCCAGACGGTACGCCGATGTGCGGACTCGCGGTATCAGCCGGCCGACGGCCAGGAAATCCGGGTTGTCGCCCCAATTGCCTCTGTTGACAACAGCCACCCCGGCCTAGCATCAGCGACGTGTCCGAACTAAATACCGCGCGCGGATCCATCGATACCGCCGATCTCGGCGTGACGCTGATGCACGAGCACGTGTTCATCATGACCACGGAGATCGCGCAAAACTATCCGGAAGCCTGGGGCGACGAGGAGAAACGGGTCGCTGACGCCATCGAGCGCCTCAACGAGCTCAAGTCCCGGGGCGTGGATACCATCGTCGACCTCACCGTGATCGGGCTCGGCCGCTACATCCCCCGCATCGCCAGAGTCGCGGCGGCTACCGAGCTGAATATCGTTGTCGCAACCGGGTTTTACACCTACAACGACCTGCCGCTGCGGTTCCATTACGAGGGCCGGGCGGGTTACTCGGCGGCCCGGAGATCATGGTCGACATGTTCGTTCGCGACATCGAGGAAGGCATCGCCGACACCGGCATCAAGGCCGGAATCCTCAAATGCGCCACCGACGAACCCGGCGTCACCCCCGGCGTCGAGCGAGTGCTGCGTGCCGTCGCCCAGACCCACAAGCGCACCGGGGTGCCGATTTCCACGCACACCCACGCCGGATTGCGCCGGGGCCTCGAGCAGCAGAAGATCTTCGAAGAAGAGGGCGTCGACCTGAGCCGGGTGATCATCGGGCATTCGGGCGACAGCACCGACATCGGCTACCTCGAGGAACTCATCGCGCCCGGGTCGTACATCGGGATGGACCGGTTCGGCATCGACGCGTATCTCCCGTTCGAGGACCGGGTGAACACGGTGGCGCAAATGTGCGAACGCGGTCACGCCGACAAGATGGTGCTCTCGCACGACGCCAACTGTTACTTCGACGCGCTGCCCGAAGAGATGGTCGAGCAGATCATGCCGAACTGGAACTACCTGCACATCCACAACGACGTGATCCCCGCCCTGAAGGAGCGCGGCGTCACCGACGAGCAACTGCACACCATGCTGGTGGACAACCCGCGTCGCATCTTCGAGCGTCAAGGCGCATATGAGTGAGCCGGTCCCGCCGATCGGTACCCAGATTTCGGCGCTCGCCGAACTAGCCCCCGACGAGCCGGCAGTCACCTGTGACGGCCTGACCATCACCCGAGGCGAACTCGACCGCTCGACAAACCGGCTGGCCCGCGCCTATGCCGAGCGCGGCGTCGGCGTCGGCGATTACGTGACGATGGTGCTGCCCAACTCGGTCGAGTGGATCCAGGCCGCCGTGGCGTGCTGGAAGCTCGGCGCGGTACCCCAGCCGCTGTCGGCTCGACTGCCGGCCGCCGAGCTGGCCGGCCTGCTGCAGTTACGCCCGCCCACCTTGCTGGTAGGTCCGGAAAGCCACGAAATCCCCAGTGTGCCAGCCGGTTTCATACCCGACCCAGCATTGTCCGACGCCGGCTTACCCGAAGCCGTCTCACCGGTGTGGAAGGCGATGGGGTCAGGTGGCAGCACGGGCCGCCCCAAGCTGATCGAATCCGGCGACGACAGCCGGATACCGGCGGCGATTGGGTATCCGCTGGGCGCACAGGAGGGCGACACGTCGCTGCTCCCGGTTCCGTTGTCGCACAACACCGGTTTCACCACGGCGACGATCGCGTTGCTGATGCGCCACCACCTGGTGCTGATGAGCCGGTTCGACCCGCACCAATTCCTGCGGCTGATCACCGACCACCGCGTGACGTTCCTGACGACCGTGCCGACGATCATGCAGCGGACACTGCCGGTGTATCAGGCCGACCCGTCGGCCTACGACCTCTCGTCGATCCGACGGTTCTGGCACCTGGCGGCGCCTTGCCCGCCGGCGATCAAGCAGGCGTGGATCGACCTGCTGGGTCCGGAAAAGGTCTGGGAGCTCTACGGCGGCACCGAATTACAGGCACTGACCTTCATCTCGGGTGACCAGTGGCTGACGCACCGCGGCTCGGTGGGCGTCGTCGTCGCCGGCGAGATGAAGGTGCTCGACGACGACGGAAACCCCTGTGCGCCCGGCGTGGTGGGCGAGATCTACATGCGCCCGAGCCCGGGCAGCGCGCCCACGTATCGCTACGTCGGGGCGAAAGCGAAAAGCCGCGACGGCTGGGACTCGCTGGGCGATCTGGGCTACTTCGACGACGAGGGGTTTCTGTATCTGTCCGACCGGCGGGTCGACATGTTCACCGTCGGCGGCCGCAACGTGTATCCCGCGGAGATCGAGAACGCGCTGTCGGCACACCCGGAAGTGTTGTCCTGCTTGGTCGTTGGCGTCCCGGACCCGAACGCCGGCGATTTGGGCCAGGTGCCCTACGCGCTGGTGCAGACGACCGACAGCTCGACGTTGGACGCCGCCGGCGTGCAGGAGTTCCTGCGCGCCAACATCTCCGGCTACAAGGTGCCGCACACCGTCGAGTTCGTCGACGCGTCGTTGCGCGACGATGCCGGCAAGGCCCGGCGATCGGCGGTCCGGGCCGAGATCATCGCGCGAATACCGGCCGCCGAAGCGGGCTGACCAGAGATCACCAAGAATCCTCCAAGCCCGTCACACCACCATCTGGGCCATGGAGATCGAGCCTTTGAGTACCGAGCTGATCGAACGCTATCTGCGGTCGCGACACTTGCGATTCTTCTGCAGCGACGACGGCGAGGAATTCATGATGGTGTTGTCCAACTACGAGCGGGGCAAGCTGCACGTGAACCTGCGGATCAACGGGTTGCGGCGCGACATCCTGGAGATCTCGGTCAGCCCCGCCGGGTACTACCCGGCCAGCGACCGTCCGCGCCTGATGGAACTGGTGAACGACTGGAACCGCGATACCCATTGGCCCAAGGCGTTTGTCCGCGAGACGGCGCAGCCAAGCCACGTCAGCGTGGTCGGTGAGAGCGCCTACCTGCTGACCGATGGCATCCACCTGGATGGACTGGGCAACTTCATCAAGTCCACCGCCGAATACGGGACCGACCTGATCGAGAAGATCGAACGGGCCATCAGCCTGCCCTCCGCCGATGCCTTGGAAGAATGGATGGACCGCACCAGCTAGGGCGCTATGGCGTCCGCCTCGGCATCCATCGCCTGCGCGGCCGGCCTCTCCCGTTTCTCCCAGCGCCGCAACGCCTCCCGGCACGGCGATTCGACCAGCGCGTAGCTCACCGCCGCGATCGCGAAACCGAAGATCAGCGTCAGCATCAACACCGTCGGCATGTGGCCGGTGAACGGGAAGATGCCGATCACCGGGAAGACCATGGCCAGGGCGGCCAGGTGCCAGATGAACAGGCCGTAGGACCAGCGCCCCAGGGTGACCATCCCGGTGGTGCCCAACAGCCGGTGCCGGGTGTCGACCCGATCCAGCACCAGCGGCGCGACCAACGCGAACGCGACGATCGAGCCCATCGAGGTCTTCACCGCGAACTGCGTGGCGGTCCCCGGGATCAAGCCCTCGGGACCCGCCAGCGGCGAGGCAGCCACCAGGAACGCGGCCAACGCGATGACGGCCATCAGAACCCGGCGGCGCGCTATGCGCACTGCCAGCCCGACCGGGCTGTAAACCCACTCGGCCAGCAGCATGCCGGCGGCGAACCAGGAAAAGAAGGCCGGCGGCCAGTTCAGCGGGTTCCCGGATTCCGTGTGCAGCGGCACCCAGCCCCACGCCCAGCTGAGCGCACCCAGCGCGGCGATCACCGGCACCCGGGCCCGCACCGGAATGCGGCGGGCCAATAGCGCGAGAATCGGCAGCGCCAGATAGAAACTGACCTCCACCGACAGGCTCCACATCTGCGTCAGACCGCCGGTCAGGGTGAGCGGCACATAGATCTGGGTGAGCGCCAGGTTTGCCAGCCACACCGTGAGGCTGGCGTGGTCCGCGTCGGGCAGCAGGGTGAGGATCACGACGACGGCCACCAGATAGGCCGGCATGATGCGGACCCCCCGCGATCGCAGGTAGTGGCCGGTGGGCGGGCCCTTGGAACCATCTGGTCCCAGATCCCGGGCCGCCGCCGCATGGCCGCGCCAGAGCAGGAACCCCGACAACGCGAAGAACACCGCCACGGCGAGGTCGAAGCGGCCGAACAGCCTTCCGTCGACACCGCTGGAGTGACCGGTCTGGAAGGCCACGTGGGTGATGACCACGCCCATGGCCGCGCAGGCGCGCATACCCTCGACAGCGGGCAGGAAGCTGCGGGTTCCGCCCACCGGGTGGCTATCGGTCACGATCACAGTCTGCCTCCGCGCTGTTACCTGCCGAATCGGGTACTGCTGTTAGGGTCGAACGGATTTGCCTCGAGCATTAAGGGAGGGCACAGCAACGTGAACCGAGCGGTTATGTTGCGGTTCGCCGCGTGCGGAATCATCGGACTCGGGGCTGCCCTGCTGATTGCCGCGTTGCTGCTGGCGACCTACACCACCAGCAGGATCACCAAGATCCCCCTGAACATCGACACCACGCTGGTCGGCGACGGCACCGGCACCGCACTCGACACCGCGTCGCTGTCCGGCGATCACTTCATCATCAACCAGAACGTGCCGCTGGTTTCCCAACAGCAGATCAGTGTCGAGTCGCCGGCCAACGCCGACGTGGTCACGCTGCAGGTCGGCAGCACGCTGCGGCGCACCGACAAGCAGAAGGACACCGGGCTGCTGCTGGCGATCGTGGACACCGTCACGCTCAACCGCAAGACGGCGATGGCCGTCTCGGACGACACCCACACCGGCGGCGCGGTCCAGAAACCGCGCACCATGAACGACGAGAACCCGCCCACCTCGATGCCGGTGCGCCACGACGGCCTGTCCTACCGATTCCCGTTCCACACCGAGAAGAAGACCTACCCGTATTTCGACCCGATCGCGCAGAAGAGCTACGACGTCAACTACAACAGTCAAGAGGACGTCAACGGCCTGACTACCTACAAGTTCACCCAGAACATCGGGTACAGCGCCGACGGCAAGCTGGCGGCGCCGGTGAAGTACCCGTCGCTGTACGCCGGCGACGAAGACGGCAAGGTGACGGCCTCCGCCGCGATGTGGGGCCTGAAGGACGTCGACCCGGCAGAGCAGGTCACGATGACCCGCTACTACGCGGCGCAGCGGACCTTCTGGGTGGACCCGGTCTCGGGCACGATCGTCAAGCAGGCCGAGCACGCCAACCACTTCTTCGCCCGCGATCCACTGAAGCCAGAGGCAACGCTGGCCGACTACAAGGTCACCTCCAACGAAGACACGGTGGAGTCCCAGGTGAACGCGGCCCGCGACGAGCGCGACCGGCTCGCCCTGTGGTCGCGGGTCCTGCCGATCACGTTCACCGCGGTCGGCCTGATCGCGTTGGTCGGCGGCGGATTGTTCGCGTCATTCAGCCTGCGGACCGAGAGCGCGCTGACCGATCCCGGCCTGGACCGCGGCGACGAGGAGTTCTTCGGTCGCAGTGGGCTCGAGGAACGGGTGCCCGGCGCCGAAGCCGAGACCGAGAAGCTGCCGGCGCAGCCCTCCGAATCACATGACGACCCCGATCCGCCGCCCGGCTCCGATCCGCCCCACAGCGAGGCGTCCGAACCCGGGCCGTCGGAACCCAATCCTTCCGGCCCGCCCGACCGGGACTAGCCCGCGGTTGCGCCGACGGTGACCGCACCATGGCGCCGGGCGGTGCAATGGGCTCTTCCCGGATATGCGCTGACCCTGGCGCTCCTGGTGCTGGCGCCGTTGCTGCGGCCGGGGTATCTGTTGCTGCGCGACGCGGTGTCCACGCCGCGCTCGTACCTGTCGGATACCGCGCTGGGGCTGACGGCGCCGCCGCGGGCGACGCCGCAGGACTTCGCGGTGGCGCTGGCCTCGCACCTGATCGACGGCGGCGTCGTGGTGAAGACGCTGCTGGTCCTGGGCCTGTGGTTGGCGGGCTGGGGAGCCGCACGACTCGTCGCGGCCGCGCTGCCCTGCGCCGGAATGGCCGGCCAGTTTGTCGCGGTCACGCTGACGATCTGGAATCCCTACGTCGCCGAACGCCTTCTGCAGGGGCACTGGAGTCTGCTGGTCGGCTACGGCTGCCTGCCCTGGGTGGCGACGACGGTGCTGAGGCTGCGCGCCGGCGATGCCGGCTTTTTCGCGCTGGCGTTCTGGATCGCGCTGGCCGGCCTGACACCGACCGGACTGATGCTGGCCGCTACCGTCGCGCTGGTCTGTGTCGCCGCACCCGGGACCGGGCGGGGCCGCTGGCTGTGCGCCGCCGCGGCGTCGGGTGCCGCGCTGGTCGCGGGGCTGCCGTGGCTGGTGGCCGCGGCGACGGGGTCGTCGTTGTCGGTGCCCAAGGCCGCCTCCACGATCGGGGTTCTCGCGTTCGCGCCGCGCGCCGAGCCCGGCCTGGGGACGCTGGCCAGCCTGGCCAGCCTCGGCGGTATCTGGAACGGCGAGGCCGTACCCAGCTCGCGCGCAACGCTTTTCGCGGTGCTTTCGGCGCTGGTATTGCTGGGCTTGGTGGCGGCCGGGCTGCCGACGGTGCTCCCCCGGCCGGCGGTGGTACCGCTGTTGGTGCTCGCGGTGGGATCGGTGGTGATACCTGGCGCGCTGGCCACCGGCCCAGGCCTGCATCTGCTGGCGGCCGTGGTCGACGCCGCGCCCGGCCTCGGGGTACTGCGCGACGGGCAGAAGTGGGTCGCGCTGGCGGTGCCGGGCTACGCGCTCGCGAGTGCCGGTGCGGTGGTGACGCTACGACGGTGGCTGCCTCCCCCGGCCGACGTCGGCACGGCGCTGGTCGGCTGTCTCGCGCTGATCGCGGTGTTGCCCGACCTGGCGTGGGGTGTCGGAGCGAAGGTCGAACCGGTGCACTACCCGCCGGGGTGGGTGGCCGTGACGGCGGCGATCAACCGTGCGCCCGCGCCGGTCGCGGTGCTGCCCGCGGGCTCGATGCGGCGCTTTACCTGGTCGGGTGCGGCGCCGGTGCTGGACCCGCTGCCCCGCTGGCTGCGCGCCGACGTGCTGAGCACCGGCGACTTGGCGATCTCCGCGCGGGTGGTGCCCGGCGAGGGCAACCGCGCCCGGGCGGTCCAGGAGTTGCTGCTGTCCGGGCCTGCGCCGGCGGCGCTGGCGCCGGCGGGTGTGGGGTGGCTGGTCGTCGAATCGGACAGCGCGGGTGACATGGGCTCGGCCGCGCGCACCCTCGCCGGGCTCACGCCGGTGTACCGCGACGACGAATTGACCCTGTACCGAATCGGCGGCAACACCGCCGGGGTGCCGGCGGCCCGGCGCCAGGCAACCCTGATCGCGCACCTGGCGTGGCTGGGGCTGCTGCTCGTCGGTGGCGGCGGCGCGGTGGTCGCCACTTGGCGGCGCAGGCGCGGCCGCGAAGCGGTTAAACCAGGCCGCTGACGAACTCGCCGGCTTGCACGCCTTCCAGCACGGCACGCATCGCGTCGGCGCTCTGCGTCCAGGAGAACTCTCCGCTGCGCGCCTGCGCCTTAGCCCCGAGCTGATCGCGCAGCACCGGATCGCAGAGCAGCTCTTCGAGGCGATCCACCAGCTCGGCGCGGTTGTCCACCAACACTCCGGTCACGCCGTCGACGACCGAGTCGCACAAGCCGCCCGAGGAGCGGTAGCCGATGGTCGGCACCCGGTGCTGTGCGGCCTCGACGACCGCCAGGCCCCAGCCCTCCTTGCGCGAGGGCAGCACATGCACCCAAGCCCCTTGCAGCACATGGTGTTTGGTCATGTCGTCAACGTGCCCATGGAAAGTCACCGCGTCGCTGATGCCCAGGCTGCGAACATGGTCGACAAGGCGCTGGCGCCACCAGCCGTCGCCGACGATATCGAGATGCAGTTCCGGCAGCCCTGGAACACGCCGTCGCAGCTCGGCAACCGTCTCCAGGGCGTCCTCGATCTGCTTGTGCGGCACCAGCCGCGAGAGCACCACCACCCGCGGCACGGGCGAGCGCGGGCCGTCCAACGACCGCGGCGGCGCCTCGTCGAGACCGTTGCGCACCACCGCGATCCGTTCGTTGGCCGCGCCCAGGGCGACCAGGTCACGCGCCGACGGCAGCGACACCGTCAGGTACTGATTGCGCCGGTGCAGCCGCGGCGACAGCCACGACTCGACAAACCAGCCCAGCCGGCCGAACAGCGGCCCGGCCACCGGCCACTGCTCGCGATGGCAGTGGTGTACCAGCACCACCACGCGGCGGCCGTAGAGCAGCCGGGCGCAGAACGGCAATCCGTTCTGCGAGTCGACGACCACGTCGGGCCGCACTGCCCGCAGCGGTCCGAGCCCGATGCGCGCCAGGGCCATCGCCAGCAACGCGAACACGTAGACGGAGTAGCGCCCACCCGAGCGGCTGATCCGCACGCCGTCGACCACCTCGCGGCGGGGCGCTCCCGGGTAGCGGGCGGTGCGCAGCGTGACCGCGACTCCGGAGGCGGCCAGCTGCGCACCGATACGCTGCAAATACGCTTCGCTGCCGCCGCCCTGCGGGTGGCCGGTGTCGCGCCAGCACAACAGCAGCACCGAGCGCAGACCAGACATCCTGGTCAGCCTAGCCGCTACCCGACGTAGGGTCTTTCCGGTGGCGGTGACCGACCTCTTGGCGCGACGGGCCACGCTGGCGCGCTCGGTGCGGCTGCTGTCGGAATTCCGCTACGAACAGCCCGACCCGGCCCGGTTCTACGGCGCGCTGGCCGCCGATACCGCGGCGATGGTCGGCGACCTCTGGCTGGCCGCACGCGGCGAACCGCCGGCCGGTCGCACACTGCTCGACGTCGGCGGCGGGCCCGGGTATTTCGCCGAAGGATTCACCAATGCAGGTGTGCACTACCTAGGCGTCGAACCCGATCCGAGCGAAATGCACGCCGCCGGACCTTCGCGAACAGGGGCAACCGACACCTTCGTCCGCGCCTCGGGCATGGCGCTGCCGTTCGCCGACGACTCGGTGGACATCTGCCTGTCGTCCAACGTCGCCGAACATGTGCCGCGGCCGTGGCAGCTCGGCGCCGAGATGCTGAGGGTGACCAAACCGGGCGGGCTGGCCGTGCTGTCCTACACCGTGTGGCTGGGTCCCTTCGGCGGGCACGAGATGGGCCTGACCCACTACCTGGGCGGCCGGCGCGCCGCTAGACGATATGCGCGCAAACACGGCCATCGCGCGAAAAACGACTACGGGTCGTCGTTGTTCGCGGTGTCCGCGGCAGACGGGCTGAGCTGGGCCGAGAACACCGGGGCGCTGCTGGCCGCATTCCCGCGCTACCACCCGCGATGGGCCTGGTGGTTGACGTCGGTGCCGGTGCTGCGCGAGTTCCTGGTGAGCAATCTCGTCCTGGTGCTGTCACCCCAAGAATGAAACATGTTCTCGTTTTGCGCTCGCTTATGTAGGGTGGCGCCATGCCCGCCGGCGACGATGCAGAGCGGAGCGATGAGGAGGAGCGGCGGAATATGACCGACATCAAGACCGAATACGACAAGCTTTTCATCGGCGGCAAGTGGACGGAGCCGTCGACCTCTGAGGTGATCGAGGTGCACTGTCCGGCGACCGGCGAGTACTTCGGCAAGGCGCCGCTAGCGGCGGCGGCGGACGTCGACGCGGCGGTGGCCGCGGCCCGCGACGCGTTCGACAACGGCCCCTGGCCCTCGACTCCGCCGAAGGAACGTGCGGCCGTCATCGCCAACGTCGTCAAGCTGATGGAGGAGCGCAAGGAGCTGCTGAGCGCGCTGCTCGCCGGCGAGACCGGCCAGCCGCCGACCACCATCGAGACCATGCACTGGATGGCCTCGATGGGTGCGATGAACTTCTTCGCCGGCCCGGCCGTCGACCAAGTCAAGTGGCGCGAGATCCGCAATGGCGCCTACGGGCAGACCATCGTGTACCGCGAGCCGATCGGCGTGGTCGGCGCGATCGTCGCCTGGAACGTGCCACTGTTTCTGGCGGTCAACAAGCTGGGCTCAGCGCTGCTGGCCGGTTGCACCGTGGTGCTCAAGCCCGCCGCCGAAACCCCTTTGACCACAAACGCTTTGGCGGAGATCTTCGCCGAGGCCGGCCTGCCCGAGGGCGTGCTGTCGGTGGTGCCCGGCGGTATCGAAACCGGCCAGGCGCTGACGTCGAACCCGGACGTCGACCTGTTCACCTTCACCGGCAGCTCGGGCGTCGGCAAGGAGATCGGCCGGCGCGCGGCCGAGATGCTCAAGCCGTGCACGCTGGAGCTCGGCGGTAAGTCGGCGGCGATCGTGCTCGAGGACGTCGACCTGGCGTCCGCAATCCCGATGCTGGTGTTCTCCGGGATCATGAACGCCGGGCAGGCCTGCGTCGGCCAGACCCGCATCCTGGCGCCCCGCTCGCGCTACGAGGAGATCGTGGAAGCGGTAAGCCAATTCGTGCAGGCACTGCCGGTCGGACCGCCGTCGGACCCCGCCGCCCAGATCGGTTCGCTGATCTCGGAGAAGCAGCGCGCCCGTGTCGAGGGTTACATCGCCAAGGGCATCGAAGAGGGCGCCCGGCTGGTGTGCGGCGGTGGCCGTCCCGAGGGCCTGGACAACGGCTTCTTCGTCCAGCCGACGGTGTTCGCCGACGTCGACAACAAGATGACGATCGCCCAGGAGGAGATCTTCGGGCCGGTGCTGGCCATCATCCCGTTCGACACCGAAGAGGACGCGATCAGGATCGCCAACGACTCCGCCTACGGCCTGGCCGGCAGCGTGTGGACCACCGACATCCCCAAGGGCATCGAGATCTCGGAGAAGATCCGCACCGGGACCTACGCGATCAACTGGTACGCGTTCGACCCGTGCTGCCCGTTCGGCGGCTACAAGAACTCCGGCATCGGTCGCGAGAACGGGCCCGAGGGTGTCGAGCACTTCACGCAGCAGAAGAGCGTGCTGATGCCGATGGGCTACACCACCGAGGGCTAACCCTTTCGCGCCGAGTGCCCGGCTAGCCGCACACTCGGGCTCGAGCGCCCGGCTGTCCGGGCATTCGAGGGGCTAGCGACCCTGGAAGTGGGCGTCGCGTCGCTCGATGAACGACTGCACGCCCTCGGCGGCGTCCTCGCTGGTGAAGAGTTCGGTGACGACCGGGCGTAACCGCACGGTCGCGGCGGCCTCACCCCGAGTGCGTGCCAGGTGCGCCGAAGCCAGCGTGGCCTGCACGCCCAGCGGAGCGGCGCGGTCCGCGATGGTGTGCGCGATATCCCGGGCCCGGGCCAGCGCGGCGGCCGCATCGCCGGCCACCTCCTGAACCAGCCCGATGCGGTGCGCCTCGGCGGCGTCGAATTCGTCGCCGGTTAGCAGCCACCGCATGGCGTTGCCCCAGCCGGCCTCGCGGGGCAGCCGGACCGTCGCGCCGCCGAAGGGGTAGATCCCGCGCCGTACCTCCAGCTGGGTGAATCGGGTGCCGGCGGCGGCGATACGGATATCGGCGGCCAACAACAGCTCGATGCCCAGCGTCATGCACCAGCCGTGCGCGACGGCGACCAGCGGTGTGGTCCACGTTCCGTCCAGCCGCCACGGGTCCCGGCCGTCGTCGGGGAAGGGATCATCCCCGGCCGCGATTCCTGGGCCGACGTCGGCGAGATCCAGCCCTGCCGTCAAGTGGTCGCCGTGCGCGAACAGCACCCCGGCCCGCAGCGAGGCATCGGACTCCAGCGCCGCGTAGGCCCGGGACAGATCCGCGAGCATCGCGCGGTCGAATGAATTGCGTTTGTGGGGTCGATTCAGGCCGATCAGCAAAACGTGCCCATCACGTTCCAGGGTCACGGTGTCGAGGGCGGGAAGGATCTGAGCCTCAGTGCTGTTGGACGTGTGTGCCATGCCACAGTGAAACTCAAAACCCAGAATTATGCAATGAAGCATAATCCCTGAGGTTTGCTCAGCTCGTTGTTAGACAAGATCAATGACCTAGATCACACTATCCCCTGGTCTGCGAGTTTAGATCCGCTAACAACTTGCTTAGTAGACCAATGTCTTATATGCTTCTCAGCATAATCATGAGCCGCCGGCCCCGGCGCATGAAAGCACCACTAGGCCGGGAGAAAAATCATGTGGATCATCGAACTCAACGTCGCCGGCTATCACTACACCCGCGAGGTGCCCGACCTGAAACGCCCGTCTTTCCGGTTCAGCCCGCGTAATATGCACTGGCCGGTATCGCGGCATTCGCACGCTGCATGACGTCCGCCCTAGGAGGTGCGAAAGTGCCGACCACGAGCGACGTCGACCCGGAACCCATGCCGACGAAGCGCGGCGGCACCCGCACCAAGATGCTCGTCAGCGCCGCCGAAGTGATGCGTGAGCGCGGAGCCGCCGGCGTCACCATCGACGCCGTGCTGGCGCGTAGCGGCGCCCCGCGCGGCTCGGTCTACTACCACTTCCCCGAAGGTCGCAATCAGATCCTGAGCGAGGCGCTGCGCTATTCGGGGAATTCCATCACCGCCACCATCGACGCGGCCGCCAACCACGGCGCCCGCACCCTGCTGCGCGAGTTCATCGAACTCTGGGAGCGTCTGCTGACCGACGGCGACTTCCTCGCCGGCTGCCCGGTGGTCGCGGCCGCGATCAGCTCGGACGAAAGCGATCAGGACCTGACCGGCGAGGCCGGCATGATCCTGGGCCGGTGGTGCACGGCGTTGACCCGTGCGTTCGCGAAGGACGGTTTCGACGACGACGATGCCGCCTCACTGGCGGTGATGTCGATTTCAGCGCTCGAGGGCGCGATCGTGCTAGCTCGCTCGACTCGCTCGGTCCGCCCGCTCAGTCAGGTTGGCGAGCAGCTCGAATTCCTGATCAAGGCAAGGGAATTCGTTACTCGTAACGGGATGCCCGGCAAGAACGAGTAGCCGTCAGTCGCTGGCCGGAAGCGGCTTGACCTCTTTGAGCGCAAGCGCGGTCTGCCCGATGCTCAGGCTCCCCGCGCCCGGCTTGGTCACCAGCACCTCGGCGCCGGCCTCGTCGACATAACGCTTGCCCATGACGGTGCCGTCGGAAAAGGCCGGGTCGAGTTCGCCCGAGCGCTCGCCGCCGATCGGCACCATCGGCATGCCACCGCAGCGCAGGTCGTCGATGCTGTCGGAGCTCCTGACGACGATCACCTGGGTGTCACACACCTGGCTGGCAAGGCGGGTTCCGTTCTTGATCATGATCTTTCGTCCTCTGTTCACTGCTCGGCCGGCGCGGCCTGCAACCCTGCTAAGTCTGCCAAGTCTTTGATGATTTCCCGCCTCAGCACCTTGCCCGTGGGTGTGGTCGGCAGCTCGTCGCGAAACACTACGCGGTCGGGGGTACGCGAACCGCGCAAACTCTGGCGCACATGCTCCCGCAGTTCCTCGGGATCGGGTTCGGCGCCGGGCCGCGGTACCACCACGGCGACGATCGCCTGCCCCCACTGCGGGTCTTCGACGCCGACGACGGCGACGTCGCGCACGTGCGGATGCTCCACGAGCACCTCCTCCAGCTCGGCGGGTGCGATGTTCTCGCCGCCGCGGATGATGGTGTCGTCACTGCGCCCGCCGATGAACAGGTAGCCCTCTTCGTCGAGCATCGCGATGTCTTTGGTGGGGAACCAACCGTTTTCGTCGAGCACCGAGCCGATCCCGGTGTAGCGCCCGGAGACCTGCTCGCCGCGCACGAACAGCTCGCCGGTCTCACCGGCGGGCAACACCTTGCCCACGTCGTCGCGGATCTCGATCTCGATGCCCGGCACCGGGCGGCCCACCGAACCCAGCCGCCTGATCACGGCGTCTTCGGACGCGGATTGCGCCGCGCGGTGATCGTCGGGCGTCAGCACCGCGATCGTCGAACTCGTCTCGGTCAGCCCGTAGGCGTTGACGAAGCCGACGCCGGGCAACAGCTCGAGCGCCCGACGCACCAGGGGCAGACCAACTTTCGAGCCGCCGTAAGCCAGGTTGCGCAGCGACGTCAGATCATGATCTCCGGATTCGAGCACGGTGACCACCCGGTCCAGCATCGTGGGTACCAGCGTCGCGGTGGTCACGTGCTCGGCGCCGATCAGCCGCACCCATTCGGTCGGATCGAAGTTGGGCAGGTAAACCATCTTGCGCCCGGCATATAGATTCGACAGTGCGGCACCCACCCCGGCGATGTGATACGGCGGCACACAGATCAGTGCCGCGTCTTGCTCTGCGGCCGAATCGAATTCGACGGTACCGGTGACGTAACTGGTCATGTTGTTGTGCGTGAGTTCGACGGCCTTGGGCTGCGAGGTGGTGCCGGAGGTGAACAGCACGATCGCGACCGACTCCGGGTCGGCGAACTCGGCTTCGAATTCAGAGGGCTCGGCGGTGCGGGCGGCGGTCAGGAAGTCGTCGGAATCCATCACCCGATTGGCCGAATCGCCGAGCATGTCCCGGTAGCGGCTGTCGACGATCACCAGCGGTTCAGGCAGCCGACCGATCAGCGTCTGGATACCCTCGGCAGACAGCCGGTAGTTGAGCGGCGTGAAGGGCAGCCCGGCGCGTGCCGCGGCGAAGATCAGCACCGGCAGCATCGCACCACCGACGCCCACGTAAGCCACGTGCGCCGCCCCCGATTCCGCGATGACGCCCGCTCCGCCGTCGGCCAGGTCGCTGAGTTCTTGGGTCGTCAGCCGGCTTTCCCCCGAGACAACGGCAGTGCGATCGGGGTTGCTCGACGCAGCCATCTCGAGAAGCAACGAAATGCTCATACTCGATCCCCGTGAACCCCAATCCTTTTGTGTCCCAACGCGGACTCTACGAACATAGTGTATCGAATCTCAGGTGCCAGTCCACTGGGGAGCGCGCTTCTCGGCGAAGGCGATCGCGCCCTCCTTGGCGTCGTTGGACCCGAACACCGGGGCCAGCAGCTTGCCCTGCTCGGCGAAGAAGTCTTTCGGGTTCCAGCTGCGGGACTCCACGATGATTTTCTTGGTGGCGGCCACCGCGAGCGGCCCGTTGGCGGCGATCCTTTCGGCCAGGTCGATTGCGGCGTCCAGCGCCTTCCCGGGCTCCGCCAGCACGTTGACCATGCCCAGCGCGTGCGCGCGCTCGGCGCTCAGGTTCTCCGCGGTCAACGCCAGTTCCATCGCGATGGCCGACGGGATGCGCTGGGGCAGGCGTAGCAGCCCGCCGCCGCCGGCCACCAAGCCGCGCTTGACCTCAGGAATGCCGAAGGCCGAGTCCTTCGACGCCACGATCAGGTCGGTGGCCAGCGCCAGCTCGGTCCCGCCGGCCAGTGCGTAGCCCTCGACCGCCGCGATCAGCGGCTTGTCCGGCGGACGTTCGGTGAATCCCATGCCCCGGCCCTCGACGATGGGAAACTCGCCGCGTGCGAATGCCTTGAGGTCCATGCCCGCGCAGAACGAGCCACCCGCGCCGGTGACGATGCCCACCGAGAGGCCGGGTTCGGCGTCGAGCCGGTCGACCGCCGCGGCCAGGCCTTTGGCTACCGCGAGGTTGACCGCGTTCTTGGCCTTGGGCCGGTTAATCGTGATGATCAGGATCCGCCCGCGTTCTTCGACCAGGACTTCGGGCTCGTTGGCTTCGTCAGTGCTCACGGTGGGGTGCCCATCTCCTTCATAAAGCGGCGACATCGCTGCAAACCAGTGGCTGTTACCGATTGATGGTAGCCGCACACGGAAATGGCGTTAGCGCCAGGCGAGAGTATCGTTACCAGATATGGGGCCGTCGTCGCAGCCGGACCGGTCAAGCCGGCGCCATCGCAGCCTCGATGGGCGTTAGCTCTTCGGAAAGCCCTGCGGCCCTGCGTAATTCGATGAAGTCGGCAACCATCGCCTCGGTCACCTCATGGGGGTCCTTGACGGTGGCGCCATCGGACAGCACCGAGATGTTGAGCTGATCGACGTAACTCCACACGGTGACGTTGAGCCCGCTGCCCGCGGTCAGTGGCCCGACCGAGTAAATCTCGGTGACCTGCGCACCCCCGACCCGACCGCGTTCGCGAGGTCCGGGCACGTTCGAGATCGGCAGGTTGAGCACCTTGTTCTGGCCGTCGCGGTTGGAAGCCCAGCGGAAAAACGACTCGGTGGCCAGCGGCGGCATATAGTTCGACCAACGGCTGATCAATTCGGGGCCGACCAGGTGAAACGCCTCCTTGGCGGAGTTGGCGTTGTCGTGGCAGGCCGCCAGGCGGGCCAACGGATCGTCGAGGTCGGCCGGTAGCGCCACCATCATCCCGGTGAAGTAGTTACCCGATATCCGCTCCGGCGAGAAGTCGAAACTCGCCGGGACGGAGGCCAACAGCGGTTCGGCCGTGCCGTCGTAGCGCAACAGCAGGGTGCGCAAGGCCCCGGTAGAGATGGCCAGCACCACGTCGTTGATCTTAACGCCCTGCTTCTTGCCGGTTTCCTTGACGTCGGAGAGCGCCAGGGTGGCCGTCGCGAAACGGCGTTCCGGGGTGATCCGGTGATTGAGGAAGGTGGGCGGCGGGGTGAAGGGCATGGTCAGCTCCGGCGAGAGCTTGCGCGAGCTGCGCCGGACCCGGTTGATACCGCTGGCGGTATAGCTGAACGTCCCGGGCAGCTTGCGGGCCTGGCGGAGGTGATCGAAGAACGCCGTGCGCACCAGTTGCGGTTTGGCGGGCGCCGGGTCGGTGATCTGCGGGCCGCTTTCCGGCGTAGGCAGCAGGTCCATACCGCGGGCCATCAGGTTGGCCGACGCCACGCCGTCGGCGAGCGCGTGGTGGATCTTGCCGACGACCGCGACCCGGTTATTGGCCAGGCCCTCGATGAAGTACATCTCCCACAGCGGACGGTCGCGGGCCAGCGGCGTACTGGCGATGCGGCCGATCGCTTCGTCCAGCTCCCGACGACCGCCCGGCTCGGGCAACCGCATCGGGCGGATGTGGTAGTCGAGGTCGACCTCGCAGTGCTCGCGCCACATCGGATGGTGAAACTTCCACGGGATGTCGACGAGCTGATACGTGAAGGGCTCCAGCTTGTTCAGCCTGGCGCCGATGACCTGGCGAAATGAGGCCACGTCGAAATCTCGCCGATCCGGGTCGATCTCGACGACGGCGACCTTGATCGTGTGCATATGCACGTTCGGGGTCTCGCTGTACAGCAGTACCGAATCCCAGCCGCTGAGCCGTTTCATCGCTACCCCTTCCCCTCAAGCAGCGACCTTACTCAGCGACCGAGCTAGATAACCTCTTTTGACCTGATCTGCACCTTGGTGCGGTAGATCTGGTTGAGGAACAGTGAAGTCGCATGCGCCGCCACGCCGGCGCGCTCGCCGTCGATCATGTCGAAGCCGTGTCCAGCCCCCGGCAATTCCACGTAGCCGACTATCGAATGCGAGACCGCTCGCAGCCGCTCGACGAAGCTGCGCGCCTGCTCGACCGGGATGACGCTGTCCTTGCTGCCGTGAATCACCAAGAACGGCGGGGCATTCCGGTGCACCCGCGCGATCGGCGACGCGTCGCGATACAGCTCGGGGTGACGGGCGATGGACTTCTTGACCACCACGCGCTCCAGGAATTCGACGAACCGGTCCCGCTCCGGGGTGGAGCGGTCCTCCCAGTCATAGCGGCCGTAGATGCCGACCACCGCTTCTACCGAGCTGTCGGCGCCCTCCGGCAGCCTGCGCTCGAACTCCGGGTCGTCGGGGGTCAGTCCGGCCAGAGCGGACAGGTGCCCGCCCGCCGAACAGCCCGCCACCGCAACGAAATCGCGATCCCCGCCGAACTTGTCGACGTTGGCGCGCGCCCACGCGATCGCGGTCTTGACATCGGTGATGTGACGCGGCCAGCGGTGGTATGGCGCGACGCGGTAGTCGATCGCCAGGCACACCCAGCCCTGCTCGGCCAGGCGCGACATCAGGGCGGTGCCCTGCATCATGGCGCGTCCGTGCACCCAGGCGCCGCCCGGGACGAAGATCAACACCGGCGCGGGTTGGGCCGGTAGATCCTTGCGCCGCCACACATCGAGCACCTGTGCCGGCTGGTCGCCGTAGTGCACGCCCCGGCGGTACAGGTAGCGGCGCTGCCGCAACGCCTCCCAGATCGGCGGCGTCTTATCCGGCGCCGGCCATTCGGCATCGAGGTCCGCGGCGGTGACAACTCCACGCAGCGCCGCGACGGAGACCTCGTGCGTCCTTTCCCGCTCCCGGCGGCGCACGTCGTTGATGCCCGGTGTCAGGAAGTCTCGCTTCATGGCAGAAAAGGCCTCTGGTGCGTGCCGCGCGCCCCAGACGCCCATCGCGGTCACGCCGCCCAGCGGTTCGAGGTGCTTACCCACCACTGGCAGCGAAGCCCCGGCGTTGCTTAACGCCAGCGTATAGTCGGCGGGACGGGCGCGCAGCAACCATTTCAAACACGGTGTCATGCTCGGGAGCTTCGCCGTCATGTAGGGGACTGTACCCCCCCTCGTGATGGAGGAAACTGACGTTTATGTAGAAGTGGCGCAGATGACGCCAAATCGCCCGGAAAGATGTTTGCTAAATTGCTGGATTTGCGTTCGTAGTAAGGAATTGCGGCTTCGCTGGGCGAGCCGCGCCGACGCGCCGCGGCGAGGCTGATCGTGTAGCAGATGGCGCTCGTCCCGAACATCGCCGCGGTGAGCAGCAGCCACCGGCCCAGGAAGGGCTGCTGGGTCTGCCCGGTCGCCGCCAGGTAGGTGGGCCCGCCCTGCTCGACGATGCCGGGTAAGAAGATCAGCAACGTCAGCCCGGCCCCCATTGCCGGAACACGAATGTAGTTGCGGGCAAGCACCTTTGGGCGGACCCGCGGCTGGCGGGCAGACAGCACCCGGTCGGCCAGCGCGTAGAGCGGGAAGAACAGCAGATCGTGGACGATCACGGCGGCGGCGAACCAAACGGCGATCGACTGCCACCAGGTGCCGGGATTCCACAGCGTCACCGGCTTGAAGGTGGCCAGGATGTAGCCCATCAGCGCGAACCCCGATAGCATCGTCAGCAGGTGCAGTGGATGCGAGCCGTAGATCGTCGCGAAACGTGTTGATAGCTTCGCCATCTCAACCGCCGTCGAATTCGATGGCGGCCACCCATTTGGTGTTGTGCACACCCGGCAGCGCGGGCACGATGATGCGGGCCGGATAGCCGTGGTCCAGCGACAGGTCGGCGCCGTTGACCCGCAGCGCCAGCAGCGCCTCGGGATCGCGAATCTGGTTGGCCTGCAACGTTGCCTGACCGAAGGCGCCGCCTTGCTGCAGCGACACCACCCGGGCCGAGCGCGGCGCGGGTACGCCCGCGATACGGGCCAGCTCGGCCAGCCGCACACCGCTCCAGGTCTGTACGGTCGACCATCCTTCGACGCAGGCGATCGGTAGGCGCGCGGTGGTTTGCGGCATACCGGCCAGTGTGGCGCGGTCCAGCGTGACGTCCGTATGACCGCCACGCAAGACCAATGCCCAACTCGCGCCGACACTTTCGCGTTTGATGCCCGCGGCGACGGCGGTCTTGTTGACCGGGAAATCATCGCGGCCGCGCCCGCGTGGCAGCAGCAGCGCGGCGCCGCGGGCGGCTCCGCCGACGGTCTGGCCGACGGTCAGCGCCGCGATCAGCACCACGCCGCTGCCGACCAGCGCGAGCGCGCCGCGCCTGCTGATCGTCGGTTCGGCCGGATCGGTGGCCACCAACCCGTCGGGATCGGGAGGCTGGGGTCGGGTGTCGGCGCGGTTGGTGCGCAGGACGTCGCGCAGCGGCAGCGACCGCAGCCCGGTGACCATGCGCGGCAGCTTGACCGCGATGTGCATCAGGAACCCGGTGATGAAGACCCAGGCGCCGAAGTAGTGCGCGTCGTAGAAGCTGAACCCGAAGATGTAGTCGTACTGGATGTTCAGCACTCCGGTGACGATCTCGAACAGGATCCCGCCGACAAGCAGCGCCAGCGACAGGCGCTCCAGCAGCTGGGCGACCGACCGCGCGGGCGGCCAGACGAACAGCCGCGGGATCACCGACCACAGCTTGGCCAGCACCACCGGGATGATCACCAGCCCAAGGCCTACGTGCAGACCCTGGGTCAGCCGGTACAGCCAGGACGGTCGGGTGGGCCAGACGAACAACGGCAGGTGCAGCCAGCCGACGTCCGCGGGGATAGCCTGGCCGAGCTGCGGCGCGTAGGCGATGTAGGACAGCAGCCCGGTGATCGCGATGATCGGCAGAGCCACCAGCAGCACCAGCCCGAACACCGACGTCAGCCACGGGCCGCGCAACGGGCTCCGAAAGCGGCTGGTCAAACGGGCGTCCAGGCCGCTCATGGCGCCACCAGGCTCGCAATCACCCGGCCGCTGATCAGCCGAACGCCGGTCAACGTCAGCCCGACCTGCGTCGCGAGCGCGGCGGCGCTGTCCACCCCGACCGACGCCCAGCGAAACCACGGCCCGACATCACAGGCCGACTCCAACCGCACCCAGCGCCTCCGGATGCCGATGGCGTCGGCCTCGAACTCGGCCAGGCAGCGACCACCGCGGCGCAGCAGCTCGGCGGCGCGCGCCAGGATCCGTCCCGGGTCCCCGCCGAGGCCGACATTGCCGTCGACCAGCAGCACCGTCTGCCACTGGCCCATGCCGGGCAGCGGCTCGAACACGTCGCTCAGCAGGGCCGGCGCCCCGCCGCGACCGGCCAGCCGGATCGCGGTCGCGGACCGGTCGATGCCCAGCGCGGGGATACCCCGCTCGAAGAGCCGCGCGACCAACCGCCCCGGTCCGCAGCCGAGCTCGATCGTGGGCCCGCTGCACATCCGGGTGACGGTCTCGTCGAAGACCTCGTCGAGGGCGTCGGCCGATCCGCCGACGTGGGCGTTTCGCGTGCCGAGCCAGCGGTGTGCGGGCAGCGCCCGAACCTCGCCGTCGTCATGGCGAATCCAACAACGCTCGCCGCCCAGTGCCTGGTCGTACAGATGCCCCAGCATTTCACGCCTTTCGCATCGCGTCCGACCAGAAAGTTGAGACAGCACCCGCACGACCGTGTACACGGATTACGCCAGCGTTTGGATCATTCCGATCGATACCCTCATCCTGTATCTGCTAATCAAGCCGATCAAGCCCCGACAAATCGACGGGCGTGGTGCGTCATCCTGATTATTCGGAGCCCGAGTGGGCTTGGACGGATACCAATCCGCCGGGAAGTTTCGGCGGGCTCAGCCAGCGCCGTCGAACAAGAACTCCGCCAGCAACCGGTTCACCCGAACGGGCTCTTCCAGTGCCGCAAGGTGCCCGACGCCGTCGAGAACGGTGAAGCCAGAACCGGGAATGGAATCGGCCATGGCCCGCGTCTCGGCCACCGGGAAGGTGGCATCTTCGGCGCCGGCGACCACGTGCACCGGGGCGGCGATGCGCCCGAGCAGAGCGTGCTGATCGAGCCGGGCGGGTACCACGCTGCGCACCGCCCAGCTGGTCGAACCGATGTCGAGACCGTGCAGGCGGCCGCGCAGGTCCTCGACGACGTCGGGTCGGGTGCGCAGGGTGGTGGGCCCGAGGAAGCCGCGTACTACCTCCCGGGTCAGCGGCGGCCGGACACCGCCCAAGATCCTCGCCATCCGCAACATGGCGCCGTACTTCACCTTTTGGCCGAAACCGGCCTTCGAGGCGGTGCAATTCATCAGGACGGCCCGCTTGATGCGGTCAGGATGTTGAGCGGCGAACGTGGCCCCGATCATCCCGCCCCAGGAATTGCCGACGAAGTGCGCCTGGTCGATGCCGAGCCCGTCGAGCAGGTCGACGACGCAGCGCGCGCATTCGGTGAAGCTGAACATCGCCTTGAGCGGCTCGCTGCCGCCGTGGCCGGGCGGGTCGATGAGCACCACGCGGTGGTGTGCACCGAAACGGGCGGCTTGGCCGGCCCACAGGTCGCCCGTCATCAACAGGCTGGGCCACATCAGCACGGCGGGCCCGGTTCCCAGGCTCACCTGAACGCGAATCCTGCCGAGGACCGTGTCGACAAACTGCGGAACCAAAGTCTCCATATTCATCGGCAAGCCTAAGCACCGTCGCGGAGCCGACCTTGCCGGACCGCCGGCCGACAACACCCGATGCCAAGCTCTCGGCAATACTGAACCGTGCCGAACAGCGACGTTCACCCCGATTTGCGCCGGATCGCGCGCATCGCCCCGCGACAACTGGTCACTCCCCGCAGCCTGTCCCTGATCCGGGCACTGCTCCCACTGCGGACGCTCCGCAAGTCCGAGGCCGCCGAGACGATCACCCTGGGCTCCGGTGCCGGCGTGCGGCTGTTCCGGCCGGCCGGCGCCACCGAACCCGGAGCGGCGCTGCTCTGGATACACGGTGGCGGATACGTGATAGGCACTGCCGCACAAGATGATCGGGTGTGCCACGACTTCTGCACCAGACTGGGCATCACGGTCGCGTCGGTGGAGTACCGGCTGGCGCCCGAGCATCCGTATCCGACCCCGGTCGAGGACTGCTATGACGTGCTGACCTGGCTGGCCGGATTGCCCGCGGTGGACCCGACCCGGGTGGCGATCGCGGGCGCCAGCGCCGGCGGAGGTCTGGCGGCGGCCCTGGCGTTCCTGGCCCGGGACCGCGGCGAGGTCGCGCCGCTACTGCAGATGCTGGTGTATCCGATGGTCGACGACCGCAGTTCACTGACCGCCGAGAAGCCGGAATACCGGCTCTGGAGCGCCCGCAGCAATCGATTCGGCTGGACGGCGTATCTGGGCGACGCCGACCCGCAGGTCGCCGTCCCGGGCCGCCGCGACGATCTCGCCGGCCTGGCGCCGGCCTGGATCGGGGTGGGGACACATGACCTGTTCCATGACGAAGACCTCACTTACGCCGAGCGCCTTCGGGCCGCCGGAGTGCCGTGCGAGGTCGAGATCGTCCCCGGCGCCTTCCACGGCTTCGACTTGGTCGCACCGAAACTGCAAGTGTCGCGGCGCTTTTTCGACAGTCAATGTGAGGCGCTGCGCGCCGCGTTGGCCGTGGCGCGCTAGTCCGCCGGGTGGGCGACGATGCCGCCGATGATCGTCGCGGCAACCAGCCCGGCGTCCAACTCGGCCAGCACCGTCGCCGGCGGCGCGGCCAGTACGCATAGGTCCCCCGGCTGGCCGACGTCGACGGACCTGGCCCGGCCCGGCCGATCGGCATAACCCAGAAACATCGTCAAAGCCTCTGGCGCCGAGACACATTCGTCGACACCGAGCACCGCGCCGCTGGGCGTGGTGCGGTCCACCGCGGCGCGCATGGCGGCCCACGGGTCGCCCCGGCCGAACGGCATGTCGGTCGATAGCGCCACGCGCACCTTGGCTTTTCGCAGCGAGGCGACCCGCCATAGCGTGGCGTGCTCGGCGGCGGGAATCTCGGCGAGGTACTGATCGCCGCGTTCGGCAACGAAGTTGGGCTGGGTCACCACGGTGACTCCGAGCTCGGCGAGATCGGTCAGATTGTCGTCGTCGACGACCGCGGCATGCTCGATACGATCCAGTGGGTGGCTCCCGGCGGCGCGCAACGCCGCGATCGTCACCACCAATTGCGCCGCGGTCACGCAGTGCACGGCAACGGGCCGCCCGTCGGCGTGCTGATCGGCGATCCATCCGATCAACGAATCCAGGTCGAGACGATCGTCGTGCAGGATCTTCTTACCCGGGGCCAGGAAAGACAACTGCGGCCGGAACTCGCCGTGCCGGTGCGCCACCAGCAGCGACACCATGTCATCCGCGTCGAGATCCGGGGTGGCGTCGGTAACGCCGGTGATGCCGAGCGCGCTCAGGCGCCGACTGAGTTCGGTGAGGTCGTTGTGGTGACGCTGCAGCGCCTCGGACCAACGGTCGCTGGCGCGCAGCCGCCCGTCGGGATGCTCGGCCATCCCGAGTCGGTGCAGCGCCGCCGAATTGAGGATCCACAGGGCGCCGCTGCGGTGCTGGACCCGCACCGCGGCGCCGGGCACCATAGCGTCGAGCGCGGTCCGATCCAGATCACCGGCTACGGATTCGTGGTAGCCGATCGCCCGAATCCATCCGTCGACGTTCGGCCTGGCTCGGGATAGTTCCTGTGCCAGTTGTTCTTTGGTCCGGATGCGGGGCGGGCCGAGCATGACCGAGTCCATCGCGGAGGCGGCCGACCGCAGGTGCACATGGTGGTCGTGTAGACCGGGCAGCACCGTCCCGCCCTGCGCGTCGAACACCGTTTCCCCGGGTCGGGGTTCGAGTTCTGGACCCAGTTCCTCGACCCGCACGCCGACCCGGATGTCGGTCTTCGTGCCGTCCAGCAGTGTTGCCCGCTGAATCAACACGAGAGCAACCGCTTTTCGGCGACCAAGCAGCGTACCGCGTCGTTGTCCACGCCCAGCTCGGCGGCGCGGCGCTGTGAGGGGGGAGCACCGGGCGGTGGGGCCGGGCATTCCGACACCGGCGGCGTCGTGGGCAAGCCTGCGTAGCCCGCGGCGATCCCCGCCATCGACACGTGGATCAACTCGCCGCCGCCCCGGGTCAGCGACTCGGCAAGGGCCGCGGCCGCTTCCAGACCCGTGAGGGGATCGGCGATCGCGTCGCCACAGAACACCGGGCCTGCGCCGACCAGGCCGCCGGCCACCGCGGCGTCGTCTCCGAACGCGGGCCTGCCGGGGTATTGGTCATAGCCGTTGATACGCAACCAGATTCGTCCCGTTCCCGGTGCAATGTGGTCCGTGCCGAGCCGCCGCCGGGTCAGCGCGGCGGGTCGCGAACCCTCGATCACGATGTCGGCAACCGCGAGCAGCTCACGCAGCTCGTCGGCCTGGTGGTCGAAATCAAGGCAGTAGGACAGCTTTTCGCTGTTCATCCAGTCGAAGAATTCGCGGTTACCCGCCCGGGTGCCGTCCGGGCGTTGTGTGCTTTCGACTTTGACGACGGTGGCACCGGCACGGGCCAGCAGCTGCCCGCACAGCGGGCCCGCCCACATCGACGACAGGTCTGCCACCAGCAGGCCGGCGGCACCGCGCGCCAAGCCGGGGACACCCCATCGCTGTATCCGCGGTGCCGCGGGGGCAGCCTCGCCCAGACCGGCCGCCGGCAGGTCGAGCAGGTTCGCCCGGTCGATGATCACCGACACGAGACGTGTGGTGGCCCACTGGTGCAGCACCGGCCAGGGGTCGGCGGGCACCTCGTCGACTTCCACCAGCGCGGGGACGGCAGCGATGTCGTCGGGGCGCGACAGCGTGAGCGCGCACCAGCCGTCGCGCGCCGAGAGCAGCCGGGTGCCGCCCCCGGCCGAAATCCGGCCGCCGCGGGTCAATCCGAGCAATCCGGCCCGCCCGGCCAGCAGCGTGGCCGCGTCGACCTCGAGGCCGAGATGACCGCCGACCGCCGTCGCGACCTGCTCGGCGCGGGCCAGCACCTCGGCGCGAGAGAAGTCCGGCGGCCCGTCGGGCGGGCCGGTCAGGCAGGCCAGCCCGCTGCTCCCCCACCGGGACACCGCGTTGCTCACCTGGACCATTGTCCTCCGCGTCAGAAGTGCAGCGCGCGCAATCGCCAGTCCAGCACCGCCCGGTCGGGCTCGTCGGCCCCGTCGCCGGCCGCGTAGACCAGCGACCGGAGCCCCAGCACGCCCCCGTGGTCGGTGGGCTCGGCCGACTCGACGTGCAGCTCGCTGTAGAGAGTGTCGCTCTCGTGCACCGGCCCGGTGTGATCGCACGATTCCCAGCCCAGCACCGTCCCCAGGTTCGGCAGCAGCCGGTTGGCCTGTGCGAGCGCCAGCCCGATGGTGTGTCCGCCGTACACCAGCCGGCTTCCACCTGCCCGCGAATCATGATGCGCCGCAGCGATGTTCAGCGTTAGCCGGGCCAGTTCCGGCGCATTGCTGACTACGTCGCCGGTGCTGTGCAGCACCGCGCCCACCATGGCGGCGTCGAAATGGGGTCCGGGCACTCGCTTTCGGTAGGCCTCACCGTCCCAGTGCGCAGCCGGCGGAACAGCCGGTGGCGCCGCGTCGGCGCCGATCGTGGACAGCTCGTCGGCGGGCGCGTCATCGGGATTGAAGTCCGGGCCGGCGGGCAGCATGGCGCAGTGGTAGAAATCGAGCACCAACTGATCGGCCTGGTCGATCGTGGTCATCCGCAACGCTGCCAGTCCCGTCGGCGCGCGGCCCGGTTTGGCCGAATTGGCGCGTAGCCCAACGACTTCGGTGCGGGTATAGAGGGAATCGCCGATCACCGGAAAGCGGTGGAAGGTCAGTCCGCGGTAAAACAGGTTGGCCTTGACCCGCTGGGTCGCCAGCGTGCTCTGCCCGATCGCGACATCGCAGACCAGCCCCGGATGCGCCAGCGGACCCGGCGCGCCGATCACCGCGGCACACAGGTCGGCGTCCAGCGCCAGGCGTAACCGGTCCCCGACGATCGCCTGATGCGCGGCCGCCAGGCCCGCCGAGAGCGTCACCACCGGCGCCCAGTCGAAGACCTGGCCCTTCGACAGATCGTCGAAGTACGGTCCCCCCTCGCGGATCCCCGCGTACCCATTACCCGTCACAACGCCACATGCTGGCAGGCTGTCGAATCGAGGGTTACGCCAGGAGGGTGATCGGACGTGGACGACGAGGAAGACATGCTGGTCGCCACGGTGCGGGCGTTTATCGACCGGAAGGTCAAGCCGACGGTCCGCGAAGTCGAGCACGCCAACACCTACCCAGAGGCGTGGATCGAACAGATGAAGCGGATCGGCATCTACGGCCTGGCCATTCCCGAGGAGTACGGCGGCTCGCCGGTCTCGATGCCCGGCTATGTACTCCTCACCCAGGAGCTGGCCCGTGGCTGGATGAGCCTGGCCGGGGCGATGGGCGGACACACCGTGGTGGCCAAGCTGCTGACGCTGTTCGGCACCGCGGAGCAGAAGCGGTCCTACCTGCCGCGGATGGCCACCGGCGAGATGCGGGCCACGATGGCACTGACCGAACCCGGCGGTGGGTCCGATCTACAGAACATGTCGACCACGGCGCTCCCAGACGGTTCCGGTGGCTTGCGCGTCAACGGCGCCAAAACCTGGATCAGCAACGCGCGCCATTCCGGGCTGATCGCGCTGCTGTGCAAGACCGACCCGAATGCCACACCGCGCCACAAGGGGATCTCGATCGTGCTCTTCGAGCAGGGGCCGGGTCTGACGATTTCCCGGGATCTGCCCAAGCTGGGCTACAAGGGCGTCGAGTCGTGCGAGCTGTCCTTCGACAACTTTCCGGCACCCGCGTCGGCCGTCCTGGGAAGCCGTATGGGCGAAGGCTTTTCGCAAATGATGAAGGGCCTCGAGACTGGCCGCATTCAGGTGGCGTCCCGGGCCCGGGGCGTCGCAACCGCCGCACTCGAGGACGCGCTGGCTTATGCCCAGCAACGAGAGAGCTTCGGCCGGCCGATCTGGAAGCACCGGCCGTCGGCAACTACCTGGCCGACATGGCCACCAAGCTCACCGCCGCGCGGCAACTCACGCTTTACGCCGCACGGCGTTACGACAGCGGCGAACGCTGCGACATGGAAGCCGGGATGGCCAAACTGTTCGCCTCCGAGATCGCGACGGAGATCGCCCTGAACGCGGTCCGCATCCACGGTGGCTACGGCTACTCCACCGAGTACGACGTCGAACGCTACTTCCGCGACGCGCCCCTGATGATCGTCGGAGAGGGCACGAATGAGATCCAGCGCAATGTGATTGCCGGGCAGCTGGTGGCCCGCGGCGGGATCTGAGCCCGGCTGAATCGGCGCTTGACCTCCGCTTGTGCGCTATATTTGCCTGACTTACGCACCAGCAAAGCTGCGCGGGAGTAAACCTGTTTGGACCGGAGGAACCCCCAGGAAGGCAGTTGCCATGAGTTATCCCCCAGGGCCGTACGAAGGTTCCCCCGAGTGGCAGGGCCAGCCGCAGCAACCGGAGTGGCAAGGCCAACCGCAACAACCGGGCTGGCAGCAGCCACCGCCGCAGCCAGGCGGCTGGCCGGGCCAGCAGCCGGGCGCCTGGCCGGGCCAGCAGGAACCGGATAACTACCTGGTCTGGGCGATTCTGTGCACGGTGCTGTGCTGCCTTCCGTTCGGGATCGTTTCGCTTGTCTACTCCAACAAGGTTTCCGGACTGTGGGCGCAGGGCCGGTTCGGCGAAGCACAGGAAGCGTCGAGCAACGCGAAGAAGTGGGCGATCATCGGCGCCATCGCGGGTGGCGTCACGTACGCGATCATCGCCATCTTGTACATCGTCATCGCCGTGGTCGCGGTGTCGAGCATCCCGTCGACAACCACCACCACCTTCGGTGGCTACTGAGTAATCGGTCGCGCCCCAACCGAAGTCGCATCGATTAGCCCCCAGCTGAGCGCGGTATCGACGCCGATGGTGTGACCGGACAGCACCAAGTAGGCGGTACGCCAGCGGCCGATGCGCCGCGTCACGCTGAGGGTGCCACCGGCGCCCGGAATCAGTCCCAGGCCCAGTTCCGGTAGACCGAACAGCGAATCCTGGTGCGCCTCAACCCATCCGCAGAATGCGGCCATCTCCAGTCCGCTGCCCAGAACCCGGCCGTGTACCTCGGCGCGGCAGGCCCGGCCAAGCCTGGCGGTCAGCGCATCGAGCGCCAGGGCCGGGCTGTGCCGGGTGCGGCCCAGGTGCGCGCTCGCAGGATCGGTAAACGTGCCGAATTCTGCCAAGTCGCCGCCGCTGCAAAACGATGGGCCGTTGCCGTTCAACACAATCCCGGTCACCGACGGGTCGAGCTGCGCGACGGTCAGCGCCTCCAGGAGTGCGGCGCGCGCATCGGTGGAAAACGCGTTGTGGCGCTGCGGGCGGTTGAACGTGACCCGCAGGGTGTCGCCGTCGCGCTCGGCCTGCACGGGGTCGGCGATTTCGGGCATGACGGCCGGGCCGCGCTCGCCGAGCCAACGCGCGAACTCCGGGCCGGCCTGCAGGGTCGAGTAGGCCAGGGATTCGGTCACCACGCCGGCCAGCGCCGGGCCGTCCGGCATCACCGCGCGCAGCACGTCGTCGCAGACGCCGCTGGCCTGTGGCCAGTGCTCACATCGCTTACGGAGCTCGGCGAGCGTCTCGGGAACGGAATCGGCGGTGATCACCCGCCGGTCGGCACAGGGATCCTCGGTCAGCGTGAAAGTTGCTGCTTGCACCCAGGATTGGCCGCGTGCGATCTCGGCGGCCGAACCGACGCCGACGATCACACCGGGCGGCGACGGCAGGCCCGCCTCCGGCGCGCTCGACAGGTCGACCACCCGGAACATCGGTCAGCCCGAGTACTTCTCGATCAGCTCGTTCTTGTAGAGCTTGCCGGTGTCGGTGCGCGGCAGCTGCGCCTCGAACCCGATCGAACGCGGACATTTGAAGTGCGACAGTCGTTCTCGTAGCCATATCATCAGCTCGTCGGCGAACTGATCGGTGGCGTCGGCCTCGTCGACGGTCTGCACGGCGGCGACGACCCGCTGGCCCATCTCGTCGTCGGGAACCCCAAAGACCGCGGCGTCCAACACCTTCGGATGAGTGATCAGAAGATTCTCGGCTTCTTGCGGGTAGATGTTCACCCCGCCGGAGATGATCATGTGGTGGCGCCGATCGGTCAGGTACAGGTAACCCTCGTCGTCGAGGTAACCGATGTCTCCGACGGTCGTCCAGCCGTGCTCGTCGCGCGACGCGGCGGTTTTGGTGGGGTCGTTGAGGTATTCGAACGCATGCCCGCCTTCGAAGTAGATCTCGCCGGCCTGGCCGGGGGAAAGCTCGTTGCCGTTCTCATCGAGAATGTGCACGCCGCCCATCATGGGTTTGCCGACCGAGCCCGGGTGCGTCAGCCATTCCTCAGCGCTGATCAGCGTCGACCCGTGCGCTTCCGAGGAAGCGTAGTACTCGTCGACGATCGGACCCCACCAGTCGATCATCTCCTTCTTGATTTGCACCGGGCACGGCGCCGCGGCGTGCATCACCCGTTTGAGACTGGATAGATCGTATGAATCACGAACGGCTTGAGGAAGTTTCAGCATCCGGACGAACATGGCCGGGACGAACTGGCCATGGGTGATCCGATGCCGCTGGATCGCGTCGAGCGTCCCCTCGGCATCGAACTTCTCCATGACCACGGTGGTGATGCCGCCGGCCTGGATCGTCATCGACCATACCGACGGTGCGGTGTGATACCGCGGCGCGGGACTCAGGTACACCGCGTCAGCGTCCAGCCAGAACTCAACCAGGGCGGACATCATGCCCGGCGCCTCGTCCGGTGGCAGGTGCGGCAATTCGCGTTTGATCCCCTTGGGGCGGCCGGTAGTGCCGGACGAGTACTGCAGCAGGTCGCCTTCGATTTCGTCGTCGATGGGCGTATCCGGGTAACCGGCAACGCATTCCGGGTAGCGCTCCCAGCCGGGCAGGTCGCCTTCCGAAACAGGGCCGGCGATCAGCAACAGCCCGGATAGCCCGTTGGGTAAATGCTCGGCCAGGCCGGCGCAGGTGTCGCGCAGCGCCGCCGAACCGATGATGGCCTTGGCGTTGCTGTTGTCGATGATGTACGCGGCCTCGGCCGCGGTCAGGTGGGCGTTGATCGGCACGTAGTACAGACCGCTGCGCCGGGCGGCCCACATAACGGCGTGGATGTGCTGATTGTT
The DNA here is from genome assembly GCF_010731715.1 of Mycobacterium stomatepiae. NCBI lineage: Bacteria > Bacillati > Actinomycetota > Actinomycetes > Mycobacteriales > Mycobacteriaceae > Mycobacterium > Mycobacterium stomatepiae. Next base: position 3,558,109 of record NZ_AP022587.1, read on the forward strand.
CTCCATCAGGATCGCGACACTGTCGCCCTCGCGCAGACCCGCCTTGCGGAACGCGTGCGCCAGCCGGTTGGCCCGCGCTTCCAGCTCGTCGAAGGTGACGACCGTGCCCGACGGGTACAGGATGATCGCCGGTTTGTCGGCGCCGACGTAGGGGCGGATCTGCATGCGACGACTGTACCGCCGCCGAAATTGACGGGTGTCAAGTGGCCCGTCGACGAGCGACGCTCAGTGCAGAAATTCCAGCACGGCCGAGAAGAACGCGGTCGGTGATTCCAGATGCGGCACGTGGCCGGTGTCGGGCACCCCGACGAAACGGGCGGCGGGCATCCGGCCGGCGAATCCCTGGGCCATCGCGGCGATATTCCCTTTGGCGGCTTGCTCGTTGGGCGCGGTGTACTTCGCGCCCACGTAGGTGCGGTCGGCCAAACCGCAGACGAACAACGTGCGGGCGGGCAACGACGCGACGAAATCCACCGGGGGTTCGTTGAGCAGCATGTCGGTGGCCGCCGCCGAGCTCTGCACCCAGCGCTCGAACTCGGGCGAGGCTGCGATGGCGGTCCGCACCGCGACGAACGGATCGATCAGCCGGGGATCCTTGTTCACGAAATAGTGCGCGATGTATTGGCGGACCTGATCGGCGGTCGAGGACCGTTCGTCAGCCGCCCAGTCGTCATACCCCACCTGCCGGGTCAGCCCGCGCCGGTAGTCCTCGAGTCCCATCGGGTTTTCCAGGACCAACGACGCCACCCGCTCGGGCAGCGCCCGGGCCATCTGCATGGCGACCAGTCCTCCGGTCGAATGGCCAACGACGGCAACGGAATTCACCCTGAGAGCATCGATCAGCGAACGCAGGTGTGCCACCAGCGATTCCGCGGTCAACGTCGAGGCTTTGGTGGACTTACCCCAGCCGATCAGGTCGGGAACGATTGTCCGGTAACCCTCGTGGCGCAGCGTCGCGATGACGTCCTTCCAGTACGCGGCGAAGAAGTTCTTTCCGTGCACCAGCAGGACGGTGCCTCTTGGCTGCCCGCTCTCGGGCGCAATGTCCATATACGCCAGTCGCGCGCGCCGTTCCCAGTCCGGTACCGGACTGGGAACGGATAGGGGTAGCCCTCCAAGCCGATACCGAGGATGTCACCGGTGGGCCAGGGTACGGCCGGCTCGGCGGGGCGGGTGTCTGCGGGCGTGCTGTGACAGCCGGAACCAAGCAGCCCGACCGCCGCCACCGCCCCGGCCAGCGCGCGGCGCCGATCAACGATCACGATTCGATGATGTTGAACGGTGCCGCCGGCGTGCAACTTCCGCCGGTAGACGGGTCGCCCGAACTATCCCGCGGGGCGTCAGCCGTGCGGCGCCTCGGAGATCTTGCTGTCCGGCTTGCCCAGCGTTTGGCAGTACGTCTGTGCGGACAGTCGCGTCGCGGAGATCTCCAAGTTGGTTGGGTCCTGCCCGCTCTTGTCCTTCAGCATTTTGCTGACCTCGTCGTTCTGCTTCTTCTCGTCCTGGGTGGTGAAGTCCTTGCACTTGGTATCGCCGCCGGTGTTGATCACTTGCGATGCCGAGCATCCACTGAACAGAATTCCCGCCGCCGCAACCACAATCGTGAGTGCGGGTGTTGTCTTGGACTTCACAGACTTCATCGTCAGCCCTTCCAGGTTTCCAGTGTTAGCTATCTATACACCGCCAGGTGCGGTTCCAAACGCCGGTTTGCCGACGATCTTCGGCGAAAAAGAAATCGGGCTGACGCATCTTGCGCGCCAGCCCGATTCGACGTTTCCCCGTGGTGTTAGCCGGATTCGGCGAGCCGCTGCTTGAGCGCCTCGTACTCGTCCTTGACGCCGGTGGGCAGCTTGTCGCCGACGAAGTCGAACCACTCCTCGATCAGGGGCAGTTCCTCGCGCCACTCGGCCGCGTTGACCGCCAGCGCCTTGTCCACGTCACCGGCGGCGACGTCCAGTCCGTCCAGGTCCAGGTCGTCCGCGGTCGGCACGATGCCGATCGGGGTGTCCTGGCCACCAGCCTGGTGCTCGATGCGGTCGACGATCCATTTCAGCACCCGGCTGTTCTCGCCGAAGCCCGGCCACAGGAAGCCGCCGTTCTCGTCGCGGCGGAACCAGTTGACGAAGAACACCTTTGGCAGCTTGGACTCATCGGAGTTCTTGCCCAGGTCGATCCAGTGCTGGAAGTAGTCACCGACGTGGTAGCCGAGGAACGGCAGCATGGCCATCGGGTCGCGACGCACGGTGCCGACCTTGCCCTCGGCGGCGGCGGTCTGCTCGCTGCCCATGGTGGCGCCCATGAAGACGCCGTGCTGCCAGTCGCGGGCCTGCGTCACCAGCGGCACCGTCGTCTTGCGGCGCGCGCCGAACAGGATGCCGGAAATCGGCACACCCTGCGGGTCGTCCCACTCGGGCGCCAGGATCGGGCACTGCGCCATCGGGGTGCAGTACCGCGAGTTCGGGTGCGCCGCTTTGGTGTCCGTCTCGCGCAGGATCCAGTCGTTGCCCTTCCAGTCGATCAGGTGGTCGGGCTCGCCTTCCAGGCCTTCCCACCACACGTCATTGTCGTCGGTCAGGGCGACGTTGGTGAAGATGGTGTTGCCGGCCTCCATCGTGCGCATCGCGTTCGGGTTGGACTTCCAGTTGGTGCCCGGCGCGACGCCGAAGAAGCCGAACTCGGGGTTGACGGCGTACAGCCGACCGTCTTTACCGAAGCGCATCCACGCGATGTCGTCACCGAGGGTCTCGGCACGCCACCCCGGGATGGTCGGCTGCAGCATCGCGAGGTTGGTCTTGCCGCACGCGGACGGGAAGGCGGCGGCGAAGTAGTACGCCTTGTTCTCCGGGGAGATCAGCTTGAGGATCAGCATGTGCTCGGCGAGCCAGCCCTCGTCGTGCGCCATCGCGGAGGCGATCCGCAGCGAGTAGCACTTCTTGCCCAGCAGCGCGTTACCGCCGTAGCCCGAGCCGTAGCTCATGATCTCGCGGGTCTCGGGGAAGTGGGTGATGTACTTGGTGTCGTTGCACGGCCACGGCACGTCTTTCTGCCCAGGCTCCAGCGGCGCGCCCACCGAGTGCAGCGCCTTGACGAAGAATCCGTCGTCGCCGATCTTCTGCAGCGCCGCCTTGCCCATCCGGGTCATCACCTTCATCGAGAGGACGACGTACTCGGAGTCGGTGATCTCCACGCCCAGCTTCGGGTCGTCGGCACCGAGCGGACCCATGCAGAACGGCACCACCCACATCGTGCGCCCGCGCATGCAGCCGCGGTACAGGTCGGTCATCGTGGACCGCATCTCGGCCGGGTCCATCCAGTTGTTGGTCGGACCGGCATCGATCTCGCGCTCCGAACAGATGAAGGTCCGGGACTCCACCCGCGCGACGTCGGACGGATCCGACAGTGCCAGGTAGGAGTTGGGACGCTTTTCCTCGTTCAGCTTCTTCAGCGTGCCGGCCTCGACCAGCTGTGTGGCCAGCCGGTTGAACTCCTCGTCGGAGCCGTCAGCGAACACGACCCGGTCGGGCTGGGTCAGCTCGGCGACCTCCTCTACCCACGCCAGCAGCCCCCGATGATTCGTGGGTGCCGTGTCTAGACCGGGAATGGTCGCTGAGGTCATCGAACTCTCCTGAATTCATCTCCGTACGTGTGGGCATATCACTGATTGCGTATGCAGTCGCCCACACAGCTATTGACATGGTGGCGTTAGCTACAGGTTATCGTGATCCCCTTGCTGGGGAAGGCCCGGGCGGGTATAAGCCTTCTCACAACAACGATTCAGAAGCGCCTAAAAGGTCAGGAATTGTCCTCATCCGCGCTCCCCGAGGCCGATTGGGTGTGGTCCACCCCGCCGGTTTCCCCGGCGGGACTGTCGGGATGGGGTATACCCGGTTCTCCGAGTTCTGCACGTACCGCGACCAGCGCGGCCGCAACGGCAGGCATTTCCCGGTCCCGGGCGGCGGTCGCCCGCGCCGCGGCGATGGCGTGTTCGCGCAGTTCGGTGTCGATCGCACTGACCTGCTCCGACACCCGGGCGTTCTCTGCCTCGTCGCGAGCGACCAGCCCGGAGCTCAGCAGCGTCTCGGCGGCCAGCACGCGGGTGGCGACCAGCTCCTCGGTCACCGACCGCAGCGACGAAACCAGATCGCCCGTCCAGCGATCCAGCAGCGCGCGCAATTTGACCACCAGGACGGTGACCGCCAGACCGATCGCCACGCACACCACGGCGGCGGCGATCTCCAGCGCCGGATTCAGCCGATGGGCCACACCGGCCACCAGCCGGGACAGCGTCAGCGCGACGCCCACCCCGAACCCGACGCCCAGCAGCAGCATGAGCCAGGTCTCCTGGCGCCGCGATTTCAGCGGTGGAGCCGCGACGTCGACGGTGGGCAGCTGCTCGACGGGCGGTAGCTCCAGCGGCAGCTCCAGCTCGCGCGCGACCTCGTCGAGCCGAGTGGTGGTGTCCTCGTTGACTTCGTTGACCACTTCGGCGGACCGGCCCCGCGCGTGCGCTTCGAACCCCGCCATATCGCGCCGGGGCAGGTGCGCGGCGTCGGACTGCAGCTCGCTACGCACCGAAGAGCATCGATTGACCGCGAGGTGCGACAGCTGTACCCGCGCCTGCTGCGTCTGACCCCGCATCGCGATGCTGCGCTCGGATTTGGCCTCCCGGCGCTCGCGCAGGGCGGCGCTGCGCTGCTCTCGCAGCGCTTCGACCCGGGCCCGCCGGCCGGCGCTGTCCGCGTCGCGGTCGAACCGCTGCGCGACCGTCCGGAGCCGGGATTCCCAGGCCCGCAATCGATTACGTCGCTCGGCATGCGAATCGGCGAGTTGTTCCGAGACGGTGTCGACCAGTTCGTCCAGCTGCGGCTCACCCAGCTCGGGCGCGGCGGCGGCACCTATCCACGGCACCTGGGCGTAGCGCGGCGCATGGGCGGCGAGTACATCGCGGTTGGCGCTCAGTACCTCACGCCAGGCGCGGTGCACGTCGATCTTCGACACCACCGCCACCACCACGTCGGTGTGCTCGCAGGCGGCGTCGAGCAGGGCACAGTCCGATGCGGTCAGCTCGGCGGCCGCCGAGACGACGAACACCACCGCCTTGGGAGCCTCGCCGGGCTGCAGATCCGCCGACTCGACGAACTTGTGCTCGGGCAGCCGCTCGCCCAGCGCGGTCGCCACGCTGGTCGCGCCCGCCATCCAGGGACCGGTCACCAGCACCACGTCGCGGCGACTGATGGCGGGCGAATCCAGCCGCGGCCCGATCACCGCCACCAGTTCATCGACCTGGGCCGCGGGATCGCCCGACGCCTCGCCGCTCATGACGACTCCCGCGTCCGCGACCACAGCCGGAGCGATCCGCGGGCGATGTCCGCACCGCAGGCCCGGCGCAGATCGTCGGCCGATCCGCGGCTGTCGCGCTGCCAGCGGACCGCCCGGGCCAGGTCGTCGTCCACGTCGGGGCCGGTGTCCAGCCCCGCGGCATCGGCCGCTTCGACGGCGGCGGCCATCCGCGCGAGCACGGTGTCGTCGCGGGACAGGAATCCGCTGACCTGTTCGCCGATCCGGGACCGGCCGACGGCCAGGGCCTCGAGCTCGGCGGTGGCCTCCAGCACCCGCCGGTAACGCGCCTGCGCGCCGACGGCCCACAACCGGGCGACCACGACGTCGACGCCGCTGATCCGGCGCAGCAGGGCGCAAACCTGCGACAACGTGGCGCCCCGGCGGATCGCGGCAATGCCCAGCGCCGTGCCGAACAGGTCCAGGGTTTCCAGCAGCCGCAGCCGTGCGTGCGTCGGAACCGGGTTGTCGGCCGCGACGAACTCCTCGAACGAGCCCTCCAGGCAAGCCGGGTGGGCGGCCAGCGTCCGCAACGCCGCCCACGACGTGGCGTCCAAGCCCTCCAACGCGGCGACGGCCAGCAAAGCGATCATCGGCTCTACCGCGGCGCCGGTGAGCCCGGCGAGCTGGGTGCCGCGGGTCCGCGCGGCCGCCAGCGGCCCGTCGGCGGTGCGACCCGACAGCGAGCCGGCCAGGTCCGCCTTGTTCAGCACCGTCAGCACCGGGCAGTCGGCGGCGGCTATCGCGTCGACGTCCTCGGGTTTGACCACTTCAGCGATCACCTGGACGGTGACATCGGCCTCGCCGGCGTCCGGCATCACCGTGATTCCGGACGCGTGCGCCAGGGCGCGTGCCACGGTGCCGCGGCCGACCCCGGCCCGGCCACGCACCACCGCGCGCAGCGGGGCGCCGGTGTGTGCGGCGATCGCGCTCACGCGCGCGTCGTCACATTCGGCAGCAAATCGCGCCAGCTCGTCGGCGAAAACTTGACTCCCCCGTACCTTCATTTCTTGCCTGCTCGATCCGATCGGCCGGCACCCCTTGCCGGCGTTGCTCCCGTCGCTTGCGGGACCGTGGCCGACGCCAGGCAAGTTTGCCGCACGGACCGTCGCGCCCCACCGCATACTGGCACTTGCGTCTTCGAGTTGCGAGCCACCGCTTATCTGTTACCAGTTGAAGGCAACTGTTGGGTATCAATCTGGACCAGGGGCGGCTACATCGGGGCTTCATGGGCCACCATGGACAAATGCATGCGCAACCCGGGGCCGGGACATATCCCGACACACCGGTGGAGGTGAGAGCCGGCCTGGATACCGAGGATGGCATCACGCCAGCGTCGGACCCGCAGCGTTGGGACGCCACGCAGCGGGGCTATCTGCCGGCCACCAGCTTCCGTTCGCGGCGTGCCAACCTGTCCGGTGGACAGCGCGAGACCTGGGATCGGCTGTGGCCGGCGGTGGGCCTTTCGGACATACCGCACCGCTTCGAACCGCTGGACACCCGCGCCTGGTTCGGCCGGCAAGCCCCGCTGGTGCTCGAAATTGGTTGTGGCAGTGGAATTTCGACGCTGGCGATGGCCCGCGACGAACCCGACATCGACGTGATCACGGTGGAGGTCTACAAACGGGGCCTGGCTCAGCTGCTGTGCGCGATCGACCGAGAGCAGGTGAGCAACATCCGGCTGATCCGCGGCAACGGGATCGACGTGTTGCAGCATCTGATCGCCCCGGGTTCGCTGACCGGGTTTCGCCTCTACTTCCCCGACCCGTGGCCGAAGGCGCGCCACCACAAGCGTCGCTTCCTGCAGCCGGCCACGGTTGGCCTTATCGCCGATCGGCTACTCCCCGGCGGGATCCTGCACGCCGCGACGGACCACCCGGGCTACGCCGAGCAGATGGCCGAAGTAGGCGACGCCGAACCCCGGCTCTGTCGCGTCGATCCCGGCAGTTCGCTGCCGATCTCGACCGCGCGCCCGACGACCAAGTACGAGCGGAAAGCCCAAGAAGTCGGCAGCTCCGTATCCGAGTTCATCTGGAAAAGACGATGAGTATGAGCCTCGCAGAACAGACGACCGCGGCAACCGCCACTTCGCCGGCGGCGCCGTCCGGCCTGGTCAGCCTCGATGAACCGCCGCGCCGGGTGCTGCTGGTCTGGGACGCCCCCAACCTCGACATGGGCCTGGGCTCGATCCTGGGCCGTCGCCCGACCGCGCTGGAACGCCCCCGGTTCGACGCCCTCGGCCGTTGGCTACTGGCCCGCACGGCCCAGGTCAGCGCCAGCCGGCCGGGCCTGGTCGTCGAACCCGAGGCCACCGTGTTCACCAACATCGCCCCGGGCAGCGCCGATGTCGTTCGGCCGTGGGTGGACGCTTTGCGTAACGTGGGGTTCGCGGTCTTCGCCAAGCCGAAAATCGACGAAGACAGCGACGTCGACCGGGACATGCTCGAGCACATCGAACAGCGGCGCCAAGAAGGGCTTGCGGCGCTGGTCGTATCGTCCGCTGACGGTCAAGCCTTCCGTCAGCCGTTGGAAGAAATCGCACGCACCGGGGCCGGGGGCGCGACCCCCGTCCAAGTGATCGGATTTCGCGAACACGCGAGTTGGGCACTAGCGTCGGATACCTTGGACTTCGTTGACCTGGAGGACATCGAGGGTGTTTTCCGGGAACCGCTGCCGCGGATCGGACTAGATTCGCTGCCCGACGGGGGAGCATGGCTGCAGCCGTTCCGGCCGCTGTCCGCGCTATTGACCACGCGTGTGTGACACTGGCTTGAAAAACCGAAAGACGCCGCGCGGGTCGCTGTTAGTGATCCAGTAAGGAGCTTACGTGTTCGCCTGGTGGGGTCGAACCGTGTACCACTACCGGTACATCGTGATCGGGGTCATGGTGGCTCTGTGCCTTGGCGGCGGCGTCTTCGGCATGAGCCTGGGCAAGCACGTCACGCAAAGCGGTTTCTACGACGACGGCAGCCAGTCCGTCACGGCTTCGATATTGGGCGACAAGACCTACGGCCGCGACCGCACCAGCCAGATCGTGGCGATCTTCACCGCGCCCGACGGCAAGAACGTCGACGACCCGGCCTGGCATCAGCAGACCGTCGACGAGCTGAACAAGTTCGTCAAGGATCATCCCGACCAGGTGATCGGATGGGCCGGCTGGCTGGCCCTGGCCCCCGGCACCGAGGCCCCCAATGCCCAGATCAAAGGCATGGCGACCGACGACCGCAAGCACACCTTCGTCACCATCCCGCTCAAGGGCGACGACGACGACACCATCCTCAATAACTACAAGGCGATCGAGCCGGCCCTGCAGAAGCTGAACGGCGGCAAGGTCCAGCTCGCCGGCCTGGAGCCGATCGCCAATGCCCTGACCGGCACCATCGCCACCGACCAGAAACTCCTCGAATACCTGGGGTTGCCGCTGGTGACGGTGGTGCTGTTCCTGGTGTTCGGCGGCGCGGTCGCGGCCGGTCTGCCCGTCATCGTGGGCGGCCTGAGCATTGCGGGTGCGCTCGGCATCCTGCGCTTCGCCGCGATCTTCGGCCCGGTGCACTTCTTCGCGCAGCCGGTGGTCTCGCTGATCGGTTTCGGTATCGCGATCGACTACGGGCTGTTCATCGTCAGCCGATTCCGGGAGGAGATCGCCGAGGGCTACGACACCGAGGCTGCGGTACGGCGCACCGTAATGACGGCCGGTCGCACGGTCGTGTTCTCGGCGGCGCTGATCATCGCCTGCAGCGCGAGCCTGCTGGTGCTGCCACAGGGCTTCGTGCATTCGCTGACCTACGCGATTTTCGCCGCCGTCGGTCTGGCCGCACTGCTGTCGATCACGTTGCTGCCGGCCGCCCTGGGCATTCTCGGCCGCAACGTCGACGCACTGGGTGTGCGGACCGCGTTCCGGGTGCCGTTCCTGCGCAACTGGAAGTACTCGCGCGCCTACCTCAACTGGCTCGCCGATCGGCTGCAGAAGACCAAGACCCGCGAAGAGGTCGAGGCCGGCTTCTGGGGCAAACTAGTCACCCTGGTGATGAAGCGGCCGCTGGCCTTCGCGATTCCGATCGCGGTCGGCATGATCCTGCTGGTCATCCCGCTGGGCAACCTGTCGCTCGGCGGTATGAGCGAGAAATATCTGCCGCCCGACAACGCGGTGCGCCAGTCGCAGGAGCACTTCGACAAGCTCTTCCCCGGTTACCGGACCGAACAGCTGACCGTGGTGATCCAGAGCAACAACCACAGCAAGGTCACCGACCAGCAGGTCGCCGACATCCGCAACAGGATCTCGGGGATCACCGGGTTCACCGACAAGACGTGGGAAGAGCGGCCGTGCCCGACGATCGCCGGCAACCCCTGCGTGGCCGGCCCGAACGGGACCACGCAGCCCAAAGACGACACGGTGCGGGTGATCCAGAACGGTCTGGTCAATAAGAACGATGCCGCCAAGAAGATCAACGAGCTGCGCGCGATAGCCCCGCCCAAGGGTCTGACCCTGCTGGTGGGCGGCACACCGGCGCTGGAACAGGACAGTATCCACAGCCTGTTCGACAAGGCTCCGCTGATGCTGGTGCTGCTGCTCAGCGCGAGCCTGCTGCTGATGTTCCTTGCGTTCGGTTCGGTGGTGTTGCCGATCAAGGCCGCCCTGATGAGCGCGCTGACGCTCGGCTCGACGCTGGGCATCCTGACGTGGATCTTCGTTGACGGACACTTCTCGAAGTGGCTGAACTTCACGCCGACGCCGCTGATGGTGGTGCTGATCGCGCTGGTCGTCGCGGTGGGCTTCGGGTTGGCCACCGACTACGAGGTGTTCCTGGTGTCCCGCATGGTCGAGGCCCGCGAACGCGGCATGTCGACCGCGGAGGCCATCCGGATCGGTACCGCGACCACCGGGCGTTTGATCACGGCCGCCGCGCTGGTGCTCGCCGTGGTCGCCGGCTCGTTCATGTTCTCCGACCTGGTGATGATGAAGTACCTGGCGTTCGGCTTGGCGGCGGCGCTGCTGCTGGACGCGACCGTGGTCCGGATGTTCCTGGTGCCGTCGGTGATGAAGCTGCTCGGCGACGACTGCTGGTGGGCTCCGCGCTGGGCACGGCGGCTGCAGAACCGCATCGGGCTGGGCGAGATCGATCTGCCCGACGAGCGCAAGCGCACCTCGGTCAACGGCCGCGCGATCCGGCCGCCCGTCGCGGCCAGCCTCGTCGCGAAACCTCGCGCGCCGCACGACCCCACCCACCCCGGCGCTCCCCCGGAGCCGTCGCGCCCGTCGGGCCCTGAACCGCGGCCCGCCGCGGAACTGCCCGCGGGTCCAAGCGCCACCCGAGCTCGGCCGAGCCAGCCGACCGAGGCCAAGACGACACGCTTCTCAGCACAGGGCAACGCCGACCCGCGGCCCCCGGCCACGCCACCGGCTCCGCCACCGTCGGCCGGTCAGACCCGGGCCATCCCGGTTCCGGGGAAACACGACAACACCGGGGACCCGGCCGACCCGACCACCGCGCTTCCGGTAATGCGGTCGGAGGGCAACGACTCCGACCCCGCCACCGAGAAGATGAACGCCCCCGGTCAGGGAGATAACGGCGACAATTCGCGTCCGCGGCGCCGGGCAGGCGGCGGACTGTCCGCGCAGGACCTGCTGCGCCGCGAGGGACGGCTCTAGACCCGCTGGGTCCTAGTCGGTCGCCTTACGTGCACTATCCGGCGTGGCGTGCATGACCGCCGTGTGGTCGCCCTCCTCTTCCAGCTTTACGGCTTCGGCCTCCGGATCCGGCGCGAGCAGCACCTGGATCGCGTTGTTGAGGAACGCCACCGTCGGGACGGCCAGCAGGGCGCCCACGATCCCGGCGAGCACGCCGCCGGTGGAAATCGCCAGCACCACCCCGAGCGGGTGGATCGAGACGGCGCGCCCCATCACCAGCGGCTGCAGCAGGTGCGACTCGATCTGGTTGATCACCACCAGCAGGCCGAGGGTGAGCAGCGCGTAGACGATGCCCTTGGTCAGCAGTGCTACGACCACGGCCACCAGGCCGGAGATCAGTGCACCGATCAGCGGGATGAACGCGCCGAGAAACACCAGTGACGCCAGCGGGAGCGCCAGCGGGACGCCCATAATGGCCAGGCCGGCGCCCACCCCGGCCGCGTCGGTGAAGGCAACCAGGAAGGTGGCCCGGACGTAGGCAATCAGCGACCCGTATCCGGCGCGGCCGGCTTCCATCACCCGGTCGCGCACGCCGAGCGGGACGATCTTGGCCACGTAGGCGAAGATGTTGCGGCCGCCGTAGAGGAAGAAAATCAGGGTGAACAACACCAGCACCGCGGCCGTGAGCAGTTCGGTGAGGGTGGCCGCGGTGGACAGCGCCCCGCTGGTCAATTTCGACTGATTGTTGTGCAGCGCCTGGATCGCGGCGTTGCCCGCGTTGGTGATCTGTTCGCTGCGCAGATGCACCGGTCCTTCGATCAGCCACCGCCGGGTGGTGACGATGCTGCGGGTGACCTGTTCGGTCAGATCTGGCAAACCGACGATGAACTGGGTGATGACGAAGGCGAGGATGCCGCCCAGCAGCGCGAATCCACCCAGTAACACCAGCGCGACGGCGCCGCCGCGGGGCAGGCCGTGCTGGTCCAGCCAGTCCACCACCGGTACCAGCAGCGCGCTGACCATCAACGCCAGCAGCACCGGGACGACGATGACCTCGAGTTTGGCCACCACCCAGAAAAAGGCCAGCGCCGCGGCGAAGATAGCTAGCAAACGCCACGCCCAGGCGGCGGTGTTGCGGACCAGGGGCGTGACCGAGGTGTCGTCGGAGTTTGCCAGCATCCGACCAGCCTATCGGGCGCCCCGGAGTTGGGTGGTGGCGTCAGCACGATCCGGTTACGACGACGACACGCTCGGAGTTGCGTCTCGAGTGCCGCGCCACCTGCGCGGTTACCCTAAACCACGTGCCGCACCACGCACCCATCCGCAACCTCCGCCTGCCGGGCGGCGGCGAATTTGCCCATCGGGGCGAATCGCCGGCTGCCGCGCGGGGCGGCGAGACGTCGCGGGGCAAGTACTGGTGGGTGCGCTGGGCGGTGCTGGGCGTGGTCGGGATCGTGCTCGGCGTCGAGGTCGCGCTGGGCTGGGGTCAGCTGGCCAAGGCGTGGACGAGCCTCTTCCAGGCCAACTGGTGGTGGTTGGCCGCGGCGGTGGCCGCCGCCGCCGCGTCGATGCACAGCTTCGCGCAGATCCAGCGCACGCTGCTCAAGTCCGCCGGGGTGCACGTCAAGCAGCTGCGCTCCGAGGCCGCCTTCTACGCCGCCAACTCGCTGAGCACCACGCTGCCCGGCGGCCCGGTGCTCTCGGCGACGTTTTTGCTTCGCCAGCAACGCATTTGGGGTGCCTCCACGGTGGTGGCGTCCTGGCAGCTGGTGATGTCGGGTGTGCTGCAGGCGGTGGGGCTGGCGCTGCTCGGGTTGGGCGGCGCCTTCTTCCTGGGCGCCAAGAACAACCCTTTCTCGTTGTTGTTCACCCTCGGCGGCTTCATCGCCTTGTTGCTGCTCTCCCAGGCCGTGGCGTCGCGCCCGGAGCTGATCGAGGGCATCGGCACCCGCATCCTGACGCTGTTCAACTCGGCGCGCGGCAAGCCGGCCGACACGGGCCTGGCCAAGTGGCGCGAGATCCTGATGCAGCTCGAGTCGGTCAGCCTGGGCCGTCGCGACCTGGGCGTGGCGTTCAGCTGGTCGATGTTCAACTGGATCGCCGACGTCGCCTGCCTCGCCTTCGCCGCGTACGCGGCCGGCGACCACGCCTCGATCGCCGGGCTGACGGTGGCCTACGCGGCGGCGCGCGCCGTCGGCACGATTCCGCTGATGCCCGGCGGGCTGCTGGTCGTCGAGGCGGTGCTGGTACCCGGCTTGGTGTCCAGCGGCATGTCGCTGCCCAATGCAATCTCGGCGATGCTGCTCTACCGGCTGATCAGCTGGCTGCTTATCTCCGCGATCGGCTGGGTGGTGTTCTTCTTCGTGTTCCGCACCGAGAACCCGGGCGGCTCCGACGACGACGACCCGCCGACCGATCCGCGCTTACGGATCCAACCTCAGCTGCGGCGCTGGGACGATCCCTGCGACGACGCGCTGCAGGGTCCGCTACCGCCGCCCGAACCAGGGAAAGACCCCAGCTAGCCGACGTTGTTCTGCCGCGACGGGCCGGGCAGCGTGCCGCTGACCGCCGGTGGCGGCGGCGCGGTCGCCGCGGGCGCGAGATTGCCCAGCCCGGCGCCCACCGGGGACGCCCCGGCGGGCGGCAAGGCGGGCAGGCCGCCCGCGCCCTGCGCCTGCTGCATCAGGCCCATCGCCTGGGGGATGCTGATCGGCAGCTTGCACTGCATCGACAGGTTGGTCAGCGGCTGCGCAACCCCGGCCATGTCGGCGGCCACCTTGGGGTTGCTCTCGAAATAGGTCTTGAGGCTGGCGGCCGACTGCGGGCCGGCCTGCTGCTGCAGCATCGCCGTCATCGTCTGGTTGGTCTCCGGATGCGAGTCCAGGTAGTCGCCCATCGACTTGGAGACCGAACCGATCGTCCGGGCGACCTCGCTGGCCGCGCACGGGTCGGTGGCGCCGGTCGCCGGCGGCTCGGCCATCAGCGCGACGGCCGCGGCCGGCACCGCGGCGGCGATCAACCCCACGACGAGCGCGCGCCGTCCGGTCACAATGCCTGTGTTGAAGCCTGCCTTCATGCCTGTACTCCATCCCCCGCGCGGCTCAGCAACATCCTGCCAGCCGGGCCGATGCCCTGCCACCTGGTGTGACCGAGATCCCGCTCGGTCACCGCTTCGCAACGACTTGGCCGCGACTTGGCTACGGAGCCGTCTGCGCAGCTCACGAATTCGTTAAGCCGAACTAATGCACAGGCTGCTGCGGTATCGTCGCCCTCACGCGTAAGCGAGATACTCGGGGAGCCTGAAATCCAGCAGTTTATGATGCGCCTCAGCCGCAGCCTGCGCAGGTACCGATGGTTGGTCTTCACAGGCTGGTTGCTGGCATTGGTGCCGGCGATCTACTTGGCGTTGACACAGTCCGGCAATCTCACCGGCGGTGGTTTCGAGGTCTCCGGTTCGCAGTCGCTGAAGGTCCACGATCAGCTCGAGGATCAGTACCACGACCTCGGCGCCTCGTCGTTGGCCCTGGTGGCCGCCCCCCGACCCGACGCCAGCTATGACGACATGAACAATGCCGTGGCACAGCTGCGCCAGATTGCCGGCGAATTCCCCGGCGTCACCGAGAAAACCAACCCCCTGCAGCGTCCGCCGCAGCCCGACCGGCCGTATGTGCTGACCCTGCGACTCGACGCCCGCAACGCCGGCACCAGCGACATCGCCAAACAGCTGCGGCAAAAGGTGGGCGTCAAGGGCGACCAGTCCGGGCAGACCGCGAATGGCCGGGTGCGGCTCTACGTGATCGGGCAGGGCGCGCTCAGTGCGGCTGCGGCGGCGAACACCAAACACGACATCGCCAAGGCCGAACAGTGGAACCTGCCGATCATCCTGATCGTCTTGCTCGCGGTATTCGGGTCGCTGGCCGCCGCCGCCATACCGCTGACCCTCGGCGTCTGCACGGTCGTGGTGACGATGGGACTGGTCTATTTCCTGTCCGCCTACACCACGATGTCGGTGTTCGTGACCTCGACGGTGTCGATGTTCGGCATCGCGCTGGCCGTGGACTATTCGCTTTTCATCTCGATGCGCTTCCGCGAGGAATTGCGCTCCGGGCGACAGCACCGCGAAGCGGTGGATGCGGCGATGGCGACGTCCGGGCTGGCGGTGGTGTTGTCCGGGTTGACGGTCGTCGCCTCGCTCACCGGGATCTACCTGATCAACACTCCGGCGCTGAAATCGATGGCCACCGGGGCGATCATGGCCGTCGCGGTCGCGATGCTGACGTCGACGACCTTGACGCCGGCGGCGCTGGCGACGTTCGGCCGCGCAGCCGCCAAACGATCGATGCTGCTGCACTGGTCGCGGCGACCGGAGAGCACCCAGTCCCGGTTCTGGAATCGCTGGGTCGGAGCGGTGATGCACCGGCCGTGGATCTCGTCCATCGCGGCGGCCACGGTGCTACTGGTGATCGCGGCGCCGGCGTCGTCGATGGTGCTGGGCAACAGCCTGCTGCGCCAATTCGATTCCTCGCACGAGATCCGGGCCGGAGTCGCCGGGGCATCCGAGGCGCTCGGGCCCGGCGCGCTCGGCCCGATCCAGGTGATGGTGAGCTTCCCTGACGGTGGTGCGTCCGCACCGGAGCACAGCCAGACGCTGGCCGCGATCCGGCAGCGGATGGCGCAGGCCCCCCACATCGCGTCGGTGACTCCGCCGCAATTTGCCGACGACAACAGCAGCGCTTTGCTGTCCGCGGTGTTGTCGGTCGATCCCGAGGACATGGGCGCCCGGCAATCGGTCGACTGGATGCGCGCCCAGCTACCCAAGGTGCCCAGCGACGGAACCGCGCGCGTCGACGTCGGCGGGCCGACAGCGCTGATCAAGGATTTCGACGACCGGGTATCGGAGACCGAGCCGCTGGTACTGCTATTCGTCGCGGCCATCGCGTTCGTGATGCTGTTGCTGTCGATCCACTCGGTATTCCTCGCCTTCAAGGGCGTGCTGATGACGCTGCTGTCAGTCGCCGCCGCCTACGGAAGCCTGGTGATGGTGTTCCAGTGGGGCTGGCTGAGGGATCTCGGCTTCGCCCACATCACGTCGATCGATAGCACCGTTCCCCCGCTGGTGCTGGCGATGACGTTCGGGTTGTCGATGGACTACGAGATCTTCCTGCTCACCCGCATCCGGGAACGCTTCCTGCACACCGGGAACACCCGCGATGCCGTCGCGTACGGCGTCAGCACCAGCGCCCGCACCATCACCAGCGCCGCGCTGATCATGATCGCGGTGTTCATCGGGTTCGCGTTCGCCGGCATGCCGCTGGTCGCGGAGATCGGGGTGGCGTGCGCCGTCGCGATCGCGGTCGACGCCACCGTGGTGCGGCTGGTGTTGGTTCCGGCGCTGATGGCGATGTTCGCGCAGTGGAACTGGTGGCTGCCGGGATGGCTGCGCAAGGTTCTGCCGTCGGTCGACTTCGACCGGCCGCTGCCCGAGGTCGACCTCGGCGACGTCATCGTCATTCCCGACGACATCTCGGCGCTCACCGCGCCCAGCGCAGACCTGCGGATGGTGCTCAAGTCGGCGGCGAAGCTCAAGCACCTGGCACCCGACGCCATCACTGTCGCCGACCCGCTGGCCTTCACCGGCTGCGGTCGCAACGGCAAGGACGCCGAGGAACCGCGCGGCCAGGGCCCCGGACAGATTCCGCACCAGGTCAACATCGACGACGAGGACGCCGTCGCGATCACGCTCGGCGGTGAGAAGAACGGCAGCAACGGTCAGACCAAGGCCGCGTCCGGCGCCAAGAAGCTCGTCGACGGCCTGGCCGCACGCAACGGCATCTCCCGGGCCATGCCGTGGGGCGAGCGGCCGGTGCATCCGGTCACCCTGTGGCGCGGCCGGTTGTCGGTTGCCATCGACGCGCTAGAGACCGGTTCTCGCCGCCACGATCGGCCGCAATACAAACGTCGCTGCCCGGTGGAAACCACCAATGTGCAATTGCCCACCGGCGATCGGCTGCAGGTCCCGACCGGTGCCGAGACGCTGCGCCTCAAGGGCTACCTGATCATGTGCCGTAACAGCAGCCGCGATTTCGCCGAATTTGCTGACATGGTGGACACATTAGACCCGGAAACGGCTGCGGTGGTGCTCGCCGGAATGGACAGGTATTACTGTTCTCAGCCGCCCAAGCAGCAATGGATCGCCTCCGAGTTGGTCCGTCAACTCGCGGATCCGCATCCTTGCGATCTACCCGACGATCACCGGTCGGAACCGGACACCAGGGCAGACTGGGATGACGTCAGGCAGCGCTGCCTCTCGGTGGCCGTCGCGATGCTGGAGGAGGCGAGGTGACGTTGGCAGCCGACCGTCGACGCGTACCGCCGCCCCCGGAGCCCGCCGCCGAAACTCGTCCAAATTTCGATCAGCCGGTCGAGTTCTGGCCGACCGCCGCGATTCGTTCGGCGCTGCAAGGCGGCGACATCGAAACCTGGAAGCGGATCGCCGCCGCGCTCAAGCGCGACCCGTTCGGCCGCACCGCCCGTCAGGTCGAGGAAGTCCTCGAGGGCACCCGCCCTTACGGCATCTCCAAGGCGCTGTGGGAGGTGCTGGAGCGCGCCCGTATCCACCTGGAGGCCAACGAGCGCGCCGAGGTGGCCCGCCATGTGGGGCTGTTGATCGAGCGATCCGGTCTGGCCCAGCAGGAATTCGCCGCCCGCATCGGCGTAGCGCCCGAGGATCTGGCTACCTACCTCGACGGCAGTGTCAGCCCGTCGGCCTCGCTGATGATCCGGATCCGCCGGCTCTCGGACCGGTTCGTGAAGGCGAAGCCGTCGCCCGCGCCCGACCCCGAGTGAGCCGTCAGCGAGCGTTGATCGGCAGCACGTCGGTCACCAGCCAGTCGCTGCCCCGCTTGACCAGTGCCACCCGCAACGCCGGTGCCGCCCGACTGGGTGGCTGACCTGGCGTGTTCTGGGTTACCCGCAGGATGACCGCCACGCTGGCCGCGTTGGGTCCGAGCGCCTCGACGCCGGCCGCCAGCGTCGAGGCCTGCGCCGTGACATTGCGCTGGGCGAGCTCGACGCTGGTCTTCTGATACTGCTGCTTGAAGGCGTCCGCCCGCTCGGGCACCATCATCGCCGCGGCCCGGTCGATCGAGCTGCTCGGGGCGGTCGGGCTGAACGACGCCATCGCCTCGGCCATCCCGCTGGCGACCTGCGCCACGTCGTGGGAGTCCTTCTTGAAGTCGCGGTCGGTGCTCGTCCAGTGGGTGTAACCGGTCAGCACGGCGGCCGACAGCGCGGCCGTGCACAGCACGACGACGGCCAACCGCAGTCCGGGCGCTTCGTCGTCGGTGCCGACGCTGACCGAATCGCGGCGTAGCAGCCAGAAATTGACCCCCACCCCCTCGACGATCAGCACCAACAGCACCGAGCACACCGACACCCACCACAGCGGCCAGTCGAGGATGACGCCGATCATCAGCAGCGCGCAGACCGTGGCCAACGGCGCCAGGATGTCGAAGGCCAGCAGCCGCCAGAGGTTCCTCATCGGATCGACTCCAGGTGCGAGATCATCAGCTTGCCGTCGACGTTGGAGACGTCCAGACGCAGGCTCCAGTGCACCGTCTGCGGCTTGGCCCCGACGTTCTCGCTGACCGACGTCGCGACCAGCATCACCGAATCCGTCCGGCTGGCGAACGGCGGCAGCTTGGTCGTGACGACTTCTCTTGGAGGCCTTGCGCCCTCCGGTTGGCTGTCCAGGTCGTGATGCACCGTTTCGATCGCCACCGACTCGATCCGCCCGCTGCTCTGCGACTGCAGTTTCTCCACCACCTGCCGGTAGGGCTGCACCGTCGCGTCGAAGTCGGTGTTCAGCTCGCCGACCGTGCCGTCGTGCAGGCGCTGCAGGCTGGCCTCGACGTTGGTGCTGTTCATGTTGATCAGCACGCCGGTCCAGTCGGCGGCGGTCTGCATGACGCGGCTCAGGTAGGTGCGTTCGGCCGAGTCCGCGCGGTGGTCGGACCAGATGATGCCGACGAGCACCACCGCGGCGACCGACAGCGCGCCGAGCACCGCCGAGGCGATGCCGAACGGAGAAAAAATCACCCCGTCGGGGTCGTCGGCTTCCGCCGCGCTGGCCTCGGCGTCCTGCTCGTCTACTTCGGTCGCCGGCTCGGTCTGCTCGCCGTCAGGCATGGGCGCGAGGTTACCCGGCCCCCGTTCGAGGTTGGCGCAGCAGGCGCCCGGCACGCAGGAGATGGTAAGGATGGCAGGGTGACGTATGCGGCCACCCGCTCGGGCCTGGACCTGAGCCACATCGACGAAAATGCCCGTCCCCAGGACGACCTGTTCGGCTACGTGAACGGTCGCTGGCTGGCCGACTACGAGATTCCCCCGGACCGCGCCACCGACGGCGCCTTCCGCACCCTGTTCGACCAGGCCGAGGAGCAGGTCCGCGACCTGATCATCGAAGCAAGCGGCAGCGGGGCCGCGCCGGGCACCGACCAGCAGCGCATCGGCGACCTATACGCCAGCTTCCTCGACGAGGACGCCGTCGAGCGTCGTGGCCTGCAACCGCTGCGAGACGAGCTGGCCACCATCGACGGCGCCGCCGATGCGGCGGCGCTTGCCGCCGTCGTCGGCGCCCTGCAGCGCACCGGAGTGGGCGGCGGCGTCGGTGTCTACATCGACACCGACGCCAAGAACTCGACCCGCTACCTGGTGCACGTCAACCAATCCGGCATCGGGTTGCCCGACGAGTCGTACTACCGCGACGAGCAGCACGCCCAGGTGCTCGCGGCCTATCCGGGACACATCGCGCGGATGTTCGCCCTGGTGTACGGCGGGCAAGCGTCAGACCACGCCGACACCGCGGCCCGCGTCGTGTCGCTGGAGACCAAACTTGCTGCCGCACACTGGGATGTGGTCAAGCGCCGCGACGCCGACCTGACCTACAACCTGCGCACCTTCGCACAGTTACAGGCCGAAGGAGCGGGTTTCGACTGGGCCGGCTGGGTCACCGCGCTGGGCAGCACTCCGCAGGCTGTCGCGGAAGTCGTTGTGCGCCAGCCTGATTACCTCACTGCCTTCGCAGCACTATGGGCCAGCGAGGACATCGAGGACTGGAAGCGGTGGGCGCGTTGGCGATTGATCCGCGCCCGCGCCTCGTGGCTGACCGACGCCCTGGTCGCGGCGGACTTCGACTTCTACGGCCGGCTGCTGACCGGGACCGAACAGATCCGCGACCGGTGGAAGCGCGGGGTCTCGCTGGTCGAGAACCTGATGGGCGACGCCGTCGGAAAGCTTTACGTCGAACGGTATTTCCCGCCGGACGCCAAGGCCCGCATCGATGCGCTGGTGGACAACCTGCAGGAGGCCTACCGGGTCAGCATCAGCGACCTGGACTGGATGACTCCGCAGACCCGGGAGCGAGCGCTGACCAAGCTGCGCAAGTTCACCGCCAAGGTCGGCTACCCGGCGAAGTGGCGTGACTACTCGGCCCTGGTGATCGATCGCGACGACCTGTACGGCAACTACCTGCGGGGTTACGCGGTCAACCACGATCGCGAGCTGGCCAAGCTAGGCGGTCCCGTGGACCGCGACGAATGGTTCATGACGCCGCAGACCGTCAACGCCTACTACAACCCGGGAATGAACGAGATCGTTTTTCCCGCAGCCATTTTGCAGCCGCCGTTCTTCGACGCCCAGGCCGACGACGCCGCCAACTATGGCGGGATCGGGGCGGTGATCGGACACGAGATCGGGCATGGCTTCGACGATCAGGGCGCCAAGTACGACGGCGACGGCAACCTCGTCGACTGGTGGACCGACGACGACCGCAGCGAGTTCGGCGCCCGCACCAAGGCGCTCATCGAGCAGTACGAGGCCTACGTCCCCCGCGAGCTCGACGGCGCTCATCATGTCAACGGCGCCTTCACCGTCGGCGAGAACATCGGCGACCTGGGCGGGTTGTCCATCGCGCTGTTGGCCTACCAGCTGTCGCTGAACGGCGAGCCGGCCCCGGTGATCGACGGCCTGACCGGCGTGCAGCGGGTGTTCTACGGGTGGGCACAGGTATGGCGCACCAAATCCCGTGAGGCAGAAGCGATCCGGCGTCTCGCCGTGGACCCCCACTCGCCGCCGGAGTTCCGGTGCAACGGCGTCATTCGCAACCTCGACGCGTTCTACGACGCCTTCGACGTGACCGAGGACGACGGGCTGTTCCTGGCGCCGCAGCGCCGGGTCAGGATCTGGAACTGAACCCGCTTCCGACCTCGAGCTAGACCGAGGCCAGCGCCTCGATGCGGGCCGGTACGTGTTTGTGCCACGGCGTCCCGGCATAGGAGTCGCGCCATCCGGTCGATGTCAGCGCGTTCGGGGCGACTCCCGGAACGATGGTATTTCCGTCCTCCCCGACGTAGTCGAGCCCAAAGCCGTTGGGCAGGGCCGCATGTCCGGGCAGCATCGTCTCGGTGATCTCGATGGTCGCCTCGGCGCTGCCCGCCGCGGTGGTGACCCGCGCCCGGCAGCCGTCCACGAGCCCGAGGTCCTGGGCATCCTCGACGCTGACGCGCAGCGCGCCGTCGGAGTCGCGTTTACGCCAAGACGGGTCGCGGAAAATGTCGTTGGCGGTGTAGGCGCGCCGCTCACCCACCGATAAGACGATCGGCAGCTCGGCCGTGGTCAGTTGCGGCGGCGCGGTGGCCAGCGCCCGCAAATCGCGCAGCATTTCCGGGATTTCGAGGGCGATCTTGTGATCGGAGTGGGTGATCAGCGCGAAGTCGTCCGCGTAGTCGTGCGCGGTGAACACCACCCCCGAGGGGCTGTTCAGGATCGCCTGGAACAGCGCGTTGCCGTCGGCGTGGCCGGCGCGGCGCACCGCGTCGGGGTAGGTCATCGCCGTTTTCTGCGCCAGCCCCCAGACCGCGGCGGCCCCGGCCATCCCCTCGGGCAGCGTCGGGCCCAGCGTTTCGTAGAGCACGTACGGGACCAGCCGCGCCATCGTCGGATTGCCCGCCACGGCGTTCAGAAATGCTTCGGCATATGCCTCGAGGCCGTGTTCGGCGGCCTCGCGCAGCGGCCGCAGGTCCGCGTCGTCGATCACGCCGAGCGCGCGCACCAGCCGCGTCCAGATCTCCGGCTCGGGCAGGGTCCCCGCAAGGGGTTCCAACAGCGGCCGGCGCAGGTGAAAACCGTTGTGCGGGAACTCGAAATTGAAGAACGCGGCCTCGGTCTTCTCGTACTGGGACGCCGCGGGCAACACGTAATGAGCCAGTCGGGCGGTCTCGGTCATCGCCACGTCGACGACCACCATCAACTCCAGCGATTGGAACGCCTCCCGGCACGCCGTCGAGTCGGCCAGCGAATGCGCGGGATTGGCACTTTCGACGATCATCGCCCGGAACCGGTCCGGGTGGTCGGTCAGGATCTCCTCGGGCACGACGTTGGACGGAATCAGCCCGGCGATGATCGGCGCGCCGGTGACGGGGGTTCGGCCCGACACCGTGCTGAACAGCGGCGCCAGCGACGAATGCAGGTGCTGGCCACCCTTTTTCGCGAAGTTGCCGGTGAAGATCCAGAGCAGCTTGTTCAAGTAGGAGCTCAGCGTGCTGTTGGGGGCCTGCTGAACCCCGAGGTCTTCGAACACCGCCACACTCTCGGCGGTGCCGATGCGCCGCGCCGCGGTCCGCAATAGCTCCTCGTCGACCCCGCAGCGCTGCGCGTAGTCCGCCACCGAGACGTCGCGCAACGCGTCGCGCACGGCGTCGACGCCGTGTACATGCTCGGCGAGAAAGGCTTCGTTGCACAGGTTTTCCTGAACCAGCACCGCCGCCAGTGCGGCCAGGCACCAGGCGTCGGTGCCCGGTCGCACCCGCAGGTGGAAGTCGGACATCTTCGCGGTGTCGGTGACGACGGGGTCGATCACGATCAGCGAGCGCTTCGGGTCCTTGGCGATCTCATTGAGCACCACCCGGGCCCGGGGGAAGCTCTGCGACATCCACGGGTTCTTCCCGACGAACACCGAGACCTCGGCGTGCTCGAACTCGCCGCGGGTGTGGCCGCCGTACAGCTGCCCGTCGACCCAGGCCTCGCCGGTCTTTTCCTGCGACAACGCATTTGAGCGGTACTTCGACCCCAGGGCCTTCAGGAAGGCGCCGCTGTATGCCCCACCGAGGTGGTTGCCCTGGCCGCCGCCGCCGTAGTAGAAGATCTTGTCGCCGCCGTAGGTGTCACGGATGTGCTTGAACCCCTCGGCGATCTCGACAATTGCGGTGTCCCAATCGATTTCTTCGTAGCTGCCGTCGGCGCGGCGGCGCATCGGGGAGGTCAGCCGGGCGCGGTTGTTCTGGTAGTGGTCCAGCCGCAGCGCCTTGTTGCAGGTGTAACCCTGCGACGCCGGATGGTTCTTGTCGCCGCGGATGCGCGACAGCGTGCGATCTTCGACTTGTACGACGATGCCGCAGTTGCATTCGCAGAGGATGCATGCGGTCGACTGCCATTCAGCGGCCATCGCGGGACTTCCTTTCGGGCTACTTCTTCAGAGCGGCCAGCAGCACGGCGCGCAGCTGCCGGTGGATCAGATACAGGGGCGCCACGTCGCGCCGTACCCGGGCCAACACGATGGCGCCCTCCAGCGCCGAGGTCGTCAGCACCGCCAGTTCGCTGGCCTGCGTGGCCGGGATGCCGTCGGCGATAAGGCGCGCGGCGACCTGGCCGTTCCAGCGGTCGAATACCGCGGCGGCGCGCTCGGTGACCGGGGCCATCCGCTCGCGGTCTTGCTCGTTTCCGGATTCGACGGAGACCGCGACGACCGGGCAGCCGGCCCGAAAATCGCTGTCCAGCAACTGGCGGCGGTACTTGTCGATCAGCGTGTCCAGCAGGTCGAGGCCGCTGAAGGCCTTGTCGATGACCGCCCCGACGTGCTCGCCGGCGTAATCGACCGCCTCGCAGAGCAGTTGGGTTCGCCCGCCCGGAAAGTAGTGATAGGCCGACCCGCGTGGCGCGCCGCTGTGCTCCAACACGTCCGAGATCGCGGTGGCATGGGCGCCTCGTTCCCGGATCAACAGCGCGGCAGAAACGACCATGCGCTCGCGTGGACTACGCATCGCACCCCTCTCGGCTTATGTATGATGCTATACATAACACCGGGCGGGCGAAAGTTTTCCCGTGAAATGGGCGGCAGTCAGGTGTCGGGGCGGTGCGTGGCAGGCGGATCTTCGGCGGCTTGACTACCGGCGGCCCACAGCACCTCGAACAGGTTGCGGTGCATCTCGACGTACTCGAGGCTCTCGACCACCAGGGCAAAGTTCTCGCGCTGAGACGAAATCATCGCCGCCGACGTATCGCCGATGATCATCGACATCGTGAAGAGGTATTCGGCGGGCACAAACCGGGTGCGGCGATAATCGTCGCAGCTGGTGGGCCAGCCGCCGGGCAGATCCTTCTCGGGTGACCTCAGCACATGCAGCCACAGTTGCCGCTCCCGGCGGCCGGCGATGTACTCCTCCATCGCCTCGACTCCCGGCACACTCAACAGGTCACGCATCGACAGCACGCCACGCAGCGGCGTTGGCCAGTCCAGGGTCTCGAACAACGCCGTCCTGATACCGCTCGCGCCCTCTAGATACCGCACCCGGGGAGCCGTACCGGCCTTGGCATGGAAGGCTCGCAGTTGCGGCACCACCGATTCCAGCACCCTGCGCCGCTGACCCCATTCGTCCACAACAGCCGTTGCGGATCCGCTGCCCGCACAACGGTTCTGGGGCGTCCACTGGCCTTCGGATTGTCACGATGGCTGCCACCTTCGATCAGTGTGACCAATCCACGCTGGGCGAGGCGTTTGGCGATGTCATACGCGTTGGTGCGACTGATCCGCGACGCCTCGGCGAGCTGGGCGATGGTCGCCGAGTCCATGTTGAGCGCGGCCAGATAGAACCGGGCCTCCTTCGGTTCAAGCCCGGCTTCGACGAGCTCTGCCCACATTGGGTGTCTCGCCCGTCAGTGGACGACGGCCTTTTCCACGCCGACGCCGGTAAGGGACCGAACCTCCATCTCGGCTTGCTTGGCCGGGTCCTCCGGCCGGCCTCGCCCGACGTGGGTTCCGACGATGCCCAGTGCGAATGCCAGCGGAATGCTGACGATGCCCGGGTTCGCCAGCGGAAACCAGGCGAAGTCGATGCCCGGGAACATCGCCGAGCGGTTACCGGAAACCGCGGGCGAGAAGATAATGAGCACAAGGCAACTGATCAGACCGCCATAGATGCTGAAAAGGGCGCCGGTGGTGTTGAACTTTTTCCAGAACAACGAGTACAGCAGGGTCGGCAGGTTTGCCGAGGCGGCGACGGCGAACGCCAGCGCCACCAGGAACGCCACGTTCTGCCCCATCGCGAGGATCCCGAGTACGATGGCCAGGATGCCGATCACCACCACCATGATCCGCGAGACGTGCACCTGTCGTTCCTCAGAAGCGTTGCCGCGCTTGATCACACCGGCGTAGATATCGTGGGCGAACGAAGTGGCCGCCGTGATCGCCAGGCCGGCCACTACCGCCAGGATCGTCGCGAACGCGACGGCCGCGATCACGGCGAGGAAGATCGTTCCGCCCAACTTGAACGCGAGTAACGGCGCCGCGGAGTTCTCCTTGCCGGCGGTCGCGAGTATGACGTCCGGGCCCACCAACCACGCCGCGCCGTAACCGATGGCCAACGAGAACAGGTAGAAAATCCCGATCGCGCCGATCGCCCAGGTGACCGAGCGACGTGCCTGGATGGCGGTGGGGACCGTGTAGAAGCGCATCAGCACGTGCGGCAAACCGGCGGTGCCGAGCACCAGCGCGATGCCCAGTGACAGGAAGTCCAGCTTGGTGATCGTCGTCGCCCCGTACTTCGCGCCAGGCTCCAGGATGTTGTGGCCGGCGACGGCATGGTTCTTCGAATGATCCACCACGCCTTGCGCATTGGCGAGTAGCTGGGAGAAATTGCCCCGCACCGCGATCACGACCAGCACGAAGATGATCGCCGCGCCCGTCACCAGTAGAACGGCCTTCACCATCTGCACGTACGTCGTGCCCTTCATCCCGCCGATCAGCACGTAGGCGATCATCAGGGCGCCGACGATCGCGACCACGGCCGACTGGCCCACTTCACTTTTGACATCGAGTAACAAGGCGACCAACCCGCCCGCGCCGGCCATCTGTGCGAGCAGGTAGAACAGCGAGACCGTGAGGGTCGACACCGCGGCGGCCATGCGGACGGGGCGTTCCCGCAGCCGGAAGCTCAACACGTCGGCCATCGTGAACCGGCCGGTGTTGCGCAGCATTTCGGCAACCAGCAGCAGCGCTACCAGCCACGCCACCAGGAAGCCGATCGAGTAGAGGAATCCGTCGTAGCCGTAGACCGCGATCGCGCCGGACACACCGAGGAACGACGCGGCCGACAGATAATCGCCGGCGATCGCGAATCCGTTTTGCGCCCCGGTGAATTCACCGCCGCCGGTGTAGAAATCGCTCGGCTTCTTGGTGCTGCGTCCGGCCCAGATCACCAACGCCATGGTGCCGATCACGAATACCGCGAAGACCGAGATGTTGATCACCGGATTTCCGACGTTGGCAGCGGCCGCAAGCGTAACGGTCACGCGCCCGTTCCTTCGAGCTCGGCGCGGATCTTCGCGGCCCGCGGATCGAGCGTTCGGGCGGCGAACCTCACGTAGAGTACGGTGATCCCGAAGGTCGTGACGAATTGGCCAAACCCAAGCACCACACCAAGATTGATGTGGCCCAACACCTTTGTTGCCATCAAGGCGTGCGCATACGTGGCGAGCAGCATGTAGGCCAGGTACCAGGTGAGGAAGAATGCCGTCATCGGAAAGACGAACCGGCGCAGCCGGTGCAACAGATCCTGGAACTCCGGCGAGGCTTGGATGCGTACGAAGTCGTCGAGATTCGGCGTCGACTGCGACTCGTCCCGGACGGGCGTGTCAGTCGAATTGCCTGCTTTGTGAGCATTATTCGATGGCAGCGGCGGCGCAATTGGTACGGTAGGACCGCGTTGCGTCTCGCTACTCGTTGTTGGCTGTGACACGTGAACCTCCGAATTCGGCAATACGTAGCGTTTCGAAAAGCGATGACTGTCTCAATGCGCGAGGCATCGAAAAGTGTTGTGCATCACAATAAACGGCGGTGCACCATCGGCAAGTCGTCGGTGAAAGCCTTTACCTCCCACGGCGTCGACTGAGTCCGGCAACCTCTCAGCGACCGGAATAGTTGTCGAGAAATGTCGACAACCAACCTGGAATCGCGCCCAGGACAATCCGATTGACAGTCAATCGGCGGTGGATAAAGTGGGATTCGCGAATCGACCGGAATCTGAAAAGTTGTCGATCGATCAGGACAATCGCGAGAAGGGCAACGACATGTCATCACTGAACCTCCCGAAGGTGGCCGTCGCCGCCGTGAACGCGGCGCCCGTCTTTCTCGACTTGCCGGCCAGCATCGACAAGGTCGAGCATTTGGTCGCGACCGCCGCCCGAGACGGTGCGCGCCTGGTCGTTTTCGGCGAGGCGTTTCTGGCCGGATTCCCGGTCTGGAACGCGGTGCTGCCACCGATCGACCAACATGAATGGCACGAGCGACTCGTCGCCGAATCGATCGTCGTGCCGGGTCCCCACACGGAGCGACTCGGCCGCATTGCCCGCGCGCACGGCGTGACGTTGTCTGTCGGGATAAACGAACGCAACCCGCACAGCCTGGGCCAACTCTGGAACTCGAACCTGGTGTTCGACCCGACCGGCCGGCTGGTGAATCACCGTCGCAAGCTAGTGGCCACCTGGTACGAACGCCTGACCTGGTCGCACGGCGACGCTCACGACCTGCGGCCGGTCGAACTCGGCGGGTGGCGCCTCGGCACGCTGATCTGCGGTGAAAACACGAACACCCTAGCGAGATTCGCTTTGCTCGCCCAGGGTGAGCGGCTGCACATCGCGACCTACCCGCCGGCTTGGCCGTTCGACGGCCGGACCGAGGAGTACGGCTACGACCTCGCCGAGTTCATCCGGCTGCGCAGCGCCGCCCACGCGTTCGAGGGCAAGGTGTTCGTGGTTGTCGCGGCGACAACCTTGGACGAGACCGCCGTCCGCGAGGTAGCCGGCGGTGACGTCCGGATCGAAAAGGCCTTGACGGCGGCACCTCCCGCCGCGATGGTGATCGGCCCCGACGGCCAGGTCGTCGCCGGACCGATGACCCAACCGGAAGGGATCCTGCACGCCGAGGTCGACCTACAGAAGGAGGTCATCGCCAAGCAGGCCCACGACATCGTCGGCACCTACAACCGTGCGGACATCTTCAGCCTGTCAGTCGACATGAGCCGGCCGTCGATTCTGCTCACGAATCACGATGCGAGCGCACCGAATCACGGATCGATCGAACGGCCTCGGGTCGACGCACCCGCACCGACCACCGGCGAGCGCGTCGTCGTGACGAACAATCTCGGCTAGTTGGTGATCCAGTCGCTGGAGCCGTCGTTCTTTTTGTACGAGCCACCGCTGGAGTTCTTCACGATGATCGGGTCGCCCGCCCCGAAGTTGTCGAAGAACCACTTGGCGTTGCTGGGGCTGATGTTGATGCAGCCGTGGCTGACATCGCGCTTGCCCTGGTCGTCGACCGACCAGGGGGCACTGTGCACGAAGTCGCCGACGTTGTCGAACCGGACGGCCAGGTCGACGGTGACCTTGTAGCCGTAGGTCGAGTTGACCGGGACCCCGTAAGTCGAAGAGTCCATCACCACCGAGGGCATCTTCTCCTGCACGTAGTACGTGCCGTTGGGGGTCTGGTGGTTGCCCGACGTCATGCCCATCGACATCGGGATGGTCTTTTCCAGAGTTCCGTTGCGCGTGACGGTCAGCTGGTGCGTGGCGTCGTCGGCCGTGGCGATCAGCTGGTCTCCGGTCCGGAAGCTGGACTTGGTGCCGCCCGCGTCGATGTTCACCGCGGTGTTGGCGGGCCAGAAGTTGATCGGCCGCCAACGCAACTGAGTGGGCGTCATCCAGTAGAACTTGCCCGGGACCGGCGGGATCGACGACACGTGCACGGCGGCCTGAGCGGCGCCGGCGTCATCGACACGTCCTGGGAAGTTGATGATGATCGGCTGCGCGACGCCCACCATCGCGCCGGTTTTGGGGACGAACGAGGGTGTTCCGAACGGCGCGGTGCCGGTGAACGGCGTCGGGTCCTGCCCGTCGGCGGCCGGCACTGCCACCGGCGGTGCCCACGGCGGGGGCGGCGGAGACGGGAACCCCGGCAACTGCGGCAGCTCGAATGGCGGCGGAGGCGGAGCGGGGGGCGCAGCAACCACGTTGGGATCGGCGGGAACCGGGTCCGGATCCGCCAGAGCCGGGGCACTGCCCAGCACCAGCACGGCGGCGACGCCGGCTGAGTTCAGAGCCGCGAAGAGGCTTGCCCTCGTCCAGCCCGACATATGCATACCTCCAGTCAGTAGCTGGTCCCAGTGTGGCATAGCGACGTGGCCAGCTACCCAATCACGACCGGGTACGTCCTCGGTCAGACCGGCAATGGAGTGCTGTGAGCTGCCGGGTTATGAATCATGTGAGCTTGACGGAGCAACGTCGAGCACCCGTCGGTTGGCCGCTATGCCGGCCAGCGCGATTCCCATCAAAGCCGCCGACGCGGTGAGCATCGTCGCGACGCTGTGCTCGTACAACAAGCCACCCGACAGCGAGCCGGCCATGATGCCCACCTGGAACGCCGTCACGTACAGACCGGATGCGCCGTCGGGGTCGTCGGCGCCGTTGCGCATCGCGGCGGATTGCATCATCGGCGACACCGCGGTGGCCATGGCACCCCACAACACGATCGCGGCGGTGCCGAGCAGCACGGTCGGCACGAAGGTCGGGCGGTCGCCGAGCGCCAGTGCGGTCAGCACCACGAACGCGGCGGTCAATCCCGCCATGCACAGGATGATCGCGCCCCGGGGTCGACGGTCCAGCGGCCGCGCCACCAGGGATACCGCGAGCAGGCCCGCCACGCCATAGGCGGCCAACAACCAGGCCTGGTTGGGCCCGCGCACGCCGACGACGTCGCGGATGATCACCGAGATGTAGGTGTAGGAGACGAAATGCCCGGTGACCGCGACCATCGCCAGCAGGCTCACGATGATCAGCCGCGGGTTGCGGTGGTGGGTCGATCGCGGGCCGACGCAGGCCAGTTGGTCCTCGGTGAGCACCATCTTGGGCAACATCGCCCGGGCGGCGATGGTGACGATGGCCGCCGCGGCCATCACGCACACGACCGCCAGCCGCCAGCCCCACATCAGGCTCAAGGCCGCGGTGAGCGGGCTACCGATCACCAGTGCCAGGCTGGTCCCCACGTAGATCGAGGTCGTCGCGCGGCCCGCATGGCTGGGCGGCACCAGGCGGGTGGCGATCGGGGCGATCACCGCCCACAGCAAGCCGTGGGTGAACGCGCACAGCACCCGTCCCGCGGCCAGCACCGCGAAGTTGGGTGCCAGCGCCGAGATGACCTGCCAGGCGGTCAGGCAGGTCAGGCTGAGCATCAGCGCGCGCCGCCGCGGCCAATGCGCGGTCCAGCGCACCAGCGGAACCGTCGTCAGCGCCGCGACCAGCGCATACCAGGTCAGCAGGGTGCCGACGTAGACGACGCTGACATGCAAGTCCCGCGAGATCGCGGACAGTGCCCCCACGGGCAGAATCTCGGCCGTGACATAGATGAAGGCCGCCGCGGCCAGCACCGCCAGCTGCGCGGCAATCCGTGGCGTCCACGTTCGCGCGGTGGCGGCGGCTGGTCCGGTTTCGGCAGTCATGGCGTGGGATACGGTATGGGCCGGGCTCCCCAATTCCTGGGTTGTCGTGCCTAATGCGATCACACTGCCTTACCGTACGCACCTCAACAACGGGTTCGGCCAACTTCGGCCCGCAACACCGGTCTCAACTACGTCACCGATCAGGAACGAACAAGACGCGCGATGGCCGCGGATGCCTCGGCCAGCTTGGCTTGAGCCCTTTCGGGGGCATCTGGCCCCTCCTCGGCGACGGCGCGGGTCACGCAGTGCCCGAGGTGCTCGTCAAGTAGGTTCAGCGCCACCGATCGCAGCGCGCTGTTCACGGCGCTGATCTGGGTAAGGACGTCGATGCAGTACTTGTCTTCCTCGATCATCTTCGCGATGCCACGCACCTGACCCTCGATGCGCCGTAGCCGCTTGGCGTAGTTGTCCTTCTGCTGCGAATATCCGTGTGGAGTCGTCATCTCGGCCTCAAAACCCTCCCAGCTGCGCGCGCCCAGCTTCCGCTGCGTGTTAATCCTTCATGGTACCTCATACCCCAGCGGGGTATAGCCAGTGGAAATTGGCTTGTCAGGGCCGCGCATACTGGACGAATGGCCCTGCAGACCGACGCGGCAACCGCCGACATCAAACCCCGTAGTCGTGACGTCACCGACGGTCTGGAGAAGACCGCCGCCCGGGGGATGCTGCGCGCGGTAGGGATGGACGACGACGACTTCGCCAAGCCGCAGATCGGCGTCGCCTCGTCGTGGAACGAAATCACCCCATGCAACCTGTCGCTGGACCGGCTGGCCAAGTCGGTCAAGGAAGGCGTGTTCTCGGCCGGCGGCTACCCGCTGGAGTTCGGGACGATCTCCGTCTCCGACGGCATCTCGATGGGCCACGAAGGCATGCACTTCTCCCTGGTGTCCCGCGAGGTGATCGCCGACAGCGTCGAGACCGTGATGCAGGCCGAGCGACTCGACGGTTCAGTGCTGTTGGCCGGGTGCGACAAGTCGCTGCCCGGCATGCTGATGGCGGCCGCCCGCCTGGACCTGGCGTCGGTGTTCCTCTACGCGGGCTCGATCCTGCCGGGGGTGGCCAAGCTGTCCGACGGCTCCGAGCGCGAGGTGACGATCATCGACGCGTTCGAGGCCGTGGGCGCCTGCTCGCGCGGGCTGATGTCACGCGAGGACGTCGACGCGATCGAGCGCGCGATCTGCCCCGGCGAGGGCGCGTGCGGCGGCATGTACACCGCCAATACGATGGCCAGCGCCGCCGAGGCACTGGGCATGTCGATTCCCGGCAGCGCGGCGCCCCCGGCCACCGACCGCCGCCGCGACGGGTTCGCCCGGCGCAGCGGCCAGGCCGTCGTCGAGCTGCTGCGCCGCGGCATCACCGCCCGCGACATCCTCACGAGAGAGGCGTTCGAGAACGCGATCGCGGTGGTGATGGCGTTCGGCGGCTCGACCAACGCGGTGCTGCACCTGCTGGCCATCGCCCACGAAGCCGAAGTCGACCTGACCCTGCAGGATTTCAGCCGGATCGGCTCCAAGGTGCCGCACCTGGCCGATGTCAAACCGTTCGGCCGGCACGTGATGACCCACGTCGACCACATCGGCGGCGTGCCCGTGATGATGAAGGCGCTGCTGGATGCCGGGCTGCTGCACGGTGATTGCCTGACGGTGACGGGGCGCACCCTGGCCGAGAACCTGGCCACCATTGAGCCGCCCGACCCGGACGGCAAGGTGCTGCGCGCGCTCAGCGACCCGATCCATCCGACCGGCGGCATCACCATCCTGCGCGGTAGCCTGGCGCCCGAGGGCGCGGTCGTTAAGTCGGCAGGTTTCGACTCCGACGTGTTCGAAGGCACCGCAAGGGTTTTCGACGGCGAGCGGGCTGCCCTGGACGCACTCGAAGACGGCACCATCACCAAGGGCGATGCGGTGGTGATCCGTTACGAGGGCCCCAAGGGGGGTCCCGGGATGCGCGAAATGCTGGCCATCACCGGGGCGATCAAGGGTGCCGGGC
Organism: Mycobacterium stomatepiae; assembly: GCF_010731715.1. Taxonomy (NCBI): domain Bacteria; kingdom Bacillati; phylum Actinomycetota; class Actinomycetes; order Mycobacteriales; family Mycobacteriaceae; genus Mycobacterium; species Mycobacterium stomatepiae. The sequence goes on from NZ_AP022587.1 coordinate 3,590,887, forward strand.
TCGGTAAGGACGTACTGCTACTCACCGACGGACGGTTCTCCGGCGGGACGACAGGCCTGTGCGTGGGACACATCGCACCCGAGGCGGTAGACGCCGGGCCGATCGCCTTCCTGCGCGACGGCGACCGGATCCGCCTCGACGTCGCCGGTGGCACCCTTGACGTGCTGGCCGACCCGGCCGAATTCGCCTCTCGGCAAGAGGGTTTCACGCCTCCTCCGCCACGCTACAAGACCGGTGTGCTGGCCAAGTACGTCAAGTTGGTCAGCTCGGCCGCGATCGGCGCGGTCTGCGGCTAGCCTGACGACGGCGAGCGCCGGATCGGCGCGAGTACGCGAGTAGGAGTCGGGCCATCCAGCCCAGCCCTGTCCGGGCCGCAATCAATCGGCCCGGCAGGGTGAATTGCTGCCTGGCTCAGCGGGTTCGCCGCTAGGCGTGGTCAGCCGCGGCGCGTGTGCGCATGCCGAAGTAGGCCGCGTTGAGACCCAGGAACGTCATGACCGCACCTGCGATGACGTGCGACCACATCATGCCGGCGGTCAGCACGACACCCGTTACGACCCACGGGGAGACGATGACCCACACGCCCAGCACCGGCAACGTCCAGGTCATCCCGTGCGCGCGGTCCAAGGTCGTCGCGAACCCGTATGCCAAGAACGCCACCGCGATCCCGACGATGAAGTCGGACGTGGCAAGCGATGCCGTCCCGCTGAATCCGACGATCCACGGTGATGCGGCGACATACAGGCCCGTCAACAGAGCCAGGCCAAAGGTGAAATGCGCACTCGTCGACTCGGCGACGCGTTCGTAGCGCGCCCGCAGGGCCAACAAATCCGGGTGGTGATCAATTGATGAATGGACCGTACTCATTTTGCTACCTCTCTGTAAGGCAGCAAGCCCGTTATGCAACAAGCACTCTGGGCTCGCTGCAAGCCATCCATCTTTGTTCAGGTTACGCCTGATCACACCGCGCCAGCAACGAAAATCGCTGCCACCAAACCAGCCCCGTTTCTCCGACCTAGAGGTCCTTGACCAGCGCGATGGCGAAGCCGTCCCAGGGCTTGGCACCGACCGTCTGAATCACCGCGGTGTCCAGCTGCGCGTGCTCACCCATCACCTGTAGCGTCTCGCGCGTGGCGGCCACCCTGGCGTCATCCGAGCCGGGCGCCAGGATCCAGCCTTCGCGAATAACGTTGTCCACCACAATGAGTGCGCCGACGCGGGCCAGCTTGACGGCCCACTGCAGGTATTCGACATAGTGCTCTTTGTCCGCATCGATGAACACCAGATCGAACGGATCCCCGGCGACGGTCCGCAGGGTTTCCAGCGCCGGGCCCACCACCACCTGTACCCGCTCGACGACACCGGCCCGCTTCAGGTTGGCACACGCGACATCGGCGTGATGAGGCTCGAACTCGAGCGAGACCACTTGTCCGTTCGGGCCTACCGCACGCGCCAACCAAATGGTGCTGAAACCACCGAGAGTGCCAATCTCGAGAACACGGCGGGCTTGAGTCGCGCGGGCCAGCAGCGACAGGAACTTGCCCTGCTGCCACGACACGGCGATGCGTGGCAGCCCGGCCGCGTCGCTGGCCTCCAGCGCGGCGGACAAGTCCGGATCGTCACCGATCACCGTGCTGTCCAGGAACGCGTCGACGTCTTGCGGAGCGGGTTTGTCGGTCATCCGATCAACGCTAGTCGCGAGCCTCGCCCGACGGGGTCGCACCTGGTCATGCATCCGATCGATAACAGACTCGCACGCGATGCTTTACCAGATACCCGTATGGGGTATGCATTGAGAGTGGTTGTCCGATAGTGGACACCACTGAAGAAGGTAACCACTGGATTCCATTGAAGGAACCGGAATCCCGCAACAGACAAGGGTGATTCACATGGCGCACTATGACGAGGGGACGCAGCTGACCTGCGGTCACGAGGGGTGCGGTTGTCGCGTCCGCATCGAGGTCGCATGCCACTGCTCCGGCGCGGACGAGGATTACCGCTGCGCCTGCGGCGAAGCATTAGTGCCAGTCAAGTAGATCCGGCGGGCCGGTCGTTGCGTTCGATGCACCACTCAGCGCCCGAACGCACGGCCGGCCAGCTCGACTCGCGCTGTTAGCCGCAGCGCGACCGCAGAGGCGCCGACCGCCACCGTGCAGGGGCCCGGCTTGATCCGCCAGCTTCCGCCTTCATATCTCGCGAGCAGGCGCGGGTCGGCCGCGATCGTCACCCGGCACGTCGCGCCCGGCTCCAACGACACCCGCTCGAACCCCAGCAACCGCAGACGTCGCTCGCCCGCGTCGGTCAGATACAACTGCGGGACGTCGGCCCCGGCGCGATCACCGGTATTGACGACGCTGAAGCTCGCCGCCACCGTATCCCCGCCGGTGACCACCAGGTCGCGGTACTCAAAGCTGGTGTAGGACAAGCCATGACCGAACGCGAACAACGGCGTCTGGTCGCGTTCTGCAAACCACCGGTAGCCGACCTCAGCACCTTCGAAGTAGTCGATCGTGGACGGTGTCCCGAACTCGGCACCGAGGCCGGGCAGCTCCGGACGCGGTGTCTGTTCGAGTCCGGCCGGAAACGTGATGGGCAGCCGGCCCGATGGATTCACTTGGCCCGCAATGATCTCCGCGATCGCCTGGCCGCCGGCCTGGCCCGGATACCACGCCTGCACTATCGCGTTCACCGACTCTCGCCACGGCATAACCACCGGATTTCCGGTCTCCAGCACCACCACGGTGTTCGGGTTGACGGCGGCGACCGCGCCGATAACCGCGTCCTGGCCCCACGGCAATGACAAGTCGGCTCCGTCGAAGCCCTCGCCTTCCACGCGGATCCCGAACACGATCGCGACGTCGGCCCGCCGCGCGGACAGCGCCGCCTCCGCCGGGCTGAGGCCGGGGTCGAACTCGAGGTGCGCGTGGGGAAATAGCTTGCGGAGTTCTCCGACCGGGCTGGGCGGCAGGAGGTGCAGATTCCGGGTACCGCCGGTCAGGCCCGCGCCGCCGATCGGGAACACCTGCGCGTAGCCGCCCGGCGGAACGACGGCGCTCGAGCCGCAGCCTGCCGGAACCCCGAGCTGGGCGTGTCCGCCGATCACGACGATGCGGGCACCGGATGCCAGCGGCAACACTCCCCGGTTCTGCAGCAGCACGATTCCCTGGCGCGCGATGCGCAATGCAATCTCGTTGTGGGCAGCCATATCTGGATCGGGCGGGTCTGCGTCCTGGTCGATTCCGACAGCGAACATCGAGCGCAGGATCCGCCGAACCATGTCGGACAGCCGGTCGTTGGGCAACCTTCCGTCGGCGTGAGCGGCTCGCAGGGGTTCGGTGAACGCCTCGGACCCCCAGAACACGGTGTCGATCTGGGCGCCGCATTCCTGGTCCAAGCCATGCCCCGCGCATTCCCAACTTTGGGTGGCGCCCCAGTCCGACATCACCCAACCGCGGTATCCCCAGGCGCCCTTCAGGATGTCGTCGAGCAACACCCGGTTCGCCGAGGCGTACTCACCATTGACCTTGTTGTAGGCGGTCATCACCGCGCCGGGCGCCGAGCGTTCGATCGCGATCTCGAACGCCAGCAGGTCGGATTCGCGATGCGCGTCGGGGTCGATGGTCGCGTTCAGCCAGTGTCGGTTGGTCTCATTGCAGTTCAGCGAAAAATGCTTGACCGTCGAAATGACGCCCTGTTGCTGGATGCCGTTGACGGATTCGGCGGTGATCGTGGCCGTCAAAAGCGGGTCTTCCGAGGCGTATTCGAAGTTACGGCCGTTACGCGGGTCGCGGGCCAGGTTCATCGCTCCGGCCAGTTGCACGTTAAAGCCGCGGCTGCGCGCCTCTCGGCCGATCACCTGGCCCGCGGCGTGCGCGAGAGCCGGATCGAAACCGGCGGCCAGCGCCAGGCCGGCGGGCAGCGCGGTAGCGGTGTCACCGGGCCGGTAACCGGGGTTGGTGACCCCGAGGCCGGCGTCGCTCATCCGCAGCGCGGGAATACCGAGCCGGGGGATCCCCGGCACATATCCGGCGCTCATCGGGGTGCCGGGCGGGATGCGGTCGTCGGGCAGCGGCCACAGCTCCGACATTCCCATCGCCGCGATCAGCAACGTGAACCGCTCGTCGTCGGTCATCCGGCTTTCGATGTCGCGCGCCCGGGCGTCGGGGTCGGCTAATTCGCCAGCGCTCAATTGTCCGGCTCCTCAGCGGGCCGTGCTGCGGCCCGCGTCGTCGCCGTCCACCGCACACCCTCTTTGGCGTACACGACTCGCAGCACGTGACCGAGCTCCGGTCCCATCACCAGCCCGGCCAGCGTGCAGTTCGTGTCGACAAACTCCGGCCCGTGCGCCGGCTCCGCCTGGCACAGATGATGCGCGACCTCGTGCAACACCACCAGCTCGCGCAGCGCCCAGTCGGCGGTGTCACGGTCGGGAACCGCGACAATGCCTGCGCCATCACGGTTTTCGTAATGCGCAGCGGTAGCCGCCCGCCGCGGCCGCACTCTCAGCGGTGATACCTCGGGCCAGCGATCCCGCACCACCGGTAACGCGAGCACCTGGTCAACATAGCGCTGTACCGACGCCACGGAGCCGAATCGCGCTTCCGGCGGCAGCGTCAACTGCGTGCCGAAAAATTCCACCGCCGACGAGCCGTGCTCGGCGGCCCGGTCGAACAGCGTGCGGACGAACTCCTCGGCCGCATACACCTTGGAGCGCTGGGAATCCCGCTTGGGCGCATCCCCCGCGGTCACGTGCCCAGCGCGCTCCGCGCTCCGGGCAGCTCGGGACTGTTGCCGAGCCGCGCCCGCTTACCGGCCCGATCACCCGCGCGCCGGGCGGCCGACGAATATCCGGCCGTCGCCCGGCTGACTTGGTAGGTGCCGCGCGCTTTGGACGCCTTGCGGTAGTGGTCGTGCAGCTCAACGTCTTTGTCCCGCAAGGCAATCGCGGTACCGGGGCGACGGGCGTGGTCCCTGGTGGCCTCGCGCCGCGCCTGCTCGCGTGCTTCGCTCAGCCGGTGACCGATGCGGGCCCCGAAGGCCAGCTGGAAATTGAGCCGGGCGGTGATCGTCGGAGTGGGCCGGTGTGCGCCGGAGGCGAGGTAAGTATCCGATGCCCGCACCATTTGAACGACCAGGCTGGCGTACAGGGCGTGGCTGGCGTCGATGTCCTCGGCGAATCCGTAGGCGTAGACGAACGTCGAATTCGACGCGACGTCGCAGCGCACGTCGTTGGCTGACGCGATCAGCACGAAGAGCTGCACGTATGTCCGCAGCCCCTTGGTGCCGGCGGTCCCGATCGTGATGGTCCGCTGGGTCGGCGCCTGCGCCGCCGAACGGTTGGACGCGTGCGACCGGGCGACCGCCAAGTCGATGGACGCCGCCGTCGCCAACCGCTGCGCGGCGGTCATGAAGGCATCGGCCTCGTGCGTGTTGTCGGTGCCTTCGGCCTGACGCAGTAGCGCGGCGATGCGGGCCAGCATCTTGTCGTCGCTCATAGCGCCAAACTACGGGAGGGGTCCGACAGCCGGTCGGTCGTGCAGCCCACGTTTCGCTTAGAGCCGATCGGTGATCCACGAAACGACATCGCCGAGCACCTGGTCTTGTTCGGGCTCGTTGAAGACCTCGTGGTACAGCCCCGCATAGACCTTCAGCGTGACGTCGGTGGAGCCCACACATTCGACCAGGCGACGGCTTCCGGCGACGGGCACCAGCCGGTCTTGCTCGCCGTGCACCACCAGCAGCGGCGCGGTCAGTGCCGGCGCCCGCTGCGGCATGGTCTCGCCGACCGCCAGCATCGCCCGGCCGACACCGAACGGGACCTTGCCGTGGTAGACGAGCGGGTCGGCCTTGTACGCCGCGACCACCGCGGGATCCCGGGAGATGGCGTCGAGGTCGAGGTCCTGCACGGGCACGCCCGGAAGCACGGCGCCGAGTACCTTGGCGGCGAACGCGACCAGCCCCGGAACCGCGTCCTGGGCGGCCACCAGGGGCCCGGACAGCACCATCAGGTCGTAGTTGTCCGGCCGTTCGACGCCGTAGGCGAAGACGATCCCGCCGCCCATGCTGTGGCCGAGCACGATGCACTTGAGGCCGGGGTGTTCCCTGGTGGCGATGCCGACCAGGGTGTCGAAGTCGGCGGTGTACTCCGAGACGTCGCGTACCAGCATGCGTTTGCCGCCGGAGCGGCCGTGCCCGCGGTGGTCCAGCGCGTAGGTGACCAGACCGGCCGCTTCGAAGCGCTGCGCCACGTGGTCATAGCGGCGGGCGTACTCGCCGAGACCGTGCGACAGCACCACCACGGCCCGCGGCGGCGTGTCCGGCGTCCAGACGTCGTACACGATTCGCACGCCGCCCAGGCCGTCGAAATTCCGTTCGGTGCGGGTCATCGCGGGGTCCTAGTCATTAGGGGCAGCGTAATGGCTCCTGAGGAGCTATTGTCCGAGGCGCTGCGTAGGCTCAGTCGGGTGAGCGTGCTCGCGGAGAACTCCGACGACGCAGAAGTCCCCGCCGCGGGCGGGGGGCACGGCGACTTCTCAGCCCGCGCCGAGCCGTATCGCCGCGAATTGCTGGCGCACTGCTACCGGATGACCGGGTCGCTGCACGACGCGGAAGACCTGGTCCAGGAGACGCTGCTGCGGGCCTGGAAGGCCTACGACCGATTCGAAGGCAAGTCCTCGCTACGAACCTGGCTGCACCGCATCGCCACCAACACCTGCCTGACCGCGCTGGAGGGCCGGTCCCGACGGCCGCTACCCACCGGGCTCGGCGGGCCCAGCTCGGATCCGACCGCCGAGCCGGTGGAACGCCGCGAGGTGCCCTGGCTGGAGCCGCTACCCGACCTGACCCAGGATCCGGCCGACCCGTCCGTGATCGTGGGGTCGCGGGAGTCGGTGCGGCTGGCCTTTGTCGCTGCGCTGCAGCACCTCTCGCCCCGGCAGCGGGCGGTGTTACTACTGCGCGACGTCCTGCAGTGGAAGGCCGCCGAAGTGGCCGACGCGGTCGGAACCACCACGGCCGCGGTCAACAGCCTGCTGCAGCGGGCGCGGTCCCAGCTGGAAGCCGTCGGACCCAGCTCGACTGATCGGCTGGCGGCGCCGGATTCGACCGAGGCCCAAGACCTGCTGGCCCGCTACATCGCGGCGTTCGAGTGCTACGACATCGACCGGCTGGTCGAGCTGTTCACCGCCGAGGCGGTCTGGGAGATGCCGCCGTCCACCGGCTGGTACCAAGGCCCGCAGGCCATCATTACCCTGATCCACCAACAGTGCCCCGCCGAACATCCCGGTGACATGCGGATGATCCCGCTGGTCGCCAATGGCCAACCCGCCGCCGCGATGTACATGCGGGCCGGCGAGCAGCATGTGCCTTTCCAGCTGCATGTGCTGGATGTCCGCCCCGACGGGGTGTCGCATGTGGTTGCATTTCTCGACGACGCTTTGTTCACGAAGTTTGGGCTGCCCCGCTCCCTCTGACGGCGCAGATGTCGATCCCGGGAAGGATGTTGCCATGACGGAGTCCCCCACCGTCACGCCGGTGTCCGGCAAGCCACTCTTGCTGTTGGGCGGCTTCGATATCGGCGACCTCGGCTACGTCGCCGAGGAGTTCTTCGTCTCCGGAGCGGCCTCGTCGTACGCGCCAACCTCGGAGTTGGGTCCCGACGGCCGGTGGGCCGTAACACCGTCCGGCACCGCCGATTACACCGCCCGGATCGTGGTGCTGACGCCGTCCGATCCGGCCAGGTTCAACGGAACCGTGCTGGTCGAGTGGCTCAATGTCAGCGGCGGCATCGACGCTCCCGCGGTGTGGATGATGGCGCACCGCGAGATAGTTCGGGCGGGCTACGCCTATGTCGCGGTGTCGGCCCAGAAAGTCAGGGTAGACGGCGGTGCCAGCCTGCTCGGCTTCGACATGTCGCTGCGGACCCAGGATCCGACGCGTTACGCACCGCTGAGCCATCCGGGCGACGCGTTCTGTTACGACATGTTCTCCCAAACCGGCGAGCTGGCCCGCAGTGCCGACATCTTGCGCGGGATGCCCGCGGATCACGTTGTTGCCCTGGGAGAATCGCAATCGGCGATGTTCCTCACCACCTATGTCAATGCCGTCGATCCGCTCGCCCGGGTCTACGACGGTTTCCTGGTGCATTCCCGATTCGCTTCTGCCGCACCGCTAGACGGCGGCTCGGTCCTCGACGAGTTGCAGCTGAACGTGCCGCAAGCCGTCAACTTCCGGCCCGACCTGCGGGTCCCGCTGCTGACGCTCATCACCGAAACCGACCTGTTCGGCGGCGTGCGGCATGGCTATTACTTCGCCCGGCAGCCCGACAACGAGTGGCTGCGGGTGTGGGAGATCGCCGGCGCCGCGCATGCCGACAACTACACGATCCAGGTCGCGCCGATCGACACCGGCTCGGCGCCGCTGCAGGACATCATGGCCGCCTACGCACCCACCAACATGCTGATGGGCCAGCAGCTCGACCACTACATCAACTTCGCACCGCAGCATCACTACGTCGTGCAGGCCGCGATCTCCGCGCTCACCGCCTGGGTCCGGACGGGTCAGCCGGCGCCGGCCGCGCCACCCATCGAGATGGGCGAAGCCGAACTGCCCCAACCGATTCTGGATTCGAACGGGCTCGCGCGGGGCGGCATCCGGACGCCCTGGGTGGACGTGCCGCTGGCCCGGACGTCGGGTGACGGCGCCGTGGCCGACGATGCCTCCAACGTGATGGCGGCGATCTTCGGCTCCGGCGAACCCTTCGACGAAGCCACCGTGCGCCGGCTCTACCCAGGCGGGGATTCGTAAAGCCCGCGTTCACTTTTCGTCGGCAAGGACGTCGCGCACCGCAGCATCGACGGTACTTAGCACGTCGGAGTCGATGCCGGAGCGGCCGCGCACCAGGATCGAGGCGCAGTTGGGCGCCGGCAGCCCCTCTGCCGGGCACACGCCGTCGGGCAGTTTGCCGATCCTGGGCAGCAGGGCCAACCCGAGACCGGAGCGCACGGCGGCGTAAAGCCCGGCCAGATCGCCACATTCGGCCACGACCTCGTAGTCGACATGCTGCTTCTCGAGCAGGGCGAAGGCCGGCTCGCGCAGGGTGCATGGTTCGGCATAGATCACCAGCGGCAGCGGCTCTCCCCTGTTGAAAGTGAATGTTCGCGCCGAAACCCATTGCAGCTGAACGATTCCCGACGCGTTGGCGCGATCGAGCCCCGATCCGTCGAGCATGATCGCCAGGTCCACCAGGCCTCGGTCGATCGCGTCCGCCAGGGAAACGTTGCGATCCAGCCGGAAGCGCGGGCGCCGGTCGGGGAGGCGTTTACGCAGCACGCTGGTCAGGGCGGGCAGCATCACATCCGCACCGTGCTCGGTGGCACCGACCGTCAGCACCTTCTGCTCGGTCGCGCCGAGGTTGTCGAGCGCCGCGTCGTGCGCCGCCAAGATCGTGCGCGCGTGCCGCAGCACCTTCTGACCCATTTCGGTGAACAACACGCCACGGCCGGAGCGCTCGACCACCGGCTCGCCGACCACACTCTCGACCTTGCGTAGATGCTGGCTGACCGCGGACTGACTCAAGTGCAGGGCCGCGGCGGCTCGGTGAAATCCTCCACAGTCGGCCACCGCGACCAGGCTGCGCAGCGGCGCGATATCGAGTACCTGAGGCATAGCTCACAACCATAGTTCGATCAGCAATCCTGATCAATTATTCGCGCCAATGAGCTGGATATTCCCGCTAATGCGGAAATTCGATCACGATCCATGATCGATCCCGATCGTCAAAAATCGTTGGACGGCAGGGGTGGCGGTTCGCGACGATGGGGGCATGCACCTTCCGCGCATGCCTCTGGGCACCGCTTCGGCGGTGACGCTGACCTATGCGCTCGGGTATCCGATCGGCGCCCTCGCGGTGGCCGAGATGACCCCGATGGCCGTCTTGGCGCTGCGCTTCGGATTCGCCGCCGTCATCCTCGCGTCCTGGGCCATGCTGACCCGAGCGGCCTGGCCGCGCGGGGCGCAGTTCGGCCACGTCATCGTCGCGGGCCTGCTGATCCAGGCCGTGCAGTTCTGCTGCCTGTACGAGGCGCTGCTGCTCGGCGCGTCGGCGGTGCTGTGCGCGGTGGTGATCGCGATGAATCCGGTCATGACGGCCATCCTGGCCACGCTGTTCCTGCGCGAGCCGCTCGGCCGGCTACGGGTCGTTGCCCTGGTGCTCGGCGTCGTCGCGGTGCTCGCCGCCTGCGCCAGAAGGCTGATGGGCATGCACGGCGTCGACCCCGTCATGCTGCTGCTTTTGCTTGGGCTGCTTGGCCTTTCGGCTGGCGGGGTGTATCAGCAGCGGTTCTGCGTGGGCGTGGACTTCCGCACGATGAGCGCGGTGCAAAACTCGGTCGCGTTCGCCCCCGCGGTGGCGCTCACGTTACTCACGCCGTTCGCCGTCCACGACCCGGGCAAGGCCGTCGCCGCGATTGCGGGCATGGTGCTGTTCAACGCCACGCTTGCGGTCAGCATTTACCTGCGCGCCATCAGCATTCATGGCGCGGCGGCCGTGGCGATGCTGTTCGCCATCATTCCCGCCGCCGCTGCGGTGCTGTCCTGGCTGATGCTCGGCCAGCGCCCGGACCTCGGCGTCGCCATCGGCCTGGTCGTCGGTGGCTTCGCCTGCTGGCTGAACAGCTGCGCCGCCAAGCGTCACCGCGCGGAAAAGCCAGACCCCGAGCCGGAATTCGCGCCGGCGCGGCACATGGCGAGTTGTTCAGCGTCCGACTAGGTGTTGCGTACTGGCACGCAGGGCACAGCGGGAACGACCCGGCGCGGATTTGAGCGGCCGAAATTTGTCGTAGGTGGCTGCGAGGATGTGGTTATGTCGTCGAGCGCGTCGTGTGCCGTGGTGGTGAGCCCTAAGCAGCGGCTTGAGGTGTTGTTCGATGAGTTGGCGGAGTTGGCTGGTCAGCGTAATGCGGTTGATGGGCGCATTGTGGAGATCGCCGCCGAGATCGATCGTGACGGGTTGTGTGGGATGACGGGGGCGCGGTCGGTGGCGGCGTTGCTGGGCTGGAAGCTGGGTTCTTCCTCGGCCAATGCCCATACGATCGCCACGGTGGCGCGCCGCTGGGAGGAGTTTCCCCGCTGCACGCAGGGCATGAAGGAGGGTCGGCTGTCACTGGATCAGGTCGGCGTGATCGCGGCCCGAGCGAGCGACGGCTCTGATGAGCATTACGCGGCGTTGGCCAGCATTGCCACCGTCAGCCAGTTGCGTACCGCGGTCACGCTGGAACCACACCCCGAACCGGCCCGGCCGCGGCCGCAGGCCTCGATCACCCAGACCTCTGACGAGGAGCTCACGTGCTGGCGGATCAAACTTGCGCACCCGGATGCGGCGACGTTCGACGCGGCACTGGCGTCTCATCGTGATGCGCTGATCGCCGAGTGGAAGCACGACCACGACGAGGGCGATCGTGCATCGGAGGTGGCGGCGCCGGTGCCGGGCACCCTCGAGGCGTTTATGCGCCTGGTCGAGGCGGGTGGGACGCGGAGGTGGCGCGGCGTCCGCACGGGCAGCACACCACCGTGGTCGTGCACCTCGATGTGGAAAAGCGCGCCGCCGCCCTGCATGTGGGTCCGCTGCTCACCGACGCGCAACGCCACTACCTGACCTGTGATGCCACCGGCGAGGTGTGGTTCGAACGCGACGGCGAGGTCATCGGCGCCGGCCGGACCACGCGGGTGATCAGTCGGCGGCTGCGCCGCGCGCTCGAGCACCGCGACCGCACCTGCGTGGTCCCCGGTTGTGGGGCCACCCGCGGTCTGCACGCCCATCACCTCCAGCATTGGGAAGACGGCGGCCCCACCGAGTTGTCCAATCTGGTCCTGGTTTGTCCCTACCACCATCGAGCACACCACCGCGGCCTCATCACCCTCACCGGACCCGCAAACGATCTCACCATCACCGACGAGGACGGCCAACCACTGAACCCAGGATCACTGGCACGCCCACCCACCCACGCCCCACCCCAAGTCCCACCCTGCCCCGGGCCCACCGGCGAACGCGCCCAATGGTGGTGGTACCAACCCTTCCAACCGATACCACCACCAACAACCAACTAGATAACTCACCAACGCCGATACCCAAACAGGTTGAGGCATAGAGAATTCGCTCGCGGTGCCTGCTGCTATGTGTGGTCACAATTCGCCATGGGCGTCACCCACGTCATGGCCTCATACGAGCAGCCGGCTATCCGGTGACGGGCCGTCGACCGGACGGACCAGGCCGGCACCGGTGATCAGCGGCAAGTCGAGCGCGGACAGCAGTCCGGGCGCGGCCGCACACACCGCGGGGATGGCGTTGACCATGCGCGAGGACCCCGCGATGCGCGCACCCAGGTCGTGGTCGTGGTCCTCGGCCATCTCGAATTCGCACCGCATGGTCGGCGAGCCCTCGATCTCGACGCGATAGACACCGCGGCCCGACGCCAGCCCGAAGCCGAGGTCCTTGGGCGCGAGGCTGATGTGCGGTTGCGGCCAGTCCGGAGCTACGTCGTCGCGCATCCGCGTCACATGGTCGACGACGAAAGTTGGCTTCTCTGCGACGTATCCGGTCAACGTCGAGCGCATCGCCGCGATCGTCCCGGCCTCAATGTGTCCGGTCGGGGTGTCGAAAGACTCGGTGGCCGCGACGCGTTCGTTGCTCTCCTCGATGTTGTCGATCTTGACGCCCAACCCCCCGCGAGCTGGTGCAGCACCGGGCCCCAGCCGAAGGTGAATATTCCCGGCTGGGCGGCGAACGCCTGGTACTCCGGTGGCTTGCCGAAGCCGAGGATCTCGTACACCGCGGCCCGGTCCGGATAGGTGGCGTAGTTGAACATCTCGGTCACCCGCACCGACTCGATGACCCGCGAGACACCGGTAAGTACCAGCGGCAGAACATCATTGGCAAATCCGGAGTCGATGCCAGTCGTGAAGAAGGAAACCCCGCCATCCAGCGCCACCTGGCGCAGCGGATCAGTGAACGCCCCGTCGACGGCATCGGGAAATACCAGCGGCACCACCGAACACGACACCACGTTCTTACCGGATCGCAGGATCGACACCATGTCTTCGACGGCCTCCAGCGGCCGCAGGTTCGCGCCGGCGGCATACACCACCGCGTCCGCGTCACCGGTGAGCATCGCCGCCGGGTCCTGGGTGGCCACCACGCCTACCGGCGCGATTCCACACAGTTCGCCGGCATCACGACCCGCTTTGGCGTCGCTGTGCACGACGAGATCGGTCAATTCCAACTCGGGGTGGTCGATCACGCCTCGCAGGGCGATCACGCCCATCGAACCCGGCCCCCAGACTCCCACCTTCAGCACTTCATCTCCTAATATTAGGGCAGATGTTCTTACATTTTGGACGGATGGTAGGGAGCCGGGCATGGGTACGTCAACCGCCAAGTCGCCGCCGACCGCGCGGGTGATGGACGTGCTTGCCACACTGGCGGATTCGCCGGACGGGCGGACCTCGGCCGAGCTGGCCAAGGCCTGCGGGATCAGCACCTCGACCTGCGCGTTGGTGCTGGCCGAGCTGCAGCGCCGGTCCTGGGTCACCCGGCGCGGCGACCGCCGCTATTGCCTGGGCAGCGGATTGTTTGGGCTGGTGCACGGGCTGCGGATGCAATTCCCGCTGCTGGACCGCGGGCGTGACGCCCTCACCTTCCTGCACCACACCCTCGGCGCGGGCTGTTCGATGTCGAAGATCGGCGGCCGCCACTTGACCACCATCGACGCGGTAGGGCATGGCACCGACGGCGAGCATGCGGTGGGGCAGCGCTTCCCGATCGATCCGCCGTTCGGGCTCGTCGCGATGGCCTGGCGCGACGCGGATTTCGTCACGGCCTGGCTACAGCGGGTGATGCCGCGACTGACCCGCGCCGAAATCGCGCGGCATCAACGGGTACTCGCCGACATCCGGGCCCGCGGCTATGGCGCTTGGCGGTTCGACGACACGCACCAATCGCTGCACCATCGGCTGGCCGGGGTGCTCGCGTCGCTGGAGCCGACCGCGCAGGTCACCCGGCACCTCACCACGCTGATGACAATGGTGACGCTGCGATCGACCACTGACACTCTCGAAAAAGACCTGGCGTCAACAGAATTCGTGGTATTGCCGATTTTCGGTCAGCAGGGGCAGCCGGAATACCAAATCGAGATCCATCTGGGCGGGTCGGCGGGGTTGACGCTGCCCGCGCTCGACGCCGCGCTGGAACACGCGCAGGGACTGATTACCTAGCGCCCCTTGGTCACGCGCGAGAGCGCGCGGCGGCGCCCAGAGGGATGGGCGGGCGAGCACTACGGCATCCCCGTGCAGTCCACCATTGACGCCATCACGCTGACCGACCGACTCGAGGGCATCATTGTCGACCCGGTCTACGAAGGCAAGTCTATGGCGGGCCTGATGGACCTCGTCCGCTCAGGTGAGATCGACGCTAAGTCAAAGGTTTTGTACGCCCACCTCGGCCGTCAGCCAGCGCTCGACGCCAATAGCACAATCTTTGACGCGACCACCACACCAGCCAGAACGACGATCTGAGCGTCGACGGACAGCGTCGTGATTCTGACGAATTATTGACGCGGCTACCATGATTCACGAACCCAACCGTTGTCGGCCACGGATCCGGTTAGTACCGAAGATGAATGAGGTCGGTGTTGCCAAGTCAACTCTGGAGTGAGTGTTGCGCGCAAGCCAGTTCGTAAACAGTGTGACTCTGTTGCACGACAAGGTCCCCGACTTCGATACTTACCCGTTCTCATTGCCACTGGTCCGAGCCATGGAAGCGATCGAGTTGCATCCACAGATCACCTTCTTTATGGGCGAGAACGGGTCTGGCAAGTCCACATTGCTCGAAGCCATCGCGGTGGCGCTGGGCTTCAATGCCGAAGGAGGTAGCCGCAACTTCACGTTCTCAACGCGCGCCTCGCATTCGCAGCTGCACAACTACTTGCGCGTCGCCCGCGGAGTTCGCAAACCGAAAACGGGTTACTTCTTGCGTGCGGAGAGCTTCTTCAAGATCGCGACAGAGATCGAACACCTCGACAATGAGCCAACGATTGGTCCGCCGATCATCGGCGGCTACGGGGGCCGCTCCCTGCACGAGCAATCTCACGGCGAGTCATTCCTGGCGCTCATGACCAATCGATTCTTTGGCAACGGTCTTTACATCCTCGACGAGCCCGAAGCAGCGCTGTCGCCCGCGCGCCAACTGGCCGTCATGGCCCGACTGCACGACCTGGTGCGAGAGGGTTCGCAATTCATCATCGCGACCCACTCGCCGATTCTCATGGCCTATCCCGACGCAGTGATCTATGCGTGCTCCGAAGCTGGAATCAATCCGATCTCGTACCGAGACACCGAGCACTACCAGATCACACACCAGTTTCTGGTCAATCCAGAACCCATGCTGCGAGCCCTATTCGACGACTAACCGCCGGGCGGCCGTGAGCGAGCTGCAGTGATGCAGCCGGGTACGCGGACGGGCTATTGCCGGGGTAGCCTGACCCGCCGAAAAAACCGTACCGTGGAGCGGTGTCAAGCGACGTGGAGATTCGACGCGCGGCGGACCGGGCCGTCACCACGACGCCGTGGCTGACATCGCGACACTCGTTCTCGTTCGGCGACCACTACGATCCGGACAACACCCACCACGGGTTGCTGGTGGTCAACAACGACGACGTGGTGGGGCCGCACAGCGGATTCGGCACTCATCCGCACCGGGATATGGAGATCGTGACGTGGGTGCTGGAAGGCGAATTGACACACCAGGATTCGGCCGGCAACCACGGTGTGATCTATCCGGGCCTGGCGCAACGCATGTCGGCCGGCAGCGGGATCCTGCATTCGGAGAAAAACGATTCGTTAACGCAGCCAGTACATTTCGTTCAGATGTGGGTGATCCCCGATGAAGCGGGCATCTCGCCCGGCTACCAACAGCATGAGATCGGCCACATCGGTGCCGACCTTGTGACGATCGCCTCGGGTATATCCGGCCACGGCGCCGCGATCTCGCTGCACCACCGCGGCGCGGCCCTGCACGGCGCGCGGCTGCAACCCGGCGACACCGTGATCGCGCCCGCCGCCCCCTACCTGCATTTCTTCGTGCCGCGTGGCCGGCTCACACTGGAGGGAGCCGGCGAACTCTCCGAAGGCGATGCGGCCCGGCTCGCCGACGCCGACGGCCCGCGATTGACGGCAACCGAGCCGACCGAGCTTTTGATCTGGGAGATGCACGCAAAGCTGGGCGGCTAATGCCAATAGAGTGGGCGTGACAGACAGGAGCGCGGGGATGTCGAAAGCCCAACCGCGGCACGCGGTGCCGAATCCAAAGCACAACGCACGAGCACTGAAAACGGTGCAGTTCTGGGCGTTGCCGATCGGCGCCACGCTGGCCCTGATGTCGGCATTATGTGCGCTGTATCTCGGCGGCATCCTGAATCCGAGCACCAACCTGCACCATTTCCCGATCGCCGTGGTGAACGAAGACGCCGGGACCGCCGGCCCGAAGATCGTCGACGGCCTGGTCTCGGCGCTGGATAAAGACAAGTTCGACATCAGGGTGGTGTCGCACGACGAGGCCAAACGACTGTTGGATCGGGCGCAGGCGTACGGCGAATTGGTGATTCCGCCGACGTTCTCGTCGAGTCTGCGCGAATACGGCGAGAGCGCCGTCATGCCCACGAAGGTCGTGCGGCCGTCGGTCACGATCTTCACCAACCCGCGCGCCGGCACGTTGGGTGCCGGCATCGCCGGGCAGACCCTGAACCAGGCATGGCTGCCGCCAATACCAAAGTGGGACAATATCTTTCGTCCGAAGTCGCGCAGCAGGCCGGCGGGGCGCCGCTCACGGGCGCGGCGCAGGCGGGACTGGCCAGCCCGATCGACATCAAGTCGGCCGTGTACAACCCGCTGCCCAACGGCACGGGCAACGGCCTGTCGGCCTTTTACTACGCCTTGCTGTTGTTGCTGGCCGGGTTCACCGGCAGCATCGTCGTGTCCACCTTGGTCGACTCGCTGCTCGGGTATGTGCCGGACGAATGGGGTCCGGTATATCGATTTGCCGAGCAGGCCAACATCTCTCGCTTCCGCACCCTGTTGGTGAAATGGGGCATCATGCTGGTGCTGGCGTTGGTGACGTCGGGTGTCTACCTGGCCATTGCGCACGGACTGGGCATGCCCATCACGCTCGGCTGGGAGCTTTGGGCATACGGCGTATTCGCGATCGTCGCGGTGGGCGTGACGTCCAGCTCGCTGATCGCTGTGCTGGGTTCGATGGGATTGCTGTTCAGCATGTTGGTTTTCGTGATCCTCGGGTTGCCGTCGGCGGGCGCCACCGTCCCGCTGGAGGCGGTGCCGCCGTTCTTCCGCTGGCTGGCCGAGTTCGAACCGATGCATCAGGTGTTCCTGGGCGTGCGGTCGCTGCTGTACCTCAACGGGGACGGGCAGGCCGGTCTCTCGCCGGCGTTGTCGATGACGGCGATCGGGCTGGTCATCGGCCTGCTGATCGGCGGGATCATCACGCGCACGTACGACCGCAGCGGCTTCCACCGGATTCCCGGCGCCATCGGCGTGGCGATCGCCGAGGTGCACCAGTCACAGCACCAGGCGCAACAGAAGGCGCGCAAGGGCAAGCCCGAGAGTTCGGCCGCACCCGCCGACCCGGACCCCAGCGAGCCTGAACCCCAAAGCGTAAGCGAGCAAACGTAATTCGGGCGCACCCTAAGTGTCACACGTTTGTTATTTATGTTGACAGTGGGGCTGCTGTGACTGATCCTGTCAGTGTTGCATCCAGATGAGGGCCGAAAGGGCTGCCGTGCTGACACGACGCATCAGGTTGCCCCGACTGGCGGCAACCCTCACGGCGATGTTCGCCTGCACCCTGTTGACGAGCACGGTCGCGCCGCCCGTCGCGCACGCCGCTGACGCCCGCGAGCTGCTGGCCAGCGCGATCGCCGCCACCAAGGGTTCGTATCTGGTCTACAACTTCGGTCCCGGCCACCCCACGCCGCTGATGGACGCCAGCGGTCGCTGGTATGAGATGAACAACGGCGGGCACCTGATGATCATCAAGAACGCGGCGGGACGCCTGGCGCCGCACCTGCTGGTGGACACGCACCGCGGTGACCAGGCGCGCTGCGAGAACAACCCCGGCGCCCGCACCGCCGAGGGGTTGTGGCAGGCCTCCGAGCTTTACGAGCCGCGGCAGGCGTGGCTGCGGATGGGGCAGCCGACGATCGCGATCAACGCCAACTTCTTCGACGTGCGCGGGCAGAAGGGCGGCAGTTGGCGCACGACCGGCTGCAGCTCGCCGCTGGGCGCGTTCGTGGACAACACCAACGGCCAGGGCCGCGCCAATCAGGCGGTCACCGGCACCGTGGCCTACCCCGGCAAGCAGGGCCTGTCCGGCGGCGGCGAGAGTTGGTCCTCGCTGACGACGATGATCCTGCCGACGGGTGGAGCGCCGTACGTGGTCTGGCCCAGGAGCAAAAGCGACTACGACTCCGCCACCCCGGTGGTGGAGGACCTGCTGAACAAGAACGAGAAGTTCGTCGCGGTGTCCGGGATCGGGCTGCTGGGACCGGGCCAGACCCAACAGCTGCATGACGGCGGTCCCAGCGCAGCACGCACCGCCCTGGCCTACGTCAAGCAGCGCGACGAGATGTACATCTTCGAGGGCGGCAGCTACACGCCGGACAATATGCAGGACCTATTCCGCGGCTTGGGCAGCGATACCGCGATCCTGCTCGACGGCGGCGGCTCGTCGGCGATCGTGTTGCGCCGCGACACCGGCGGCATGTGGGCCGGGGCAGGTTCACCGCGTGGATCCTGCGATACCCGCCAGGTGCTCTGCGACTCCCACGAGCGTGCCCTGCCCAGCTGGCTGGCCTTCAACTAACCGTCGACGGGCTCGGCCGTGACGGCCACCGCGGATGCCGTGGCGGGAGGCCCGAACCGGAAGATCAGCAGGCTGACCGCCACCAGAACCGCGATGAGGCTGAATACCGGAGCAATGACGAAGCGGGAGATCGTCGCGCCGGCGAACGCCCCCGCGCACATCGTGAAAACGACAGCCAGACGCAGCTTTTCGCGATCACCCGTGCCGCCGGACAATCTGCTGTCCATACCGAGGCTGACGATCGTCGCGGTCAATACCGTGGTGGAGAGCTCTTGGATGCCGAACTGGCGGGCGCTCGAATGCTGCAATCCGAACGTCACCGCGAGGAAACCGATGACGAAGAGTTTGGTGCCGTCGTGATAGCGCAGCACACCGGAGCCGGCCAGGATCGACAGCACGATCAGCAACACCAGTTCTAGCGACAGGACGGTGGTGATCCACGGCCGCGTCCGATTACCGAAGTAGCGGGTCAGCCGGCCGCTGAGAATCGTGGTGATGACGAACGTGGGCAGCGCCACGACGACCGCCGTCAGGTCGACATTGGTTCTCGGTGCCAGCCAGAAGCCGAGGAAGATCACGTTGCCGGTCATGTTCGCGACGAACACGTGACCGAGAACCAGCACACTGATCGCGTCGGCCAGTCCGGTGGCGAAGGTTAGCAGCAACAGGGCCACGACGGTGGACCGCTCGGATACCGGTGAGGCCTTGGGATCCACGGGGTGCAGTATATTTCGGCGCTCTCGGTTCGGCCGGTTTACGGATGCGGGGTGAGATCCAGCGAGGTCACCGTCGTCATCCTGGTCACCAGCCAACGCCCGTTCGCGCGCTTCATGAACAGCCGATAGGACAGGTACTTCAGCGCCGGGATGTTCTTGGTCAGCGGGCTGGTCGAGGTGGTGTTGGTGTAGACGATGACGACCGCGTTCGGACCGTCCAGCGATTCGACCGCCGCGCCGGTGACTTGGGTGCTGTTGCTGATCTTGGCTTGCTTGTTCGGGGCCACGATGGCGTCGACGAATTTGCGGTACTGGGCCTCGAAGTCACCGCTGAGGTAGGCCGACGCGCGGTCGGCGAGACTGTCCATGTTCTCCGGCGTGTAGGTCCACAGCGTGGTGATCGCCCTGGCCGCGGTGCGTGCCACGTTGAGCTTCGTCGCCGCCGTGGCGCGATCGGCCAGGTAGGGCTGCATCGTCGCGCCCGCGAATGCGGCGGAGCCGACGAACAACAGTGCCGCCACCACCACGACGATGGCCATCCCTTTCCCGGCCAGTAGTTTGCGTCGCTTGCGGGCGCCCTCGTCGGGCTTCTCCGCATCGGCGTCTGTCTCGTCGGACTCCGCGACGGCGTCCGTCTCACCGGCGGATTCCGTGTCCGATTCCGTTGCTGTGGCGGCGCTTTCGTCGTGCTCAGCGGCGTCGTCGGGGGCCGCCTCGGCGGTCAGATCACCTGCAGCAGGCTGCTTATCTTCCACTGATTCCCTTCCCGCGTAGCAGTTGCCGTCCAACGATTGGTGTTCTCGTAAACCTGCTTTTGATCCGGTGACTTGGAGGTGACCTCGGTCGCCACCATCACGGTGACGCTGCCGTCGTCGTTCCACCGTTCCACGGCCGCGCCGAGGATGGAGCCTGTCGCGGGCTCGGCCCGGGCGACCTGCAGCAGAATCTCATTGGCCTTGTCGTGATACTGCTTGGCGAAATCGCCTGTGGCCTGGGCCATTACCCGCGTGACGTAGTCGTTCGCATGATACGGGTCAAGCGAGGTGAATTGCGTCATGAACCCCGTCACGTAGGCCAGCACCTCGCGGTCTCTGGACGCGGCGTGCTCACGGGACTCATGAGAGATCAGCATCAGGGTGGCGAGCGTGATCGCCGCCGTCATCAACACCGCGACGACCGCACTGGCAACGGGCAAACCGCATGGCCGGCGCTCGGTTTCCGGATCCGTCGCGACCAGCAGCGCGCCCTCGCCTGGCTCAAACTTGCGGCGGGGGCTCATTTTCCGTTCCCCGGCGGTTTCGGCTTGGTGAGCACGGCGAGGTTGTCGACCAGCCAATGGCCGCCGGCGTCCTTGATGAAATTCACCCGGACGGTCGCGGTGATGTACCGCTCCTCGGGAGCAGCGCCGCGTCGCCCCTGCATGAACAACAGCATCGTCGCGCGATCCGGCGACGCCGATTCGATCGAACTGTCGGTGACCCAGTATTCGTTGATGACCGGGTTTCCCTTTTGGACGATCTCCTGCTGCGCCTTGAGCTGGCCACGGTAGGCGTCGGTGGCCAGCGACTGGGCACGCGCGAAGTCGTCGTGCAACGACTTCGGGTCGTACGTCAGCATTTGCGCGACGATTTTCGGTCCCTGAATCGCGATCTGGGACCGCGTCTGATCGGTCTCCTGATCGCGTGAGTACACCACCGCGTAGCTCACGACGACGCCCGCCACGCACAGCGCCGCTGCGGTGAGCATCGCGATGATCGTCCACCGCCGGATGCCGGGCCGCGACGTTTCCGAGCACCGTGCCTCGGTGTGCAGCAGCAGGTCGGCGAAGGTGCGGCGCCGCGAATCCCACAGCGGCCAAAGCCATCCCACCACCGATACGGTGTCGAGCAGGTGAGCAAGGTCGCGCAGCAGCAGGCCCCAGGCGCCGATACCGCCGCCGTCGCGGTGTACCACCGCGATCCCGCACAGTGCCCGTCCCAGGCTCCAGCCGTAGATGGTCGGCAACAGCAACCGGTTGACCAACATCGCCAGGACGGCGATCCCGAGCACGCAGCTGCTGAGCCACCACCACACTCCGCGGGGGGGGACGGTGAACGACACCAACGCCATCGTCGTCGCGACGGCCGCGGCGGGCAGCACGTCGACCGCGAATGCGCACGCGCGAATATGCCAGGGTGCCAAGGCATTCGCCGATGACACTTGGGGGGCCGTGGTCTGAGTTTCCTCGACCACCAGCGTCACTTCGTCACCTGGTCGAGCTTGGCGATCCGGTACTGGCCCTCGTCCAGCGCCATTTTCACCCGCAACCGGTAGCCGGTCTCGTTCTGTGATTGATCGGCGGTCACCTTCACGCGCATCGCCACCAGGACCTCGATCGAACCGTCTTTGTTGTTGCGCTCGACGGCGGCGCGCACATCCGAGACCTGAACGTGGACGTTCGCGGACTGGTAGGCCTGCACGAGCATGCCGGTGTAGACCATGGCTTGCTCACGGAAAGCGCCGGTGCCGCACTCGATGATCTTCTGCTCGCTGGCGATCATCGCGTTGGTGTCGGGCGCCTGGGTCGCCGACACGCAGTCGATCGCCGCCTTGAGCGCCGCGGTGTTGTTGCGCGCGATCGCCTGACTCTCGTGGTGGTACCGCAGCGCCAGGTAGCCACCCGTCCCGACGGCACCCGCCAGCAGGACGAGGACGGCGGCGACGCCGGCCAGCCACGCGCGGCCTACGAACGACGGTCGACGCACGGGCCGGTCAGCCTCCGCCGCGGCATCGGCGTCGATTTGATCGCCGTCGGTCTCCGCCTGTTCGGCTTCGCCGGGCGCGGCCTCGGTTTCGGCCTCCGGCTGTTCCGCGACGTCGGCCACGGCTTCGGGTTCCGGCGACTCCGCACCCTCAGCCTCGGATTCACCAGCATCCTCGGCCGTCACCTCGGCACTGGTCTGGTCGGCTCCAGCCTGGGAGTCGGAGTCGGCCGATTCCTCGGCCGCAACCTCCGGGTTTGTCTCGTCGGTGACGTCGTCCGATTCCTTCGGCCGTCTCCGACGCAGACGACTAAGCATCGACATCGGTGGTGGGTTCAGCCGGCTGGCGCCAGCATCTCCTTCCATCCGTCGTCTCCTGTTTTGGTCGAGTTTTCGACGGAGTATTTGACGCCGTCGGGCCCTACCAGTTCACCGCTCTGGGGACTGTATACCGCCGAGGGGGGTCCAGTGGGTGTGTAGACACACGGGTTGGGCTGCTGTCCGTTGCACTGCACCGTACCGGACCCGGGCCGGGTCAAGGGGTCACTGGTGGCCGGCGGCGTCCCCGCGACTCGGTCCGAAGGTGCCGGGTTCATGCCGTTGTTGACCGACGGCGCCGGGATCACCATGCCGGGTCGCACCGACTGATCGCAGCGCGCTCCGGGCGCCGGGCAGGTCAGGATCTGGTTCGGGTCGCCGAACCACGGGTTGGTACCGGCCGGGACGTACGGCCTGGGGTCGCGGCACTCACGCGGCGTGGCCGCCCGCTTACCGGGGATGTCGGTACACGGGATGTTGCGCGATCCGCGCACGCTGTTGGCCGGCGTATCCATCGGAATCTTGCAGTAGGTGCCCGACGGCAACGGCTGCAAGCTGGTGTCGGCCGGCGAGCGCCACTCCGGGGCCGGAATGAATCCGGTCATACACGGCGGCGGCTGGTTGATGGACAACGCCAAGTCCAGCGCGGCCTGGTTCGGGAACGGCGCGGCCACCGTCTGCGCGATCGAGGCGCCCTGCGGCAGGAACACCAGCACCTGCTCCACCCCGGTGTGATAGCGCTTCAGCAGATCGAAGACGATCTCGAGATTCGCCAGCGTCTGCGGCAGCGACTCCCGCACATCGCTGAACACCGAGTCGACCTGATCGGCGGTCGGCGCCGCTTGCGACAGAACGCTTTTCACGTTCGCGTCGCGCTGCGCGGACTGCGCGGCCAGCGTGTTCAGGTTGCGTGCCCAGCGCTCGATCGCGTCACCGGACTTCACCTGACTGTCCAGCACCCCGCCGGAGTTCTGGATGATGTCGTTCACGTTGGTGATGTTCGTTTTGAAGTCGCCGACGATCGCCTGCGTCGAGTCGACCAGCCGCTGCAGCGCTGGTCCCAGGCCGCCGACGGACTCCGCCGTCTCGTCGAGCAGCTTGCCGATCTTGTCCTTGGGCAACGCCTCGAGCCCACGGTTGGCGGTGTCGAGCGCCGGCCCGATCTCGGCCGGCACGGTGCCCTTGCTGATCGTTTGTCCTTCGGAGAGGTACTTCCCGGGGTTTCCCGACGAGACCAGGTCCAGATACTGCTCACCGACCGCCGACACCGAGTGCACGTTGGCCACCGCGTCGACCGGGATCTTGTACCAGCTGTCGATGCTCATCGTCGCTTCGGCGCCGTGCTCGGTCGGCTCGACGTCGGTGACCTTGCCGATCGTGATGCCGCGATAGGTCACGTTGGCCGTCGGGTACAAACCGCCCGAGGCCGGCAAGTCGGCCTTCAGCGAGTACCGGCCGATCCCCATCAGGCTTGGGACCTGCAGGTAGTAGACGCCCAGCACCAGCAGCGAGACGATCGTCAAGATCAGGAACGCCCACAGCTGGCGCCTGATGAACGGGGTCAGCAATTCCTGTCCCCCCTTTCCACCAGCGGTCCGCCCGGCGCGTCATTCGGGTTCGGCGTGTAGCGGACGTCGGGGATCATCGTCTCGGGGTCGCGGCCGAAGGACTGCTCGAGGGCCCGCAGCGCGCCCGACAATCCGGTTCCGGTGAGGAACGCGTTGTCGACCGAGCTGTAGGTCACGTCCAGCGTCAGCGAGATGTTCACGTAGTCACCGCGGAACATCTTCGGGACGGTGTCGATGTCGAACGGCTGCGTCAGGATCAGCTTCAGCGCGCCGATCAGGTACGGCGACGAGCGGCCGAGTTCCTTGAGCGGGCATTGCAGCGCCTGCAGGTCGGTGTGCAGCGGCGCGCGGGCCTCCGACAGATACTGGTCGGCGGC
Source organism: Mycobacterium stomatepiae (assembly GCF_010731715.1). Lineage (NCBI taxonomy): Bacteria > Bacillati > Actinomycetota > Actinomycetes > Mycobacteriales > Mycobacteriaceae > Mycobacterium > Mycobacterium stomatepiae. The sequence continues at coordinate 3,615,532 of NZ_AP022587.1, forward strand.
CCCGCTCAGCCGGCCCACCGAGTCGACGGCGTTGATCAGCAGCTGCTTGGTGTCGGCGAAATGCTTGATCAGGGGCGGGATGTCGGTCAGCACTCGATCGAGGACGTCCGACCGGCCACCGACGTAGACCAGCAGCCGGTTGGTGGAGTCGATCGCGTGGGTGATGTCGTCACGCTGCTGGTTGAGCTGGGCGGTGAAGGTGTCCAGCTTGCCGATGAAGGATCGGATCTGCTCCCCACGCCCGTGGAAGATGTCGTAGACCTCGTTCTGCAGCACTTCCAGGTTCGGGATGCCGCCACCGCGCAGGATCAGCGACAGGCTGGCCAGCGTCTGCTCGGTGGTGGGGTACGAGGTCGAATTCTTCAGCGGAATCGTGTCGCCGTTGCGCAGCGGCTCCGACGACGGGTTCGGCGGCGCGGCCAGCTCCACGTGCTGCGAACCCAGCAGCGACGTCTGGCCGATCCGCGCGATCGCGTTCTTCGGCAGCTTGACGTTTTTGCTCACGCCCAACGTCAGCGTGGCCACCCAGTTCTTCAACTCGATCTTCTTGATCGAACCGACGAAGACGTCGGCGACCATCACCTTGCTGTTGCCGTTGATCGCCAGGGTGTCCGGCACCTGCACATAGATGGTGTACGAGCCCGGCCCGTCGCCCGGACCACCCGGAATCGCCACGTTCGAGATGCCTCGCCAACCGCAGGAGCTCAGCACCGTGGCGATCACCAGCAGCACCACGGCCTGCCAGGCCCGGTGCCGAATCAGATGCGACCACCTCATCACTGCCCACCCCCGAAGTCAGCGGCGATCGGCGGACCACCGGCGTTGGGCGCGGTTACCCCGACCGGCGCGGGCGTCGGCGCCACGGGACCCGGAATCACTCCCGGTCCCGGCGCCGGCGGCTGAATCGGCGTCGGAGCCCGCACACCGATGGGCGGCAGGATCGGGTTCTCGTCGTAGGCGTTCGGCGGTCCCGGCGGGGTCTGGTACTGGGACTGGACCGGCTCGATGTTCGGCCCGCCATACAGTTCAGCCAACGAGTCGGGCGTCATCAGACCCGCGGTGATCGGCCCGACCTGCTGACCCTGCATACCTGGGGCGACGATCCAGCCCTGCTGGGTGTTCCGGTGCGACGTCGGCGTGTCCGGGACCCAGATACCCGGGACCGTCGTGTCCTTGTAGCCGTTCGGGGGGTGCAGCCGATCTTCGGAGTAGGCAACCTGCTTGGGCAACGTCTCGGCGGTGCTGAACAGGTTCAGGCCGAACGGCAGGTAGTTGAACTTGATCGCGTCCAGGATCGGTGCCAGGTATTGCGCGCACAGTTCGGCCGATTCCTGGTAGCCCAGCCGGCTGCCGGCCTGGATCGAGCTGCAGATGAACTGCATCGGGTTCGCGAAGTTCGTGATCGCCGGAATGGCGACGACCGACCCGTGCGACGGGTGATAGATCTGGTTGATGTTGGCCGCGGCCGTCGGCAGGATGTGCAGCGCGGTCTCCAACCCGTTGAGCGGGTCGGGTTGCACCAGCGTGTTCGTCGCGGTGGCGAGGTTGTTGACGTCGGTGGCAAGCACTTCATGGTTCTTGTCCAGCCAGGGCCGCACGGTGGTCAGCAGGCTGTCGAACTGCTGGAGCGCATTGGACAGGGCGCCGTCGTCCTGCGCGAGCCGGCCGGTCACATCCGCCAGGTTCTGGTTCAGCGCGACGAACTGCGCGTCGTCCTGGTGCAGCGCGTTGACGAACAGTGCCAGGCTGCGCACCACGGCGAAGAAGTCGCCGCGGCCCTCGTTCAACGCGGTCAGCGCCGACGACAGGCTGTTGAGCGCGGTGTTGATCTGCTTGCTCTTGCCGTCCAGCCCGTCGGCGAACGACGAGATGACCTCACCGAACGGCCCGGTCGGCTGCTCCTTGGTGGGGCCCAGCTTCGAGATGATGTTGGTGATGCTGTTGCGCAGCTCGTCCCACTCCACCGGCACCTGGGTGCGCTCTTCGGGGATCACGGCGTTGTCGCCCAGCACCGGTCCGCCCTTGTAGGGCGGTTCCAGCTGGATCGCGCGCGAAGCCACCAGGGTTGGGTTGAGGATCACGGCCGAGGCGTTGGCAGGAACTTTGTACTTGTTCTCGTAGTGGAACGTCACCTTCATCTTGTCGCCGACCGGCTCGATGCTGTCGATCGAGCCGACCCGCAGGCCCATGATCTGGACCTTGTCCCCCTTGTAGAGGGCGTTCGCCGCCGGGAAGTAGGCGACGACGGTGTTGTTCGTCAGCTTCTCGAAAAGCCGGTAGCCGACATAGCCGACGACCAGGGCCACGACGATGACCAGCGCGCCGATGATCACCGTCGTCCGGGAGAACCTCGGTAGCCGGATGTTGCGGACGTCAAAGATGGTGCTCAATTCTGGCTACCTCCCGTGACACCACTACCGCCCGATCCGCCGGGGTTGATGAACGGCGCCGGCAACTGGTTCCCCGGTCCGGGCGGGGCCGGCGGACCCGGCGGCAGACCCGGAGCGAAGGTCGACGGCGGTGGCGTCGGGCCGGCCGGCGCCAGGTTCTCGGTGCGCGCACCGGGCGGCGCCTGCGTCGGCAGCGGCACCGGCGTACCCGGAACGTTCGGGGGCGGGTCGCCCGGGCGCCCAGCAATATTGATGCCGGGAGTGGGCGGCAACCCCTCCGGGTTCGGCGGCGAGGTCGCGACGTCGACCGGGGCGGGGAAGCCCGGCCCGCCGAACGGTCCCATCGCCGCACCCGCACACGGCAGCGGGTTCCACGGCCGCGGCAGGCCCTCGTCACCGACGGTGATGTTGCCACCGGGGTTGGCCGGCGTGTACGAGCACGGCGATCCGGGCGGGATGGCCGGTCCTGGGTGATCCGGCGTGCCCTCCAGCACCGGCGGTGCCGGCGGCGGCGCACCGTTGGGGAACCGGGCGCCGTTCGGGTCGGGCCAGCGGTATTCCGGCAGACCGGCACTACGCCAGAAGTTCTCCGGGTCGATCCCGCGCTTCTTGAACGCGGCGTCCACCCACGGCTGGATGATCTGGTAGAGCGCCAGGTTGTGCAGGACCACCTTGAAGAACGGTCCCGACGCGATGGACTCGTTCAGCGACGGCAGGAAGCGGCCGACCTCGGTCAGACCCGCCGCCACGTCGTCCTTGCGCTCAACCAGGATCTGGCTGATGGTGCGCAGCTGCTCGAGCACGTGGTTGAGGTTCGGGTTGTCGTTGATCAGGCCCTTGACCTGCTCGGAGAACGCGGCGATGTTTCCCAGCAGCGCGTTGATGGCCTGGCCGCGCTCGTTGAACGCGGCCAGCAGCGTCTTGGCGTTGACCAGCAGGCGGTCGACCTGTTCGCTGCGGTCGCCGAGCACACTGGCGACCTGGTTGGCCTGGGCGAGCAGGTGCTTGACCTCAGCGTCGCGTTTGCCGACCGTGTCGGAGAACTTGGAGACACCCTCGAGCGCGGCACTCAGGTGCGGGTAGGTCTGGTCGATGGTCTGCGACAGCACATGCAACGACTCTTTGACCTCGTCGATGTTCCAGCCGGAGGCCGCCTTCGTGACGTCGAAGAAGGCGTCGTAGATCTGATACGGAGTCGTGCTCTGGCCCAGCGGCAACGAGGCCCCGGGCTTGAGCTGCTGGTTGCCCCGCGCCTCGATCTCCATGACCTTCTTACCGAGGATCGTGTCGGTGCGGATCGCCAGCCGGCTCTCGGTGCCGATGGTGTTGGTGCCGATCGAGAACTTCATCAGGATGTGGTCGCCGTCGATCTTGAGGGCTTCGACCTTGCCGACGTCCATGCCGGCGATGCGCACCTTGTCCCCGACGTTGATCCCGCCGGAATCGCTGAACTGTCCGTAGTAGGCCGGCCTGGCCATCAGGATCGGGACACTGGTGAAACTTTGCCCGACGCCGATGACGAGCAGCGTGACCACGATGCCCATCAGGCCGATCCGAAGCCGGTTCGGAGGTTCCAGCGTTCTCATTGCGGCGTGCACCTACCCGTCGGCTGCTGGAAGAGCCGGACCGTGCGGACCGGTCCACCAGCCTGCAGACCGTTGATCTTCAACGTGATGTCGCAGGCGTAGAAGTTCACGAAGTCTCCGTAGGACCCGATCGCGCGCCCGATCATGTTCAGCGCGGTCGGCACCTTCTTGAGGTAGTCCTGCAGCTGGTCTTGCTGGTCGATCAGCGGCTGCTGGATCCCGTCGAGGTAATTGATGGACTTGTGCAGCAGGGCGCGATCCTCGCCGAGTAGATCGGCGACGGTACCGGCGGCGTTGCTGATGTGCGCGGTCCCGCCGGCCAGCTGGTCGCCGTGGTCCTTGAGCCCGGTGATCAGCACCTCGAGGTTGTTGATGGTCTGGTCGAACTGCTGCCGGTGCCGCACCGTCGTGTCCAACACGATGTTCAGGTTCTTGATCACCTCGCCGATGGCCTGGTCACGCTCGCCGATCTGGCTCGTCAGTTGCGCGGTGTTGTCCAGGATGTCGTTGATGGTGCCGCCCTGCCCCTGGAACACCGTGACCAGCGCGGTCGCGATGGTGTTGACCTTCTCCGGGTCCAACGCCCGAAACAGCGGCTTGAAACCACCGATCAGCGCGTCGAGGTCGAGCGCCGGCGCGGTGCGCGACAGCGGGATGAACCCACCCGGCGGCAGGATCTTGTCGGCGCCTTCACCCTCGCCGCGCTTGAGCTCCAAGTACCGGTTGCCGATCAGATCGAGGTAACGGATCTGCGCCGTCGTGGACTGGTACAGCGGAACGCCGCGATCGACGTTGAACTTCACCCGCACGCGCTTGCCGCCGTCGATCAGCTGCACCGAGTCGACCTTGCCGATCTCCACTCCGGAGGCGCGGACGAACTGGCCCTGGCGCAGGCCGCTGATGTTGCTGAACTCCGCCGTATAGCCGTTGGTCCGGTCAAACCGCATCTGACCGAACACCACGACGATCATCACAGTGAACAGCAGCAGCACCAATGAGAAGATGCCGAGTCGGACGAGCGTACCGGTGATTTTCATGGGTTGATCGTGTTATCCCCTACCTGACGGCCCCAGACGTGCTCGATTGCGTAGGGCGAACCGGTGTCGAGGTGGTTGTACGGCGCGATGCTGTTGCCGGAGTCCATCACCAACTCGGGAGCGGGCCAGAGGTCGTGAGTGATGTGCTGCCAGCAACCCGGCGCACCGCCCGGTCCGCCGCGGGCGTTCACTCGCGGCAGGTTCTCGGGATAGATGTAGGGGTTCGGCGCGCCACCGACCACGCCGGCCAGGCCGCCGACCAGGCTGGCGATCGTGGCCACCGCCGAGACGGGGTTGGCGAGCAGCCCGAGGCCGGACAGCGCCTCCGTGTGGGCGTTCAGCGAGTACCCGTTGCCGGCCAGGAACGAGGCGGCCTTGGGCTCGATGTCGTGGTAGTTGCGCAGCGTGCAGAAGATCGCCGGGCTGTAGGTGTCCAGCAGTTGCGCGGACGGCACCAGGTCCTGCGCACCGCGCGCCAGGTATGGCCCGCCCTTCTCGAAGATCTCCGCGCCGGTGTTGCCGAACCCGGCGGCCGACAGCAGCGCCTGGTCCAGATCCTTCTGCTGCTGGTTGATCGTGCGCGAGGTGACGACGGCGTTGTTGAAGAAGTCGAACAGGTCCGGCGAGGCGTTGGCGTAGGTGTCGCCGAGGCCGGCCAGCTGCTGGATGTCGTGGCGGATCTGCGGCATTTGCGGGTTGACGTCGTCGAGCACCGCGTTGCCGTTGACGATCGACTGCCCGAACTTGTCGCCGAGGCCGGCCAGCGATTGCGCGGCCGCGCTCAGCGTCAGGTTCAGCTTGACCGGATCCACCTTCTGCGAGATCGAGGTGATGGTCTGGAACAACGTGTTGATCTCCGTCGTCACCGACCGCGCGTCGATCACCGTCGATGCGCTGAGCCGTTGCTTCGACGGGTTCTGCGGCGTCGTCAGCGACACGTACTTGCCGCCGAACACCGTGGTGGCCTTGATGTCGGCATTCACGTTGGCCGGGATGATCGACAGGTACCGGGGATGGACGTCCAGGGTGAACTTGGCCGCCGGCTTTCCGTCGCGCATGGTCTCGGAGATGGTGTCCACCCGGCCGATCTCGACCCCGTTGTAGGTGACCTTCGAGCCCGGGTCCATGACCAGACCGGCCCGCGACGCCAGCATCGTCAACTTCGTCTTGGGGGTGAAGTCGCCGCGGAACTGGCCGTAGACGAGCGCGAAAACGACTGCGGCGATGACCAACAGGCCGACACCCGCCAACTTGTAGGGCGGGGTCCGCGAAGCGTTCGTCTTTCCGGGCCGGGTCATAGGCGCTACACCGTTAAGGCGAAGTTGGGGTTGAGGCCGTACAGCGCCAACGCGGCGGACAACACGACAACCTGCACGGAGACCAGCGAGAACCGCATCGAGCGACCAACGGCCTCGCCGACGCCGACCGGCCCGCCGCCGGCGTTGTAGCCGTAGAAGCAGTGGGTGATCATCACGACCGCGGTGATGATGATGGCCTCCAGGAGCGACCAGAACACATCATCGGGGCGCAGGAACGTCCGGAAGTAGTGGTCGTAGGTTCCGTTGGATTGCCCGTAGAGGACAGTCGTGGTGATCTGCGGCGCCAGGAAGCACATGATCATCGCCATCGCGTAGATCGGGATGATCACGACCAGCCCGGCCATGAATCGGGTGGTGGCCAGGAACGAGATCGACTTGATGCCCATCACTTCCAGGGCGTCGATCTCCTCGCTGATCCGCATGGCGCCGAGTTCGGCGGTAGCGCCGGCGCCGACGGTGGCGGCCATCGCGATGCCAGTGACGACGGGGGCGGCGATGCGCACGTTGATCAGTGCGGCGAAGAAGCCGGTGAACGCCTCGACCCCGATGTTGCCCAGGGACGCGAAACCCTGAATGGCGACCAGCGAGCTACCGGACAGCGTGACGAAACCGACGATGGCAACGGTCCCGCCGACGACGGCCATGGCCCCGGTGCCCATGCCGATCTGGGCGATCAGCCGCAGCGTTTCCTTGCGGTAGTTGCGCAGCGCGTGCGGCACGTGCGCGATGCAGACCATCCCGAACCAGGCCATCCGGCCGAGGTCGTCGAGCCCCCGGCCGGCGGCACCGCCATAGCGATCCAGGTTTTCGGCTGCCCGCGGGAACCGGGCGCGCAGTACCGCGACGTTGGTCATCTCCGGCCCCCTCTCAATGTCCCGTTCCGAATCGCACGCCGATGGTGGTCAGAATGACGTTGACCGCGTAGAGCGCGACGACACAGAGCACCACGGTCTCGTTGACGGCGGTACCCAGGCCCTTGGAGCCGCCACGCACGGTCAGCCCGCGGTAGCAGCCGACCAGGCCGGCGATCAGGCCGAAGACCGCGGCCTTGACGGTCGCGATGACGACCTCGGGCAGGCCGGTGATCGTGGTCAGGGTGGCCAGGTAAGCCCCACCCGAGACGTTCTGCAGGTACACCCCGAACAGGTAGCCGCCCACCAGGCCGACGGTGATGACCAGGCCGTTGAGCAGCGTGGCGACCAGGGTCGCGGCGATCACCCGGGGCACCACCAGGCGGTGGATCGGGTCGATGCCGAGCACCTCCATCGCGTCGATCTCCTCGCGGATGGTGCGCGCACCCAGGTCGGCGCAGATCGCGGTCGATCCGGCGCCGGCAACCACCAGCACCGTGGTCAGCGGGCCGAGCTGGGTGACCGCGCCGATCGCCGCGCCGGCGCCGGACAGGTCGGCGGCACCGAACTGTGCCAGCAACACGTTGAGCGTGAAGATCAGCAATACGGTCAGCGGGATCGAGACGAAGACGGTCGGCAGGAACGCCACCCGCATGATGAACCAGCACTGCAGAATGAATTCGCGCCACTGGAAGGGCCGGCGGAACAACGCCCTGCCGGTCAGAACACACATCCGGAAGAACCCGCCGATCAGGGTCAGCGGCGTCTCGAGTTGGTCGCGCAGATAGCCGACCAGATAGGGGCCCCGACCGCCGGTTGACGTCGAAGTCACCACTGCCCGCTCATGCCGGCGCCCTGCGCCCCACGGCGCAGCGAATCGTCTCGCACGCCCCTACCTTGCCCCGGACCCACATGTGTGATCACCGACTCCCTACTGGCAAGTAGTAACGGAGACCACAGGAATGTACCCGATGGCCAAGCAGGTGTGAACCGCATCCGCACAATTAACCCTTCGTCAACAATGGGCAAACGTACAGTTTCCGTCAGCTTTCCTTCCCTGGCGTGAAATCCCTTGAACTACCCTGCTTTTGAGTTGCGACCATAGTGCCGTAGCGAACCCTTAGCTCAGTCTTGAGGACTTTGCCGGCCGGGTTGCGGGGCAACGCGTCGACGATCTCGAGCGCCTTGGGGTGCTTGTAGCGAGCGAGCCGCTCGGTCAGGAATTCGTCCAGCTCGTCGAGCCGCAGACCGTCGCCGGAGACGGCGGCGACGGCGATCGGCACCTCGCCCCATTTCTCGTGGGCTCGCCCGATGACCGCGACCTCGACGATGCCGGGATGGCCGGCCAGCACGTTCTCCACTTCGGCGCAGTAGATGTTCTCGCCGCCGGAGATGATCATGTCCTTCTTGCGGTCCACCACCCAGACGTAGCCCTCGTCGTCCATCCGGACGAGGTCGCCGGAATGGAACCAGCCGCCCGCGAACGCTTCCGCGGTGGCCTCCGGGTTGTTCCAATAACCGCTCATCAATGTCGGTGCCCGATAGACGATTTCGCCGACGTCACCGATCGGCACGTCGTTCATGTTCTCGTCGACCACGCGCGCGGCGACCGTCGGGATCACCTTGCCGACCGATCCACGCTTACGGATGGCGTCCTCGCCCAGCAGCATGCAGGTGACCGGAGACATCTCGGTCTGGCCGAACGCGGCCAGGATCTGGGTGCCGGGAAACGTTGCCGACATCTCCCGCAGCAGCGCGTCCGGGGCGGGCGCTGCTCCCCACGACATGATCCGCAGCCGCAGCTCGCGTGGGCGGGCCTGCTGCTCGGCGCAGACGGCCTGCCATTGGGCCGGAACCAGGAAGATGCCGGTGACCTTCTCGGCCGCGAGCACGTCGAGCAGCTGGCCCGGGTCGAACGCCCCGAGAGGGTAGATGACCGTGGGCAAGCCGAGTAGCAGCCCGCCGAGCAGGTTGCCGACGCCGGCGATGTGGAACAGCGGGACACCGACGAAGCCGACGTCGCTGTTGATCTCGGCGCCGTTGGTGTACAGCCCGGTCATCGTCTGCCCGGTCAGGTTGGTGTGGGTGAGCACCGCGCCCTTGGGGCGCCCGGTGGTGCCCGAGGTGTACATGATCAGGGCCGGCGAGTCGTTCGGGACGTCCACCGGCTCGACCGGGTCCCCGGCCTCGTTGATCAGGTCCTCGTAACCGAGCACGTCGTCATCGCTTGCGCCGCCGGCCACGACCACTGTTTCGAGCAGCGGCTGGATGTCGCGGACCCCGGTGGCGACCGGGGCGAGTACCGCCTCGGTGACCATGACCCGCGCCTCGCAGTCCTCGACCAGGAAGCCGATCTCGGCGGGGGTGAGCCGGAAGTTCAGCGGAACCGCGATGCCGCCGAGCATGTTGGTGGCCAGCATCGCCTCGACGAACTCGGGGCGGTTGAGCATCAGAATCATGACCCGGTCGCCCGCGCCGACCCCTCGACGACGCAGCGCCCCGGCCAGTGCACTAACCCGTCGCTGCAGGTCAGACCACGTCAGAGTGCGGCCCGTGAAACGCAGGGCAACGGCCTGCGGCTGCATCAGCGCATGCCGTTCGAGCTGGTTGACCCAGTTCTGTCGGCGGGCCAGATACGGCTGTTCGTTCGGGTGTGACGGCTGCGACGCTGGTGCCTCGTGGCCAGCAAGTTGCGCGGTCAACTAATACCTTCCCTTCACTCGCGCACCGCTTGCGACAGCTTGATATTTGATAAAGCATAGTGTTGTGTGGGTCACACTATGGCCTTACCGCCCTGATGACAAGCCCCGATACGCCCTGAAAACGTCCCCGAAAGCCCTGGCTACCGACGTGAACGTACCTCTATCTACGCGAGCCCATGGCAGGCGGCGGCAGCTGCGCCGGGCGCAGCTGTCGGACGAGGTCGCGGGCCACCTGCGGGCGGCGATCATGTCGGGGGCGTTGCGCCCGGGGACCTTCATACGCCTCGATGAGACCGCGGCCGAACTCGGGGTCAGTGTGACTCCGGTGCGCGAGGCGCTGCTGAAGCTGCGCGGTGAGGGCATGGTTCAGCTGGAGCCGCACCGGGGCCACGTCGTGTTGCCGTTGACCCGCCAGGACATCGACGACATTTTCTGGCTGCAGGCCAGCATCGCGAAAGAATTGGCCGCGGCGGCCACCGATCACATCACCGAGGCCGAGATCGACGAGCTGGAGCGCATCAACAATTCGCTCGTGGCGGCCGTCGGCTCCAGCGATCCCGAGACCATCGCGGGCATCGAGTTCTCGTTCCACCGCGTCTTCAACCAGGCCAGCGGGCGGATCAAGCTGGCCCGGTTCCTGCTCAACGCCGCACGGTATATGCCGGTGCTGGTGTACGCCGGCGACCCGCACTGGGCTGTTGCCGCGGTCGACAATCACCGGCAGCTGATCGCCGCGCTGCGCCGGCGCGACACCGCCGCGGTCATGGAACACACGGTCTGGCAGTTCACCGACGCGGCGGAGCGGCTGACCCAAATGCTGGACGGCGCCGGGATTTTCGGTTAGCTACTAGCTGGCGGCCAGCTGTTCGGCGCGCTTCTTGAGGTTTTCCGCGAGGTGGTCGAGCACGTTGTTCAGCATCATCTTCACCATCGGCGCGGGCACCGGCATCGACGGTTCGACGTCGATGTCGACCGTCAAGAGGCTCGAAGGGCCCATTTCCACGACGCTGAACAGCTGCTCCTGCTTCTTGAACAGCTCGCCCTGCTGCAGCACGGTCTGAATCTGGTTCGGCCCCGGGTAGTAGATCGCCTGAATGAAGACTCCCTCGAAGCCTTGGTAGGCCGCGTCCAGGCGAATCTGGCTGGGCCGGCCGTCGTCGTAGCGCGCCAGCACCCAGCAACCCTTTGCCCCGTCGCTCCACTCCGGGTATCGCTCGAAATCCGCGACGATGGCCATGATCGCGGCGGCGTTGGCGTCGACCTCGACGGTTTTGCTCAAAACGGGCATGGGGCGAAGCATAGCCGGGTACGCGAAAGCCCCAGCGCAGGGCGCTATCTCGGTTACGCCTCCACACAGGCCGTCGATAGCAGGGTCCGGATGGGGTCGGGCATCGGGATGGGCTTGCGGCTGGCGCGGTCGACGTAGACGTGCACCCAATGGCCGAGCGCGGTGACCGGCCGCGGTTGTTGGCCCTCTTTGGCATCGAACACGCCGAGCCGGTAGGTGACGCTGCTGCGGCCCAGGCGGGTCACGGCGAGGCCCACCTCGAGGCTCTGCGGGAATTGCAGTTCGGAGAAATAGCGGCAGCCCGACTCGGCGACGACACCCAGCGCCGGCATCGTGGTCGGGTCGAGCCCCGTGCCGATCGTGATCCAGGCATTGATCGCGGTGTCGAACAATTGGTAGTAGACCGCGTTGTTGAGGTGGCCGAACATGTCGTTGTCGGCCCACCGGGTGCCCACCGGCCACAGCACCGGGAAGTCGCTACTGGTGAGCTGCTCTGGTGCCGGCGGAATGTTGGCCATGGTGGTATTCCAACATGTTTCGCCGCCTGCCTGAGCCCCCTACCTCGGGTGCAGGGGTGCGACGGGTTCCACCGCGGTCTCGGGAAGACGATGACTTTCGATGTAGTCCCATCGAATCTGGTACCCGAGTCCAGGTGCCGACGGTAGCTCGACGAATCCATCCGGGCCCAGCGGGTCGCACGGCGCTTCGAGATAGGCCGGGGCGGTGTCGTAGCGGGCCCCCGGCCCCAGCAGGCCACGCTCGTAGTATTCGCAGACGTCCTCGCTGGTGGCACCCAGGACTTGCAGGTTCCCAAAACCGCTCATGTGCAGCTCGCAGCGGATGCCGACCGCCTCGCACATGCCGGTCAGCTTCATCACGCCGGTGATGCCTCCCCGCAATACGTCGATACGACTGATGTCGGACGCGCGGCGCAAAATCCAATCCGCTCGCGTGTAGACGCCGCCCTCGGCAATTTCAGGCGAGCAGATCGGGATATCGAGTTCATCGGCGAGCCGGGCATAAGACTCGACCCGGTACTCCGGTAGCGGGCGCTCGTACCAATAGAAGCCCAACCGCTCCAGCGCGCGTCCGATCCGCAATGCGTCCTCGTAAGTTTGGTAGGTACCCCACGGGTCCAACATGAGCACCATCTCGTCCCCAACAGCCGATCGAACCGCCTCGCACACAGCCAAATCCCAGTCGACGTAGGACGGCCGGGGCAGCGCGGCCCGGCGCGTGGCGGGATTCCAGTAGTGGTACGGATGGATCTTGTAGGCGCGATAGCCCTGGCGCTGGCAGTCGGTGGCATGTGCCGCGTATTCGTCCGGACTGCCGAGATTGTTGAAACTGCTTGCGCACGCCTTGACTCTCTGGCGAGAGCCGCCCAGGAGTTTGTGCACGGGCAGGCCGGTCACCCGGCCGGCCAGATCCCACAGGGCCAGATCGATGACACTGCAAACGTTCTCCGGCAGCTTCGCCGCCCAGAGCTGCCGCCAGATCTCCGCCCGGTCGAACGGATCCTGGCCGGTGAGCAGTGGGCTCAGGAATTGCGTTATCAGTGCCCGGTCCCCGGGCAGCAGCCCATCCTGATCTCCGTGAAAGTGCCCGCCGAAGTAGTAGCCCTCGGCTCCCTCGTCGGTGAGTACCTTGGTCACGGTCTGCACCACGCGATAGTCGGTCATCAATTCGCCAAACGAGATTCGATCGACGAACGTCTCGAACGGCACGACCTCCAAGCCGGTGATTTTCATAATGGGTCATTGTTCGCAGCCCGCTACGCCCGCGGTAGGGACTAACGTCCCACGACCTGCGGCGCCGGGTCGGCCCCGTGCCCGACGCGCCGTGGTGTGCGACCCCGCAACGCCGACAACTGCTCGGGGCCAAGCCAGTCGGGCAACGAATCGAAGCCGTGATGGCGGCGCGCAAACACGGGCAAATCGGTGCAGAACCCGGGCGCGCAGGAGCCACTGCGCGTATTCGATCACCTCGTCCCTAAGCAGACCGATCTGCGCGCAGGTGATCGAAGTTGTTGGTAAATACCGCAATCGGCGCGGCGGCTAGTCGGTGCCAGTGGATTGTCGGCGGCTCACCGAACAATCGAACGATGCGGACCCAACGGCTAGCTGCCATAGAACGCGGTGGCCAGAACGTTGCCCTGCAACCTGAACAGTCGCTCGGAGCCCACCCAGTCGGGCAGCAGCGAATCGAAGCCGTGGCAGGTGCGCGCGAACACGTGCAATTCGGTGGAGACTCCGGCATGCAGGAGCCGCCGCGCGTAGTCGATCGCTTCGTCGCGGAACGGATCGATCTCCGCGCAGGTGATCAAAGTTGGTGGCAAACCCCGCAATTCGGCGCGCCGCGCAGGCACGGTGTCCGGGCACCCCGACCGTTCACCCAGGTAGTAGCGCCACATCAGTTCGGCCGCTTCGCTGTCGAAGGCCGGACTGGTGCGGAACTCCTCCTTCGACGCGGTGGCGCGATCGTCGAGGACGGGCTGGTGCAGCAGTTGAAACACGACCGGCGGCACCAACCCGTCGGCGCACCGCTGGACCAGGGTTGCGGCCAGGGTGCCACCCGCGCTGCTGCCCCCGATGGCCAGCCGGCCCACGTCGATGTCCAATTCCGCCGCGCCGGCGACCACCCACTTCAGCACCGCGATCGCATCGTCGAGCGCGGCCGGGTACGGGTGCTCCGGGGCCAGCCGATAGTCGACGGACACCACCGTGGCGCGGCCGCGCCTCGCGAGTTCCGCGCATTGGCGGTGATCGGTGTCGAGGTTGCCCAACGCGAATCCGCCCGCGTGGCAATAGACGACCACCGGTGCCGGCGACGGCCCACCCCGATAGATGCGAACGGCAACCGTACCCGCATGGTCTTCGCTGATCTGCACGCCCGGCAGGTCGGTGAGGTGCGCGGCATCGCGGCGGCGCTGGTCGAACGGCCCGCGCATCAGCTCGATCGCCTCCGGGGAGAAGGCCGTTCGGGTAGTCGCGACGGCGCGCAGCGCCGGGTCGAGCCGCTGCGCGCCATCCAATTCGGTCATCGCTCTTCTGCCGCCTCGTGGTCGCCGGCGAACACGGGCCTGCGCGGATGGCTGGAAAACATGAAGTCGCCTGCGGTGAACCTACGCGTCATTTCCCAGAAGCTACGCGCGCTACGTGGCCATTGCGTTACTACGCGACCATTCGCGGCACGGAAGTAGTTGCTGCACTGAGTCGTCCACACGGTGCCGACCATCCACTGGTCGATCTTGGCGATGAACCGCGCCAACGCCGAAGGCCGGACCGCCACATACGTTTTGCCTCTACGCCGCATGTACTTCAACGCCCGCACGATGTAACGCGCCTGAGCTTCCAGCATGAAGATCACACTGTTGGAGCCGACATTCGTGTTGGGCCCGTAGAGCATGAAGAAGTTCGGGAACCCTGCAACGGCCATGCCGAGATACGCATGCGCCCCCCTTACTCCAGACCTCGCGCAGTGTGGTGCCGCCTTCCCCGGAGACATCCAGCTGCCCGAGATAATCGGCTGCCGCGTAACCGGTGGCGCACACCACTACGTCGACGTCGCGTTCGGTGCCGTCCTCGGTGACAAACGATCGGGCCTTGAGATAGCGGGCCGGACTGGACACCACCTCGACATTGGGCCGGGTCAGCGCGGGCAGGTAGTCCGAGGAGAACACCAGCCGCTTGCAGCCCATCGGGTGATCGGGCGTCAGTCGCTGCCGCAATTCTGGTCGGCGACCGTCTTTTCCAGCAGACCAAGAGCAATCGAGGTGAAGTCCTGCGTCTTCTCGCTGCCGTGCTCGATCACCGAGATGTTGGACTCACTGCGCAGCCACAGCCGGGTCCGGTACAGCCTTTTGGCGAACGGCAGATGGGCGAAGGCCCAGCGTTCCCCTCGGGTGTAGCGTCGGTCCGGCTTGGGCAGAATCCACGTCGGCGACCGCTGCACCGAATACACCTGCCGGGCCACCTTCACGAGTTCGGGCAGCAGCTGCGACGCCGTCGATCCGGTGCCAAGCACGGCCACCCGCGCTCCCGCCAGGTCCACCGAATGGTCCCATTGCGACGAGTGCATCACGGTTCCGGTGAACGGCTCCCGCTCGACGAGCTCCGGAAAAAGCGGCCGGGTGAATAGTCCGACGGCGGATACCACGACGTCGAAACGGTGGTGCTGGCCGGTGCTGGTGGTCAGACACCACTGCTGGGCTTCCTCTTCCCAACGCGCCGAAACGATTTCGGTGCGCAGCTTCAGGTGCGGACGCAGCCCGAACTTGTCGGCGCAGCGCTCGAAGTAGGCGAGGATCTCGGCCTGGCCGGACCAAAGCCGCGACCAATCCGGATTCAGGTCGAAGGAGAACGAATACAGATGCGACTTGACGTCACAGGCCAGGCCCGGATAGGTGTTGATCCGCCAGGTGCCCCCGACGCCATCTTCGCGGTCGAAGATGGTGAAGTTGTGAAAACCGGAACGGCCCAACAGAATTCCCAGAGCCATTCCGCCTGGGCCGGCGCCGATGATGCCGACCGTTAAACCTGTTTTCATGTTTCTTCATCGAATCTGTAGGCATTGCCCACCATCGACGACGAGTTCGGAACCGGTGATGAACGACGCCGCCTCCGACACCAGGAACGCCACCGCGTCGGCGATTTCGGTGGGTTGGCCCAGCCGCCCGAACGTCGCCGTCGCCGTCAGCCGGGCCTGCGTGGCGTCATCGAGCATCGAGGTCGCGATCGGCCCGGGGAACACCGCGTTGACCCGGATACCCGACGGGGCGAGTTCGGCCGCCGCGGTCTGGGTCAGACCCCGGAGCGCCCACTTCGACGATCCGTAGGCGCAGTGTGTGGGGAACGGGCGGATCGCTCCGGTGCTGCAGATGTTCACGATGGCCGCGTGCTCGGCTTGCCGCAGTTGCCCGAGCGCGGCACGCATACCCAGGAATGCGCCCAGACAGTTGACGCGCCAAGCGTTTTCGAAACCCTCGACCGTCTCGTCGGCCAGCGCGGCGCGATGCAGCACCCCGGCGTTGTTGACCAGGGCGGTCAGCCGGCCGAACCGCTCCACCGTCTTTTCCACGGCGGCCTGCCACTGTTGTTCGCTGGTCACGTCGAGCGCGATGGCGATCACCTCGTCGTCACCGAGTCCGGCGACCGCGGTGGCGACGTCCTCGGCGCGCCGGTCGCAGGCGGCCACCGAATAGCCTTGTTCACGAAGCTTTTTAGTGATGGACCAGCCCTGCCCGCCCGCCGCGCCCGTGACGAGTGCGACGTTCATGAGGACGGGGCCTCGGGGCTATCGGACAGGCCGTGGCTGGTGATGAACTGGCATCGCCGCTGCCGGAAACGCCAGTGGCCGTCGCGGCGGACCAGCTGGTCGTCGTAGAGCGCAAGCCGCTGATGCAGGTCGCCGGCCCTCACGAACAGGACCTGCGTGCGGGCGGTCGCGGTGTCAGGTTCGTCGGGGCCGACGTCGATGCGCGACGCCCCGGTCATATGCAGTCCGCGCGGCGCATCCCGAAACATCTTGGCAATCCCCTCATGTCCGGCGAAAGAACGTCCGCAGACCCGGTATTCGGCGTCGGTGGTGAACAGCTGCACGAAGCCGTCGATGTCGCCGGCGTCCAGGGCGAGCGCGTAGCCGGCTATCAGGTCGCGAATCGCGGCTGCGTCGTCGGTCACTGTCCGGTCGCCTCGCGTAGATGCTCGGTCGCTCCGCGCCGCAGCGCGGCCGATTCGGCGGCCAGGGTGATCACCGTGAACCCGAGCTGCGCCATGGCGTGACCGGTCTTGCCCTCGCTGGCGTGAATCCCGGTGACCAATCCGGCTTCGGTGGTGACGCGATGGATCTGCACGATCGCGTCCAGCACCTCCGGATGCCGGGTCGATCCGATCGGGGCGTGGCCCATCGAGATCGCCAGATCGGCAGGCCCGATGTAGATGCCAGCCAGGCCGTCGACCGCGCAGATATCACTGAGATTCGCGAGTGCCGAAGCGGTTTCGATCATCGCGAACACGCTGACCCGCGCTTCGTGAGCGGCGGGGTCCGGGCCCAGGCTGGCGCGCAGTGGACCGAAGCTACGGACGCCCGCCGGGGCGTAGCGGGTGGCCGCCACCGCCGCGGCGGCCTGGTCGGCGGATTCGATCATCGCGATGAAGACCGCGTCGGCCCCGGCGTCGAGCACCCGCCCGATCGGCGCCGGGTCGGCATTGGGCAACCGCACCGCGGTCGCGATGGGCACCTGCTCGAGGCGCCTGAGTATGCCGGCGATGTCGCCGTCGTCGAGATAGCCGTGCTGGGCGTCGAATCCGACGTAGTCGTATCCGGCGCGGGCGTATTCCTCCGGTCCGATCAGCGTGGGCCCGGTGATCCAGCCGCCCCACACCGTCTTGGTGAGCGCCTCGCGAAAGATGCTCACTCGGCGATCGCGATCTTCACGCGGTCGGCCACCGGCCGGCACGCCAGGTCGAAGGCGTCCTACACGTCTTGGACGTCTTGTGCGCCGAAGGTGTGCGTGAGGTAGGAGCCGAGCAGCTCGGGATGTTCGGCGGCGAACTTGCCGGCGAGGTCGAGTACCCGTCGCCGGTCAAGGGTCACACCGGATTTCAGGGTCAGGTTGTTGCGCAGCATGTGACGCATGCTAATCGGGTAGGCCTCGTCGTCGGCGACGCCGAAGTAGAAAACGGTGCCACCGGGTGCGGCGGCTTCGATCGCGTGCCCCAGGGTGGCCACCTGGTGACCGACGGCCTCGATGACCACATCGGCACGCTCGTCCGGCGCCAATTGACTGACCCAGCGGTCGCTGCTCGCACGCACCACCTCGTCGACACCGAATATCGTTGCGAGGCTTCGCCGGTCGACGGGATCGACGCCGGTGACGTGCCGGGCGCCGGCCGCCTTCGCGACGTAGGAGAACAGCAGTCCGATCGAACCCTGACCGATGATCGCGACGTGCCGGCCGGCCAAATCCGGCAATTGCTCGCAGGCGTAGAGGACACACGCCAGCGGTTGCAGCCCGACCGCCTGCGCCGGGGTCAGCCGCGGGTCGTACGGCGCGAGGCCGTTGCCGTCACTGATGACCCGTTCCATCAAGCCGTCGAACCCGGAGGCCCAGCCCACCACGCGATCGCCGACTCGGTGTTGCCGATGCCGGCTGGCGATCACCTCGCCGGCCACCTCGTGAATCGGGAAGCCGTCCTTCTCGGCGGCGCTTGGACCGTCATCGCCCGGCAGCTGGCCCTTGGCACCCCGAAAGCCGGGCAGGTCACTGCCGCACACCCCGGCGGCCAGGAACCGCAACAGCACCTGACCATCGGACAGGTCGTCGGCGGTCTTGTCAGCGATCGACGTGCGGTCGAAAAGGTAGGGGCGATGATCCGGTAGGACCACACGTCAGACCTCCACCGGGATCTGGTTCCATCCCCACTGGAAACTGGACGGCAGGCGGGTGGCATCCTGGCCCTTGATTTCGAAATCAGGCACCCTGCGCAGCCATTCCTGCACCAGCACAGCCACTTCCAGCCTGGCCAGGTGATAGCCGATGCAGAAGTGCTGGCCACGGCCGAACACCAGCGAGCGGGCGATGGGCCGATCCCAGACGAACTCGTCGGGGTTTTCGTACTCGCGTTCGTCGCGATTGGCCGAGGCGAGCAGCGTGATCACCCGCTGGCCCGGCTCGATGGTGTGGCCGTGAATCGTGAACGGCCGGCGTGCCGTTCGGGCGAACCACTGCGCGGGCGCGCAGTACCGCAACATCTCCTCGCGTACCACCGGCACGGTGGCGGCCGGGTCCGCCCGCACCGCGGCGAGCTGATCGGGCCGCTGGCTCAACTCCCACAGCCCGTGCGCGGCGATCTTGGGCACGGTTTCGGTGCCCCCGATGAAGATGCACAACATCTGCGTGGCGGCTTCGACGTCGGACAGGGCGCTGCCGTCGGGCAGCCGGTAACCCAGCAGCCCGTCGACCACCGGAAGCGGGCCGCCGGAGGGGTCGGCCCGGCGCCGTTGCACTACGGGGATCAGGTATTCGAGGTAGTTGGGGCGGGCCTGCGCGGTGTCGACGCCCTCACCCGGCGCGGCCAGGCTGCCGGCGTTGACGGCGGCCAACACCTGCGGCGCGAGTTCGGTTGGTATACCCAGCAAGTCGCAGACCATCGAGGCCGCCACGATGCCGCCATATTCCTGGGTCAGATCGAACGAACCCTGCGGCAGCAGCACGTCGAGTCGCTCGTTGGCCAGCTCGCGGATCCTGGCCTCCAGCCCGGCGACCGAGCGCGGCCGCAACGGCGCCGAGTGTGCGCGACGGATCTCACCGTAGAGGTCGGCGTCGAACACGGCGTGAAAAGGCAAGGGATGCAACGGTGGATCCTCGACCGGCCCGGTGTTGTGCTTGGCCAGCACCGCCGCGGGGGGCAGGGTTCCTTCCGACGCGACGAAGGTTCCGTCGTTGACCTCGAGCACCCGCCAGATGTCCTCGAAGCGGGACAGCGCGAAGGTGTCCCACTGCGGCATGTAGTAGGCCGGGTAGTCGTCACGCAGAGTTCGGTAGTACGGCAACGGATTTGCCATGACGTTCGCGTCGAACGGATCGTACGCGAAGTCGGTGTTCGCGGCGGTCACTGCAGCGGGGAGGGCGGTAGGGCCTGCAGAATCGAGTCTTCCCAGCCGTCGCGCAGGGCCGGCGCCACGCTCATCCAGGTGACGATCTCGGCGGGCGGGCTGTCCTTCCACGAGGGGTAGTGGTTGGCGAAGCATTCCCAGCCGCCGTCCAGCGCCCAGTAGTGGATGACCTCGTTGAAGCGGAACGTGGTGGTGAACGAACCCAGCCAGCGTTTCCCGGTGCGCTCCGACCACGGGACGTAAAGCCGTTCCAGCTCGCGGATGTAGTCGTCCTGGCGCCCGGGCTTGGTTTGCATGATCTCCTGAATCACCAGTGGCGCGCTGAATTCGGCCTCGCGCAGCTGGGCCAGGGTCTTGTTGCTTGGTCCGGGGTACATGATCCGCCCCTCGCCCGACGCGCCGGTCTCGGCCAGAAACGCCGACCACTTTCCGGCCGCGGCCTGGTGACTGCCACCGCGCGCCTGCGCCGCCCCGATCCTCGCGTAGTCGGCGAAGCCGTCGATCTCCCAGATGATCGTCGCCTGCGGCCAGTGGCCGTTGTACGGCGTGGATTCCCAGATCGCGAACAGCCGGGCGCCGAGTTCGTCCATCATCGGCTGGTAGGTCTCGGTGAAAACCTCGGTGAAGCGGTCGCTCCGGCCGGATCCAAGCGAGATCGTCTCGTGCAGGTAGAGCAGGGTGTGGCCGTAATACTTCTTCATCAGTCGAGGCGGACCGGCTCTGCAGCGCCGTGCGAATTGCTCGCCGCACACAGCAGCGTCTCGGTCGGTTCCACCAAGGCAGACGGGACCCCCGCTGCCGCAAGGGCATAGCCCTTGAACCTGCGCGCCGCAGCGGACAGCACGTGCTGGGCGCGCGTCATTCCGCGGTTCACTCCCAACGGCCATCCGTCGCCCCACAGCGCGACCTCGGTCAGCCGGTCGTCCAGGGACTTGAGCACCTTGTCCCGCACTTGCGCGTCCGCGGTGAACGCCTCGGCGCTGACGGCCAGGGTGTGACTCGTCGAACCGACGGCGGTCGGCACGTACTCCGACTCGGTGTTGAGCACCCGTACCCCGAGGATGCGCAGCGGGCGGGTGTCGCAGCTGCCCGGCAGCAGCACGGTCACCTCCCAACCGGCCATCACCCGGTCGTAGAGCCACCCGCCGGCCGAGTGCACGACATCGACGGCGCTTCCGGCAACCACGTCCAGCCGATACCGCAGACACTCGCCGTTGCCGTGGGTTGCTCGTCCACCGCTAACACGCCCGCTTTGGCCGATGTCGAACGTCGGAGTGACCATCAAATCCGTTCCTCACCGCCACACCGCGGAGTGCGTTGGCTCCAAGGCAGCTGCAGCGCTTGTCATGGGCGTCCCAAGGGCTGACACCGCCTCACCCAGCGGTGACGCGGCTCATGGCACAGCGTGACACTTCTGCCGAATTTTGTAAAGCTCCTCCCGAGTGGTCAGGAGCTACGGCGGGCCTTCAGTTCGGCCAGAATCTCGTCGGTGTGCTGCCCGAGTTCCGGCGCCGGCGAACGCGGCGCCCACGGCGTTCCGTGGAAATCCGCCGGGGTGGCAACCATCGCGATGCTGGACTGGCCGTCCGGGACGTCGACGATGCCGCCCGCGGTGTGGAACTGCTCGTCGGCCACGACGTCTTCGATCGAGTTAATCGGCGACCAGAAAAAGTCCGGTTCGGCCGCGAAGGCCTGCGCCCATTCGTCGAGCGAGCGGGTCGCGAAAATCTCGTCCAACGCGGCGATCAGCTCGGGGCCGTTGACGAAGCGGGCGGCGGCGTCGCTGAAGCGCGGGTCCTCGAGCCATTCGGGGCGGCCGACAACCCGGCACAGCGGCGGCCAGTGCCGGTCGCCTTCGAGGCCGACGATCCAGAACCGCCGCCCGTCACCGGCGGCGTAGTTGTTCATGCAGGGGTTGCCCATCGTTTCGCGCTGGCCGATCGCGATCGGCTGGCCGGTGAGCAGATAGGTGTTGAGGTCGAAGCTGACGGTGTAGGCACCCTGCCGGTACAGCGAGGTGGTCACCAGCTGACCGGTCCCGGTGCGCTCGCGGGCCAGCAGCGCCGCGCAGATGGCCGCGGCCAGGGTCATGCCGGCCGAGTGATCCCCCATGCCGCCGCGCTGGAACGGCGGCGTCTGGCCGGGCTGGGTGAGCAGGTGGGCCACCCCGGCGCGCGACCAGAACGCGGCCACGTCGTAGGCGGCCCGGTCGGCGTCGGGGCCGGTCTGGCCGTAGCCGGTGATCAGGCCGTAGACGAGCCGGGGGTAGCGATCCGACAGCGACTCGAAGTTCGCCGCGGCGGCGTTAGCCTGACGCCATGAGTCTGGTGGCCGGGCGTGGTCCGCTCAGCAGCGATCCGGCTGGACGGTTCGTTCCCCCGTTGCCCGCCGGGGCGGTCTATATCGAGCCGCACCCGCGCCGCGTCCAGGCGTTCAAGGATGGTCGCGCGGTGATCGACACCGAGCGGGTGCTGATGGTGCACCGGCCGGGCCAGCCGCTGAGCTATCTGTTCCGCGCCGACGAGGTCGACGAGCTGCCCACCGAACCCGAGCCGCACGTCCCCGGGTACGTCCACGTGCCGTGGGACGCCGTGGACACCTGGCTGGAAGAGGGCCGCAAACTCGTTCACTATCCACCGAATCCGTACCACCGCGTTGACTGCCGCCCCACCTCGCGCCGGCTGCGCGTCAGCGTCGCGGGCACCACGCTAGTCGATACCAGCGACACGGTGATCGTGTTCGAAACTGCGCTCGCACCAAAGCTTTACGTCGATCCCGTACACGTGCGCACCGACCTGCTCCGGCGCACGGAGACGACGAGCTACTGCAACTACAAGGGTTTCGCGACGTACTGGTCCGCCGGTGAGGTCGAAAACATCGCGTGGAGCTACCAGGATCCTCTGCCGGAGAGCATGCCCATCAAGGGTTTTCTGAGTTTCGACGAGGCGCGGGTAGACGTGCTGGCCGAGCTGCCCGTCAACCGCCGTAGTTAGCCGAGCGGGCGGGCGGCCACGATGGAGATGCCCCGATTACCGCGGGGGCGAGTTGGCGCCGTGCGGTGACGTCCAGCTTGGTGAATACCTTGCGCAAATGGTACGCAACAGTGTTGGCGCTGATGAAGAGCTGTGCGCCGATCTCGGCGTTGGTGGCCCCGCCGGCAGCCAGCGCGGCGATTTGGGCCTCACGGGGAGTTAAGCCCGAACCCGTTCGTAGGGACAGCTTTTCACGCGGCTTTTCACCTGTGGCCCCGAGTTCGAGTCGAGCCCGCTGGGCAAAAGCTGCCATGCCGATGTCGGTAAACATGTCATAGGCCAAACGGCCGGATACCTGCGGGAACGCTGGGAGGGCAGTCCCGACGCGCCCGCGGACCCGGAGATGCTGGCCGCGGCGATGACGTGGATGTTCGAGCGCTGCTGTCACCAGCTCGTCGTCGATGACACCTCGGCGGAGCGGGTCGCCATGGCGCTTTCGGAAATCCTCTGGCGGACAACAACATACAAGGTGTGAGAGGGCGGCTATCTCAGTTCGCCAGCGCGACGATCGCGAACATGAACAGCACCCCGCCGATGGTGCATGCCAGGGTGGCAGCAGTGCGGTGGCCCGTGTGCGCCTTTCGGCAGCATGTCGGCGCTCGCCAAATACATCAGGAATCCCGCGAAGAAACCGAGGTAGACCGCTAGCAGGCGGTGTGGAATCGTCACCGTCAGCGTGAGAGCCGCGCCGACAACAGGTGCGACCGCATCGGCGGCCAGCAGTGTCAGCGCCCTTCGCCGGTCATTGCCGTAAATCGACGTCACCGTGTAGGTGTTGAAGCCGTCTGCGAAGTCATGGCCGATCACCGCCACCGCGACCACCGTTCCGACCCCCGCCCCCGCCTGAAAGGCGGCACCGATGGCGAATCCGTCCATTACGCTGTGGCCCACCAGCCCCGATGCGGCCACCAGGCCGACGCTGGGCGCTTCGGCTAGATCAGCGGCGTTCGACGTCTGATCGCGGTGAATACCGACGGTGTGTTCGACGATGTGCAACACGAGAAAGCCGAGAACGAATGCGACCAGCGGAGCAGGAATGCCGAACAGTGCCCACACGCCGCCATGGCTCAGCGCCTCGGGCAGCAGGTCGAAGCTCACCGCACCGAGCATCAGCCCGGCGACCAGGCCGAGCACGAGATAACGGTAGGAACCGACACGCAGCGCCGCGTAACCGCCCAGCAAAGTCGTCAGGAACGAACCGAAGGCCACTAGAACGGCCACCGCGTCGCCCACCTTTCCGCTGTCCGTTCACTCGGAGCAGCACGGCCTCTAGAGTATGGCGGCGACTCGGGTGGGGAGACCCGCAGGCCGCTAGCCGTAGCTGGGACGCCCGAGCTTCAGCTCGTGCTGGGCGATCATGTTGCGGAAGATCTCCAAGCTGCCGCCGTAGATCCCGGCCGGCACGCCGTGGCGGAAGATAAACTCCACGGCGCCGTCACCCGCGGAACCCGTTGTGTCGGTGGGCAATACCGATGCCGCGCCGAGCATGTCCATCAATTCCGGTGAGATGTCACGCATGGTCTGAATCAGCGCCACGCGTCCGTAGATGCCCGGCGTCGACAGCGCCACCTCGATGCGGGCGAGGCTGCGCCCGAGCCGGTATTTCGTCGACTCGTCGTCGATCGGGCGACGCCCGCTGGCATCCGGTCTGGACAGAATCGCCGCCACTCCGTCGGCCGCCTCGGCCATCAGGTGGCCGTGCTCGGACATCATCGAAAGATTCTGCAGGCCATGGTCTTCGGTTTCGGCAATGCCGTGTTCGGCGTCGAGGGCGAATCGCATCACAGTCCAGCCGCCGTTGACGTCTCCGATCCGGTAGCGGTCGTCGACCCGTACGTCGCTGTAGTACACGATGTTGGTGCGGTCGCCGTCCAGGGTGCGAATGCCCTGGATCTCGATACCCGGCGAGTCCAGTGGCACCAGAAACACGGTCAGGCTCTTGTGTTTCGGTGCTTGCGGATCGGTGTTGGTGAGCAGGAAGACGTACTTGGCGTTCTGCGCGTTCGAGGTGAACATCTTCGAGCCGTTGATCACCCACTCGTTACCGTCGCGCACGGCGCGGGTCTTGCAGGTCGCGACGTCGGAGCCGCCCTCGGGTTCGGTGTAGCCCAGGCATAG
This sequence comes from Mycobacterium stomatepiae, assembly GCF_010731715.1. Classification (NCBI taxonomy): domain Bacteria; kingdom Bacillati; phylum Actinomycetota; class Actinomycetes; order Mycobacteriales; family Mycobacteriaceae; genus Mycobacterium; species Mycobacterium stomatepiae. Next base: position 3,640,474 of record NZ_AP022587.1, read on the forward strand.
CCGGATCGCGCCGGATAGCACGCCCGGCAGCACCGCGTCGACGAGTTCGGCTTTCCCGAATTGCCGCACCAACTTCGCGACGACCGCGGTGGTCCCCCAGTGGAACCACGGCGTGTGGGCACGACCGATCTCGAGGTGGAAGATGCGCCGGCGCACCGGATCGAATCCCCCTTCGGACTCCAGCTTGAAATCCGACGTCAGATAGCCCGCATTGCCCAGCGCCAAATGCACTGGTTCGCTGAAGTTCTCGCCCGTTTCGCGATCCCGGCGCAGCACTTCCTCGGTGACGTGTTCGGCTATGAACGCCCGGGTCTGATCGAAGAATTCCTGATCCTCGGGCGAGAGGTCGACGCGCGAGAAGTCCATTGCCGTCTTTAAATCCAGCTAGGCCGCGTCGACAACGAGGGTCCGGAAACGGTCGAGGGTTTCGAGCACGTGCGCGATGCTGTCGCCGGGCAGGTGGACGCTCGTCCAGGTGACTCCCAACTTCGCCAGCTTGTCCAGGCCGTCGAGGTAGGCGTCGGCGTTGAATTCATCGTCGGCGGGGCTGCCACCGTCGAAGTTGGCGAAGGTGATGTCGATCGCCGACCAATCGCGGCCCGCCGCATCACAGCGGCGCCACAGATCGTCGATGGCCACCGTAAGCTCCTCGGTGGAGGTGATCGCCGCCGTCCCTGCCGTCTGCGCCAGTTGGGGCGGGGCGGGAAACGGGCACCAGCCGTCGCCGTATTGCGCGACGCGCTGTCGGGCCGTCGTGGTGTTGCCCCCGATCCAGATCGGCGGGCTGTCGACGGGCCGGGGGTGTGCGGTGATGCCGCGCGCGCTGAAATGCTTTCCCTCGAAGGTGATGTCGTCGCCAGACCAGATCGCCCGGATCACTTGCAGGGATTCCTCGAACAGCTCGGCGCGTTCGTCGTAGCTGACACCCAGCGCGGCGAATTCGCGCTTGAGGTAGCCCACGCCGACTGCAAGCGTGAAGCGCCCCCCGGACAGCATGTCCAGAGTGGCTCCGGACTTGGCCACCACGAACGGGTTTCGGTACGGCAGCACCACGATGTTGGGGATCAGCCGCAATGTCGACGTGGTGGCGGCCGCGAAACCCAGTGTGACGAAAGGATCTAACGCGTCATGGCCGCCGGCTTCCAGCCACCGCTGCGACGGCGCGGGGTGATCGGTCAGGCCGAAACCGTGGATGCCGGCCGCTTCGGTGGCCGCGGCCACCTTCCCGATCCCCTCCCCGCTGACCAGCTCCGGGTTGTAGGGGTGGCTGTGCATCGGGTGGGTGATCGTGAAGCGCATCGGGGTCGCCCAGCCGTCAGAAGCGAGCGCGCGAATCGATCGAGGTGTCGCTGGTGCGCAGCGGCCGGATAAGCGCCTCCTGCGCGAACGAACACAGCAGCTCGCCCTCCTCCGAGTGCACGGCGCCGCGCACATACGACATTCCGGCGCCGACCTGGGTGCTCTCGTGGGTGTAGAGCAGCCAGCCGCTCCAGCTCACCGGCTCGTGGAACGCCACCGAGATGCTCATCGGGGCGGTGGACACGGTCAGGTGCGCCTGGGCGGTACCGATGCCCGCATGCGCACGCATGGTGGTGGAGATCCCGAGGTGGCCGGTGAAGTACGCCAACAGCGCCTTGGCCAGATCGTCGCGGGCCGGAATCGGGTCGTAGTGCAGCCACGCGTACAGCTCCGGCGGGCCGACCTCGTCGGGGCTGTTGACGTCGACGACGTCGACCAGGCGCAGCTCCCGGCCGACCATCGGCATCGGCGAGTGGATCGCGTCGGCGGGGGCCGCCACGTCGGGCTTGGGCAGGTGGTGGCGGATGACGTCGGCCGTCGGGACGTCGGCCAGCACCGTGATGCTCAGGCAGCGGCGCCCGTTCTGGTGCACGGCCACGACCGCGGTCGCTGTCGACCGCCCCTCGGACACGACGTCGAGCACGAGCTCGATCGGCGGGCCGACGACCACCGCGCGCGCGAACACCGCGTGCGCCGAGCGCACCGACTTGTCCGGGAAGCGTTTTGCCACCGCGACGATCGCCTGGGCGAGCACCTGCGTGCCTTCCACCACCTGACGTTCGTCTCCAACCGCGATGCCGGTGTCCCCGGTGAACCGGTCGTCCCCAGTGGCTTGGACGTCGAACAGATCCAGCAGGCCCCGAACCGTCCACTCGGTCTGCGCAGATTCCGTGGTCAAATCCGATCCGCCTCTCGCGATGCCAGCTTCCGGCTCAGCGTGACACTTTGGGTCGGATTTGTAAAGCTTGGCTAACAAGCCTCCGACAAGCACTTTGGACGGCCCCCAACAGGACATCACGCCCTTTTCCCGCACCATGACCATTGAGGCGCCCAACGCGCCCCGCTGCCCGATCGGCTCTTCGAGCAGGCCAAGCCCGCGCGGACAGACGCGTATCACGAGGCTGTCGCGGGAGCTCGCTCGGGCCGATTGACACCAGCGCCGACATTGCATGACACTTCTGCGGTGTTTTGTAAAGGCGTGAGCCGATGATCCCCGAGCCGTTGGCCAACGGGTTCTGCTTCGGCGAGGGTCCCCGGTGGTTCGAGGGCCTGCTGTGGTTTTCCGACATGCTGGGCGAAGCGGTACACACCTCGACCCTGGGCGGGGCGCTGACTACGTTGCCGCTGCCCGGGCACTCGCCGTCGGGCCTGGGTTTTCGCCCCGACGGATCGCTGCTGATCGCCTCGGCCGAAGACCGGCAGGTGCTGCGCTACGACGGAGAAAGCGTGGTAGCGGTCGCCGACCTGACCGGCCTGGTGCCGGCCAACCTCGGCGACATGGTCATCGACGACGCGGGGCGCGCCTACATCGGCTCCCAGGCCCCCCAAGCTCTCGGGGGCGGCGTCATCGTGCGGCTCGATCCCGACGACAGCGCAGCCAAGGCCACCATTGTCGCCTCAGACCTCGACTTTCCCAACGGCATGGTCATCACGCCGGACCGCAAGACGTTGATCGTCGCCGAATCGATCGGCCGCCGGCTCACCGCGTTCACCATCGACGACGACGGCGCACTAGGCGACCGACGGGTCTTCGCCGAAGGCCTGGACGGGCCACCGGACGGCATCGCGCTGGACGCCGAGGGCGGCGTGTGGACGTCGATGACGCTGGCTCACCAGTTCGAGCGGATCGTCGAGGGCGGCGCCGTAACCGATCGCATCGATATGGGCGAGCGGGTCGCGATCGCCTGCGCGCCGGCGGCCCCGAACGCCGCATCCTGTTTCTGCTGTCGAGCACCGACGCCTATCCTCAGCGCCTGGTGGGCACCCGGGGATCGCAGCTCGACGCCGTGCAGGTCGCCACGCCCGGCACCGGGTCGCCCTGAGACACCCGAGAGGAGACACGTGACCGACTCCTATTACGAGCTGATCGACCCCCCTGGTGGCCTGGCCGACGCGTTGGGCGAGAAGTTCCGCGCGACCGACCTGGCTCGCGGCACCTGGTCGGCGGCGATCCAGCACGGCGGCCCGGTGTCGGCGCTGCTGGTCCGGGCGCTGGAGCGCTGCGAGCGGCGCGACGACACCCGGCTGTCGCGGGTCGTGATCGACCTGTTGGGCGGGGTGCCCGCCGACGGCGACCTCTGGGTCAGCGCGCGGGTGCAGCGCGGCGGCAAGCAGATCGAGCTGGTGACCGCCGAGATGCTGGCTACCGGCCCCGACGGCGCGCCCCGGCCCGTCGCGCGCGCCAGTGGTTGGCGGCTGCAGCTGCAGGACACCCAGGCGATCGCGCACGCGGCGGCCGAGCTGCCCCGGCCGCGCGCCGAAGCCCGCAACCGCAACCTCAAGGCCAAGGAGTGGGACCGCAACTACGTGCACAGCCTTCAGTGGCTCTGGCTGACCGAGCCACTGAAGCCGGGCGCGGGCGAATCGTGGATCAAGCCGGAGGTCGACCTGGTCCAGGGCGAGACGATGACGCAGCTGGAGCGGCTGTTCGCGGTGGCCGATTGCGCCAACGGCATCGGCAGCAAGCTCGACATCACCAAGTGGACCTTCTTGAACACCGATTTGGCGGTGCACGTCTTTCGCGTTCCCGACGGGGAGTGGGTCGGCATTCGCGCGGAGACCAGCTATGGGCCGGACGGCATCGGGTCCACGATCGGCACGTTGTACGACGAGCAGGGCGCGGTCGGCGCTATCCAGCAGTCCGTCCTGGTGCGCCGCCGGCCACCGAAAGCCTGACGTGGGAGGGGAACGAGGATGGCGAGTTCGGCAATTCTTCGTAAAGTTTCTGATATGACGGAGCCGGCCGCCGCGATGACCGCGACCGATGCGGACACGTCGACGCGTCAGCGGATCCTGTTGGCGACCGCCGAGGTGCTGGGGCGCAACGGCAAAACCAAACTCAGCCTGTCCGAGGTCGCCACCCAGGCCGGGGTCTCACGCCCCACGCTGTACCGCTGGTTCGCGTCCAAAGAAGAGCTGCTGTCGGCGTTCTCACAATACGAGCGCCAGCTTTTCGAAAGCGGTTTGGTGCGAGCCACCGCGGGGCTCAAAGGCTACGAAAAGCTAGATGCCGTACTGCGATTCATAGTCGAATACCAGCACTCCTACTCGGGTGTACGCATGGTCGATGTGGAACCCGAGCACACCATCGCTCAGTTCGCCCACGTGATCCCGCAGATGCGCGACGGTCTGCAACGGCACCTGCCCGGACCCAACGCCGCCGTGAAGGCGGCGACCGTGATCCGAATCGCCATCTCGCACTACATCGTTCGCAGCGACGACGGCGAGCAGTTCCTGGCCCAGCTGCGGCACGCCGTCGGAATCAAACCGACTGTCGACTAGCGGTCCCCGCTTCGCAACGCCCTCACCACAGCTTGGGTGAGCGGTAGAGGTTGCCGAAATCGAGGCGCTTCTTACCCATGGAAACCTCACCCACGGTTTCCATGGCACGTTGCAGCTCGGCAAGCCCGGCCGAGCCCAGGCGTTCACAGATTTCCCCGTCCAGCGCGGCTGCCGCGCTCCGGCGCGCCGTGACGAGCTCGACCGCTTTTGCCGTGAGTTCCACCACTTTCTCCCGCTGATCGGTCCTCGACGCAGCCACCCTTATATACCCGAGCCGGCCTAGTTCGGCCGTGATCTTGCTGGCCGCCTGACGACTGATAGCAAACTGCCGACCCATCTCCGAAATCGTCATCGGGCCGGGCTGACCGTACAGCGCGAACACATAGTTCAGTGGGAACTCACGACCTGGCAAACCAATAGCCGCCAGCTCCGCATCGATGCGCTGGGAGTAACTCCACCACGCAACCCGCAACGCCTCCCCGAAATCAGTCTGGGGCGCCTCTACGTCAGATTTGACAACCACGGTTAACAGTATAGGGCCGCCTGCTTAGGATTCGTTAGATCATATATTTATTGTCTAATCATATATTTAATTACTGATCACATACGTCAGTTGACGATAAGGCCACAGATGATGACAAAGGGAATGCGGGCCGCCGATGGAAAGCACCAGCGGCAGCACACAATCCGCGGCTGCGGCGGATCGCACTCCCGGTTGAAGTCGGCAGTTCTTGCCGCGACGGCTGCAACCGCGATGTTCGCCGTGTTCGAAGCCGCGCAACCCGGTACGCCGGGGCCTGCTCTCGAATCGACATCGATCCGATTGGTGGACACCGAAACCGACCCGTCGCCGCCCCCGGGCCCACCGCCACCGCCACCGCTGTGCTTGGGCCCCACCCCGATCAATGACAACAGCCCGGAGGCCCAGGCGTTCTGCCAACGGCAGAACGAGAATTACCCGCTGATCTGGCCGATCTATCCGTGGTACCTCGACGACCCGTTGTGGAACACCCCGGGCTGGTGTCCGCCTCCGAGCCCGCCGCACTCGGTGCCATGGACACCGCTTACGCCGGCAACGCCAGTACCTCCGGTAACGCTGGTGCCCGCTAAACCAGACACCCCGGCAACGCTGGTGCCCGGCAAACCAGATACCCCGGCAACGGTGGTGCCCGCTAAACCAGATGGCGGCGGAGCTCCCGCCGGCGGCCCCTCGGGCGGCGGGACCGCTGTCGTTGGCCCGACAGATGGCGGCGGCGGAGCCCCTGCCGGCGGTGGAACCGTCATCGTCGGCCCCACCAGCGGCGGCGCAGGCGGCCCTGCCGCCATCGGCGGCGGCCCCGGCCCAGCCATCGGTGGTGGCGCAGGCCCAGCCATCGGCGGCGGCCCTGCCTCTATCGGCGGCGGCGCAGGCCCAGCTATCGGCGGTGGCGGCGGCTTCGGAGGCGGCGGCCATAGCTTCGGCGGTGGTGGCGGCTTCGGAGGCGGCGGCCATCGCTAGTGCTGCACAGTCAGCGGGAAGCCAGCCCGGTGGGGGGACGATTTCGGGCGGCGGGCATTGCCCGCCGCCCGAAATATCGTCGCCGGAAGCCGTGACTAGTCGAACAGCACCGCCGCATTGAGGTAACCGGTCGGGTCCAGCGCGGCCTTGACCGACCGCATCACAGTGATATCCGCTGGTTCCCTGGACATTTCGAGGTAGGCACGCTTGCGGCTGCCGACGCCGTGTTCGGAACTGACGTTGCCGCCGCACTGCGCGATCAAGTCCATCATCGGCGCGTACAACGCCTTCTCCTCGTCGACCGGCACGCGCAGCACGTTGAGGTGCAGGTTGCCTTCGCCGACATGGCCGAACAACACCGGCACAGCGTCGCTGACCCGCTCGCCGATCAACGTGGCCGCGTCCGTGGCGAACCCGGCGATCGCCGCCAACGGCAACGACACGTCGAACTTCAACGGTGGCCCGTACACGCCGAGCACCTCGGCCAGCGATTCGTGAACACGCCAAAGTCGTTGCTGAGCAACAACATCCACGCCGACTGCCGGCTCGCCGCACATTGGTGCGTCGGCGAGCAGGTCGGCCAGCCGCTCGGTCTGATCGTGATCGGCGGCTAGCTCCACCAGCAGCAGCCAGTTCCCTTCGACCGGCGAGCTCACGGCCGCGCTGGCGAGGGTCAGGCCCCGAATCCGAGGTGCTCGGCGGTCAGCGTCCCGGCGCGGCCGTCGATCAACTCGAGTGCGGCGATCCCGTCCACGTCGCGGAACGTGCGGCCGGTGTCGATCAGTGCGTCAAGCCCGTCGAAGCCACACACCGCGGTGACCCGGTGCGACGGTGTGGGATGCAGCCGCAGATCCAGCGCGGTGATCACACCGAGAGTGCCCTCGGCGCCGACGAACAGTGCCGGTAGGTCGTATCCGGTGTTGTCGCTGCGCACCAGGCTGTGTCGGCGCATCAGCGACCCGTCGGGCAGCGCCACATCCAGACCGAGGACCTGTTCGCCCATGTTGCCGTAGCGGACGGTGCGCAACCCGCCCGCATTCGTCGAGGCCATGCCGCCGACCGTCGCGGTGTCGCGCGCGGCGAGGTCGACACCGAACACCAGTCCCGCCGTGGTCGCGGCGTGTTGCACCGCGACGAGCGTGGCGCCCGCGCCGACCGCAATCCGACGCTCGACGGTGTCGATATCGCTTATCCCACACAGCCTTTCGGTGGAAAGCAGCACGTCGTCGTGCTCGGGAACGGTACCGGCCACCAGCGAGGTGCGCCCGCCTTGCACGGTGACGTGCGCCCCGGCGTCACGGCACAGCCGCAGCACCTCGGCGACCTGCTCGGCCGACCCCGGGCGAACCAGCGCGCTGGCGCGGCCCCGGTAGCGGCCGGTGTGGTCGACGCTGCGCCCGGATAGCACGTCGGGGTCGGTGACGACGTGCGTCGGTCCGACGATCCCTTTCAGGTCGTGCAAACTGCCCGGCATGTTCGCGGTTATAGCACCAGCCGGCAACTGCGCGTCAGAACAAGTCCTTGTGGTTCACGTCGGTGATCAGCCCGCCGTCCATCACGAACTCGCTGCCGGTGGCATAGGACGACTCGTCGCTGGCCAGGAACAGCACGAACGTCGCGACCTCCCGCACCACCCCGGGCCGGCCCAGCGGAATGGTGACCATGTCCTCGGGCAGATGCTTGGTCATCGGGGTCTTGATGAACCCGGGGTGCACGGAGTTGACCCGGATGTTGTGCGGCGCCAGTTCCAGGGCCGCCGACTTGGCCAAACCGCGCACGCCCCACTTGGACGCGACGTACGGGTGCACCATGGGTGCGCCACGCAGACCCTCGATCGAGGACACGTTGATGATCGAGCCGCCACCAGCCTCGATCATCGGGTCGACGGCCACCCGCATGCCCAGGAATGTCCCGGTCAGGTTGACGTCAATGACCTTCTGCCACTTGGCCAGGTCAAAGCTCCGCAGCGGCCCGAGCGCGACGGTGCCGGCGTTGTTGACCAGCACGTTGAGCTTGCCGAATTCGCTGATCGCGGTGGCGACCGCTGCTTCCCACTGGTCAAGCTGCGTGACGTCGAGGTGCACGTAGCGCGCGGAGTCGCCGATCTCCTCGGCCAGCGCCTTGCCCTGGTCGTCGAGGATGTCGCCGATCACCACCTTCGCGCCCTCCTCCACGAGCAGGCGCGCGTCCTCGGCGCCCATCCCGCCGGCGGCGCCACTAATCAGTGCAACTTTCCCGTCTACCCGACCCACGTGAGGGTCTCCTTTCGATTCAGGTGGTCACCAAAGTGCTTGGTGCGTAAAGCCCTTTGCCGGTTACCAGCGGCAAGTCGAGGGTGGTCCGGATGCCCGGTGGCGCCGCGATCACCGCCGGGATGGCGTTGACGACGCGGCCCGCCGCTCCGGCGATCGCGGCGTGGTTGTGGTCACCCTTGCGGCTGCTCGGAATGATGTCAACGGCATACGACGGCTCGCCGGTGATCTCGACGCGATAGGAGCCGTCGCCGGAGGCGGGCTGGGGCAGGTCGGGGCGCAGCCGGGTGACGTGCTCGATGACGATGGCGGGGTGGCCCTTGACCATGCCGCGAATCTCGAACTGCAGCATCGCCACCGTGCCCTTGGCCACGTGGCCGATCGCGATGTCGAAGTCCTCCGGAGCCGGTTCGCGCTGGTAGGACTCGGTGATCGCGTCGACCTCGATGCCGAGGCCGGCCGCCAGCTGACGGATAGCGGTGCCCCACGCGATGGACAGGATGCCCGGTTGCAGCAGCATCGGGATCTCGTCCATGGGCTTGGCGAACCCCATGTAGTCCATGACCTCGGTGCCGTTGTACGACGCGTAGTCGTGGATCTCCATGCAGCGCACCTGCTCGATGCGCTGACAGGTCCCCGCAAGCGCGAACGGGATCAGGTCGTTGGCGAATCCCGGGTCGACGCCGCTGATGAAGATGCTCGCATTGCCTTGCTGGGCAGCATCTTCCACCCGAGCGATGTACTTGTCGGGCATCACGCCCCAGGGGAATTGCAGCAGCCCGGGCGAGGACCCGACGACGTTGATGCCGGCGGCCAGGATGCGCATGACGTCGGCCATCGCGTCGGGTAACCGGGTGTCACCCATCGCGCAGTAGACGACGCACTCGGGCTTGGCGGCGATGATGGCGTCCAGGTCGTCGACGGCCTTGATGCCGGTGACGGTGTCGGTGTCCAGGCCGACGCCGCACAGTTCGCCGGCGTCGCGGCCCACCTTCTCCGGCGTGGAGACGTTGACGCCGATCAGCTCGAACTGGGGGTTAGAGATCAGTTCGGCCAGGGCCAGGCCCCCGACATTTCCGGTGCCGACGTGCGCGACGCGGATCACCATGACAGTCTCCGTCCCTTGCGGCCAGGAAAGCTTTTCTAGACACTAGTCCATAACTTTCGGGGCGCCGATAGGGCTGGACCTAACCGCGGCGCTGGCGTTAACCGCAGCCAGGCAGAATGGAACGCCGATGACTCAGCACGAAGATGTCCAATTCACCTCCGGCGACGACCGGATCAGCGGCTGGCTCTATCGACCGGCCACCGTGGGCGATGCGCCGCTGTTGGTGATGGCCCACGGCCTGGGCGCGGTGCGCACCATGCGCCTCGATGCCTACGCCGAACGGTTCAGCGCCGCCGGCTACGCCTGTCTGGTCTTCGACTACCGCAACTTCGGTGACAGCGAGGGTCAGCCGCGCCAAGTTCTCGACATCGACTTGCAGCTCGCCGACTGGGCCGCCGCAGTGGCCTATGCCCGCACGCTCGACGGCGTCGACCACAATCGAATCGCGTTGTGGGGCACGTCTTTTGGGGGTGGGCACGTGATCACCACCGCGGCCCGGCTGCCGGGGATCGCCGCCGCCGTCGTGCAATGCCCGTTTACCGACAGCCTCGCCTCGGCGCGCACCATCTCCCATCCGTGGGCGACCGCGCGCATCGCCGGGCGGGCGATCCGCGACGTCATCGGTGCTCGGCTGGGACGCCCCCCGGTGATGATCGCGACGGCGGGCCATCCCGGGGACGTCGCGTTGATGAATACGCCCGACTCCTACCCGGGCTACCTGCGGCTGGTCCCGGACGGCGTCGAGCTGCGCAACGAGATCGCGGCCCGCATCACGATGAAAATCTTCACCTACCGGCCCGGCCTGCTGACCGCGAAGATCGGCTGCCCCATCCTGTTCTGTGTGTGCGAATACGACTCCCTGGCCCCCGCCGACGCCACCTTGCGCCACGCCGCCAAGGCGCCGCGCGGCGAGGTACACACCTACCCCGAGGGGCATTTCGCGATCTACGTCGACGACGCGTTCGAGCGGGTCGTCGGCGATCAGCTCGCGTTCCTCGACAAGCATCTGAAATCTGAGTAGTCCTACGCTGTCCGGCGAGCGTTCGCTTTCGCATGCTGGAACACATGGAAATTCCCAATGGCATGTCGAAGAACACCGCCGCCTTTTTCATTCAGGCCGCCGTCGCTTTCGGAGTCAGTTTCGTCAGCGCGCTCGGCGGAATCCTCTACCTCCCGCTCGACTCATGGCAGCGGCTGTTCCTCGGTATCACCGTGTTGTTCCTCGTCTCGAGCGCCTTCACGCTGGCCAAGGTGATCCGCGATCACCAGGAGGCCGCGACCGTGCGGGTGCGTCTGGACGAAGCACGCATGGAGAAGCTGTTCGCCGAACACAACCCGTTCACCACCGCGACCTGATCCTTGGGTGAGCCCGCGCCGGGCCGTCGCCGACTTATGCTGGGCCCGATGACGCGCCCCGATCCCGATCCGACGACGCCGCTATGGCGTGCGGCGCAGGTATTTCGGCTGCTGAGTTGCCTTTACGCGCTGGGCTTCCAGATCGCCATCAATCCAGACCTGCGCCGGCCCGCGCTGGGCTGGGTGCTGTTCGCGGTGCTGATCGGCTGGAGCGCGGCCTGCGCGATCGCCTACTTGCGCGGGTTCGGCCGAAAGCCGGCGTGGGTGGTCGCCGAGCTCGTGATCGTCGTGGCCCTGATGTGGTCCAACAGGGTCATCACGTTCGAGCACTGGGCGTCGGAAAACCAGACCTGGCCGACGACGTTGTGGGCCAGCAATCCCACCATCTCGGCCGCGATCCAGTTGGGCCCGGTTCGCGGGATGTTGACCGGTCTGGTGGTGATGGCCACCAATTTCGCCGTCAAGAACTACTTCGACCTCAACATGACGCACAACGCCTCGATCATCATCGAACTGGCGATCGGCATGGCGATCGGACTGGCCGCCCAAACCGCGCGACGCGCCCACGCCGACCTGCAACGCGCCGCGCAACTGTCCGCCGCGGTTCAAGAGCGCGAGCGGCTGTCGCGCGAGGTGCACGACGGCGCCATCCAAGTGCTGGCGCTGGTCGCCAAGCGCGGCCACGAAATCGGCGGACCCACAGCAGAATTGGCTGACCTCGCCAGCGAGCAGGAACGCGCGCGACGGCGCTGGGTCACCTCCACCGGCATCGACGAGTACGGGGACCGCGCCACGATCGACCTGCGCACGCTGCTGCGCCACCGCGAATCCGATCGCGTATCGCTGAGCTTGCCGGGGACGCCGGTGACCCTGCCCCGCCGGGTGGCCGCAGAGCTGGCCGCCGCCGTGGGCAACGCGCTGGACAACGTGAGCGCGCATGCGGGCGCGGGCGCCCACGCGTTCGTGCTGCTGGAAGATCTGGGCGATTCCGTCACGGTCAGCGTGCGCGACGACGGTGTGGGTATCGCCGACGGCCGGCTGCAAGAAGCCGCCGAGCAGGGGCGCCTGGGGATCTCGAAATCGATTGTGGGACGGCTGGAGTCGCTGGGCGGCAGCGCGCTGCTGCGCAGCGGTGCGGGTGAGGGCACCGAATGGGAGCTGTCCGTGCCGCGCGACGGGGGGACCAAATGACCGACGACACTGCGGCAACGGTGATGGTGGTCGACGACCACCCGATCTGGCGTGACGCCGTTGCCCGCGACCTTGCCGACGACGGATTCGACGTCGTCGCCACCGCCGACAGCGTGGCCGCCGCCCGGCGCCGGGCGGCCGTGGTCAAGCCGGACGTGGTGGTGATGGACATGCGCCTGTCCGACGGCGACGGTGCGCAGGCGACGGCCGAGGTGCTGGCGGTCTCACCCGAGACTCGGGTGCTGGTGCTGTCGGCCTCGGACGAACGAGACGACGTCCTGGAGGCCGTCAAGGCCGGCGCCACCGGCTACCTGGTCAAGAGCGCCTCGAAAGCCGAACTGGCCGAGGCCGTCGCGGCCACCGCCGCAGGGCGGGCCGTGTTCACCCCCAGCCTGGCCGGACTGGTGCTGGGCGAATACCGCCGTATCGCCCAGAGCAAGAACACCGGGCCGGCCGGCCCCAGCTTGACCGAGCGCGAGACCGAGGTGTTGCGCCACGTGGCTAAAGGACTGTCGGCTAAGCAAATCGCCGAACGCCTGTCGTTGAGCCACCGCACCGTCGAAAACCACATCCAGGCGACCTTCCGAAAGCTGCAAGTCGCCAACCGCGTGGAGCTGACCCGCTACGCCATCGAACACGGCCTCGACGGCGGCTCCTAAGCCTGATACGGCTTAGGAGCCGAAAGACTCAGGGCCACAGTCGATATCGTGGTCAGCAGCGCGTAAGCGAAGACGCTCCACGACACCGCATCGGTGGGCAGCCCGGCCATCTCCTTGCCGAACACCAGTGGGGCCGAGACGATATGCGTCACCAGCAGTAAGCCTGCCAGCAATCCCGACACGGATGCCACCAGGCTGAACCAGACGCCGGCACGGCGGCGGCACATTAGCAGGACCGCGCCGACGAACAAGCCCGCAGCCGCGACGGCTTCGAGCAACCCCACGACGAGCAATCCCATCCCGGTCGGTGCCGCGAGCAGTAGTGGCGACAAGAACCCAAGGCCGCGAACCAGTTTCGTCAATTCGAGGTCGCAGGCGACAAAGCCCAGTCCGTTGACTGCGGCCCCGGCGAGGCAGAGCAGTGCGATCGCGACCGTCGCGGCCGACTGCGGCAGGGACTTCACGGCCGCGCCCGACCGGCCGCGGCGAGTGCCCGAGCGCCCAGCAGGGCGGTCACCATCGTCGCGACGCACATCAGTCCATTGTCCTTGAGGCCCCACTTGATCGACGCCAGCGTCGCCACGCCCGCTATGCACAGCAGCAGCCCGGCGGCCAGACCCCGGCCGACCGAGGTGATCACCGCAGCGCCGTCCCAGCCGGCCAGCGGGTTGTTCTCCAGCGGCCGCAGCACCAGGAACAGCACCGCCACCATCGCGGCCATCAGGAGCGGTTGCATCACGCTAATGGCGAGGTAGTCCGGCTGGCCGGGGTAGCGCGGATGACCGGTCAGGTCGAACAGCAGGTGCATGCCGAGTAGCGCGGGCATGTGCCACAGGTACAGCGTCATCGCACCGGAGTTGCCGAGCGCGGTCCACCACCACACGCGTGGCCGCTGCGCCCATCGGGTGATCGCGGGCATCGCGGCGATCGCCAACGCGCTCAGCACGATTGCGTGCCCGGCCTGCAGCAGCGACGGCGGGCTGGTGTTGGAAAGACCGTGATGCCCGGTGCCGACCAGACTGACTTCGTACGGACCCAAGCACACCAGGGCGAGGTCGACCGCGAACGCGACCGCCGCTGTTACCAGTGCGGCACGCCCGGTGAGCAGCCCGCGTCGGTAAGCGACGCCGAACATGGCCGGGATCAGCCAAACCGCCATGTTGAGATACCCCAGCGCCGACGCTGCGGGCCAGTGCAGTCGGGTGACGTCGATCAGGGCGATCGTCGCGTAGACCGCACCCACCCCCGCGACTAAACGGGTGCGGGTGGTGATCCGGGCCAGGGCCGGCATCGCGGCCAACACCAGCACGTAGGCACCCAGGAACCACAGCAGCTGAATACTGACGCCGGCGATGGGCTCGTAGATGTGCTGGGGCAGAAAAGGATACAGCAGGGTGAGCGCGACCGCCCAGAACCCGAGATAGTAGAAGACCGGCCGGAACAGCCTGGTGCAACGTTTCATCAGCCAGCCGCCCCAGTTGGTGCCGGGCCGCCAGGACAACAGGCTCGCCGCGGCACCGGCGAAGAAGAACAGCGGCATGATCTGGAGGACCCAGGTGAGAGCCTGAAACACCACCGAGGTGGTCAGCAGGTTGTCCCAGATGAGCACGTGGTTACGGATGACGCTGATCGCCATCACGGTATGACCGGTCACGACGCCGATCAGGGACACGATGCGGATGACGTCCAGGGCGCGGTCGCGGTCGGCCGGGGTTTGGGCGGCCAGTTCGGCGGGGGTGGGAAGTGGTTGCACCCACAAAGCATCGCGAGCAGCGGGCGCCGAAACCCGTGCAGTTCTACGCGTTAAGCCTGAGTAGTTCTACTCAAACCGCTACGACCCGAGCGGGGATTCCGTGCGGATCGACTCGTCGCGGATCAGGCCGCGCAGCAGCGCGGTGCTGAACTCGGCGGCGATTTCCTTGGCGCTGCGCCGTCCGTCGGGACGCAGCCACCGATAGGCCCCCAGCGTCATACCGATGTAGCCCAGCGCCACCACGTGGGTGTCGCATTCGAAGAACTCGCCGCTGGCGATGCCGCGGCCGATCAGGCCGTGCACATGCTCGTAGACCTGGGATTCTTTCTCCCGGACCTCGGCGACCTGCTCCTCGGTGAACCACTCGGTGATGTAGGGCGCCTCCTGGAAGTACACCGCAGCACCCTCAGGGTTCCCGGCGATGTTGGTCAGCAGCCGGACGGTGTATTGGTAGAGCGCCTCGCGGGCCGTCCAGGACGGATCGTCGTGAACAGCTTGCAAGGTGCTCTCGGCGGCCTGGCGGTAGATGTCGAACAGGATCAGCGACTTGCTGGCGTAGTAGTGGTAGACCGTGGCCTTATTCAGGCCGATGACGTCAGCGACGTCGTCCATCCGGGTGCCGTGGTAGCCGCGAGCGGCGAACAGCTTGGTGGCAACGGCCAGCAACTCCTCGCGGCGCGTCAACCCGTTGCGGGTGATGCTCTCGGATGACATCTCTACTCACTATCGTCGCTGCAGGCGGGGCCGCATGGGTAAGGTTTGCGGCCCGGTCTAGGCAAAGTACCAATCAACTGGTTGAACAGTTTAGAGGTATCGATCCCTGTCACACCGGCGCGGATGCGACTAGACTGGAAAACTCGAACTAGTCGCGAGTACAGAGGTGGGGCGATGGATCCGAGTCCGGATTACGACGGCAGCGACAAAATCGAATTCTTCATGAAGTACTTCACCTGGGGCCTGCGCGGGGTTCAGGACGGAAACGGTTACCCGCCGCCCGCCTACCCACCCGTCTAGACGGACTTTTTCGCGTCCCGAACAAATTGCGGTTCCGCCCGCCCAGCCGACGCACGCGGCTCAATGTCGAATTACAGAATCGCTTTGCGCTGCACACTAATTGGGCCCACGTGTGGTCGTCCCGATAACGCCGGTTTTCATCGTGCGGCCGCGCGGTTTGGGCTGCGGTCCCGATGCCGCACCACCTCGCCGAAACTAGCGTGAGGACGATGGACCCCAGTCCGGACTACGACGCCAGCGACGAAATCGAATTTTTCATGAAGTACCTGACCTGGGGCTTGCGCGGGGTCGAAAACGGCCAGGGGTACCCACCACCGGCGTATCCGCCGGTGTAGCGCCGGTTAGCCGCGGTAGGCGACGTCGAGGCGTTTGACGCCGTTGATCCAGCCCGATCGGAGTCGTTGCGGTTCGGCGAGCTTGGTGATGTCGGGTAATTGCTCGGCGAGCTCGTCGAAAATCAACTTGATCTCCATGCGGGCCAAATTGGCGCCGATGCAGAAGTGCACCCCATTGCCGCCGAAACTCAGGTGCGGGTTAGGATTGTGCAAGACGTCGAATTGGAACGGGTTGTCGAAGACGTCTTCGTCGAAGTTGGCCGAGCTGTAAAACAGCCCCACCCGCTGACCTTCCCGCACGGTGACGCCGCCCAGTTCGACGTCGGTAAGGGCGGTGCGCTGAAAACAATGCACGGGGCTGGCCCAGCGGATGATCTCGTCAACCGCGGTGGCCGGCCGCTCCCGCTTGAACAGCTCCCATTGTTCCGGGTTGTCCAGAAACGCGTTCATCCCATGTGTCATGGCGTTGCGAGTGGTTTCGTTGCCGGCCACGGCCAGCAGGATGACGAAGAACGCGAATTCGACGTCGCCCAGCGCATCCCCGTCGATGTCGGCTTGGATCAGGCGCGTGACGATGTCGTCGGCCGGGCAGCGGCGCCGCTCGTCGGCCATGTTGTAGGCGTAGGCCATCAGCTCGGCATTGGCGGTGGTCGGGTCGGCGTCGAAGTCCGGGTCATCGGTGTTCATGATCGCGTTGGTCCAGTCGAACAACTTCGCACGATCCACCTCCGGCACCCCAATCAGGTCGGCGATCGCCAGCAGGGGCAGCTTCATCGCGATGTCGTCGACGAAGTCGCCGTCGCCCTTGAGCGCGGCGGTGCGCACGATCTCCTTCGCCGCCCCGGCCAGCTTCTCCTCGAGCCCGCCGATCGCACGCGGGGTGAAGAGCCGTGACACCAGCTTGCGCAGCCGGGTGTGCTCGGGCGCGTCGTCGTTGATCAGCAAGGCCTTGGTCAGCTCGAGCTGGTCAGCGGTGACCCCTTCGGGCAGGCGCATGACCGCGCCCTTGCGGTTGGTCGACCACAGGTGGCTGTCTCTGGAGACGGCCTTGACGTCCTCGTGGCGGCTGATCACCCAATAGCCGCCGTCGTCGAAGACCGATTCGGGCTGCGCGTTCCACCAGGCCGGCGCCGTGCGGCGCAGCTCGGCGAATTGGGTGACCGGAAGGCCCGCCAGCAATACGTCGGGATCGGTGAAATCGAAATTCTCTCCGAACGGACACGTCGTCATTGTCATGTCGTCTCCTTTGATCGTGACGCCGATCATACATCCAATTGCAAGACGTATGACCTGCCACGGACGCGCGCGTCGGATATCGTCGCGGTGTGCGGACCCGCGGATGGGGCGGCAGCGTGCCGGCCAGCGACGAGGAGGCGGTGGCGCGCATCCTATCCGCCACCCGCCAAACCATCGACGAGCGCGGCGATCAGATCACGTTGGCCGATGTCGCGCGCACGCTGAACGTGACCCGGCAGACGATCTATCACTACTTCGCCTCGACCGACGAGCTACTCCAGGCGACCGCGCTAAGCGCGACCGCCGATTTCATGGACCACCTCGCGACGGCGCTGAACGGGATGACCGAACCCGCGGCCGCGCTGATCGAGGGCATCTGCCTGACCTTGGAACGCTTGCCGAAAGACCCCTACATCGGCCTCTTGCTGCGGGTGTCGCGCACCGGGGCCTTCGCCGAACAGGTCACCGTGACCAACGAGACCGCCCGCGTGCTGGGCCGCTCGATCTTGGACCGCCTCGACGTCGACTGGTCCGCATACGCTCCCCAGGCGATCGAAGACATCCTGCAGATCGTGTTGCGCACGTTGCAGTCGTTCATCCTGTCTCCGCCAACCGCGGACGGCACGGAATTGCGCCGGCTGCTCGGCATATGGATCGGCCCCGTCGTCGCGGCGCTGCCACGCCGCTAGAGCGCCTTGAGCTCCTCGGCCACCGCGGTCACCGACTTCTTCGCGTCGCCGAACAGCATGCTGGTGCCCTCGCCGTAGAACAGCGGGTTGTCGATTCCGGCAAACCCCGAGTTCATCGATCGCTTCAGCACGATCACCGACTTGGCCTTGTCCACGTTGAGAATTGGCATGCCGTAGATCGGGCTGGAGGCGTCGTTGCGGGCGGCCGGGTTGGTGACGTCGTTGGCGCCGATGACGATCGCGACGTCGGTGCGCGAGAACTCGTCGTTGATGTCGTCCATGTCCTTCATGGCGTCGTAATCCACCTCGGCCTCGGCCAGCAGCACGTTCATGTGGCCGGGCATCCGGCCGGCGACCGGGTGAATCGCGTACTTCACCGTCACACCCTTGTTCTCCAGCAGCGACGCCATGCCCTTGACGGCATGCTGGGCCTGCGCGACGGCCAGGCCGTAGCCCGGCACCACGATCACCTGGTTGGCGTAGGCCATCTGAATCGCGGCGTCGGCGGCCGAGGTCGCCTTCACCGTCTTATCGCCGCCGCCATCACCGGAAGGCGCCACGCCGCCCCCGCCGAAACCGCCGGCGACGATCGCGGGAATGGACCGGTTCATCGCCTTGGCCATCAGGTTGGTCAGGATCGATCCGGACGCGCCGACGATCATGCCGGCCACGATCATCGCGGTGTTGTTCAGCGCCAAACCGGCTGCGGCAGCAGACAATCCGGTCATCGCGTTCAGCAGCGAGATGACTACCGGCATGTCGGCACCACCAATCGGCAGCACCACCATCAGACCCAGCACGCCGGCGGCGGCCAGCAGGCCGATCATCCACCACAGCGGTGCTCCCCCGCTGCCCGGATGCGCATGCAGGCCGATGACCACGGCGGCGGCCACGGCCGCAATCAACAGCAACAGGTTGACTGGCTGCTGCAGACGGCCGAAGCCGATCGGCGATCCGGAGATGATTTCCTGCAACTTGCCGAACGCGATGATCGAACCCCAGAACGAGATCGACCCGATGATCGCGGCGAACAACGACGCCACCACGATGTGCACAGTCGGCGATTCGCCGTGCTGAAATGCCGAAAAGCCGCTGGTCTCAATGAACTCCGCCAGCGCGATCAGCGCGACCGTGCCACCGCCGACGCCGTTGAAGAACGCCACCAACTGCGGCATGGCGGTCATCTTGGTCATCCGCGCCGGGGGTACACCCAGCGCAACGCCCACCACCAGACCGGCGATGATCCATACCCACTGGCCCGTGTCACGGATCTTGACCAGCGTCGCCCCCACCGCCAGGGCCATGCCCACCGCGGCGATTAGGTTGCCGCGCACCGCTGTCTTGGGCCCGGTCAAGCCCATCAAGCCATAAATGAAGAGTGCGAAGGAAATGATGTAGAGGCCGATCACCAAGTAGTTCATTTGGCGGCAGGCTCCTCGTTATTGGCTTGCGGGGCAGCCTTTTTGCCCTTGAACATGCCGAGCATCCGGTCGGTGACGATGAAGCCGCCGATGACGTTCAGTGTTCCGAACACCACCGCGACGAACAAGATGATCTGCACCGCCAACGACGGGTGCTCGACCTCGCCGAACACCACCAGCGCACCGAGCACCACAATGCCGTGGATCGCGTTGGTGCCCGACATCAGCGGGGTGTGCAGCGTGTTGGGCACCTTGGAGATCACCGCGAATCCGACGAATCCGGACAACACCAGAATCGCGAGGTTCGCGAAAAGTTCGTCGTACATCTAAGAGTCCTCACGATCTTTTTGACGCGTTACGCATGATGCCGCGATGATTTCGTCGTCGAAGTCCGGGGCCAGCTTTCCGTCGGTGACCAGCAGGTCCAGCAGCGCGGTGATGTTCTTGCTGTAGAGCTCGCTAGCGTGCTCGGGCATCGTCGCCGGCAGGTTTAGCGGCGAGGCGATCGTGACGTCGTGCTTGACCACCGTGCGCCCGGGCTCGGTCAGCTCGCAGTTGCCCCCGGTTTCCCCGGCGAGGTCGACCACCACGCTGCCCGGCTTCATCGCCTCGACCGCGGCGGCGGTGACCAGACGCGGCGCGGGCCGGCCCGGGACCAGCGCCGTGGTGATCACGACGTCGAATCCGCTGATGGCCTTCTCCAGGGCCTGCTGCTGTTGTTCGCGTTCGGAGTCGGTGAGCTCGCGGGCATATCCGCCCTCACCGGCCGCGTCGATGCCGACGTCGAGCCACTGCGCCCCGACCGAACGCACCTGGTCGGCGACCTCCGGGCGCACGTCGTAACCGGTGGTGCGGCCACCGAGCCGCTTGGCCGTCGCCAACGCCTGCAGCCCGGCCACACCCACCCCGAGCACCAGCACCGTGGCCGGCTTCACCGTGCCCGCCGCGGTGGTCAGCATCGGGAAGAACCGCGTCGACTCCGACGCGGCCAGTAGCACGGCCTTGTAGCCGGACACGTTGCCCTGTGACGACAACGCATCCATCGCCTGCGCCCGTGAGATCCGCGGAATGGCCTCCAGCGCGAACGCCTGCACACCGGCGGCCTTGAGCGCGCCGATCGAGTTCTCCGCGTTGCGTGGCGCCAGGAAGCCGATCAGCGTCTGCCCGCTGCGCAGCTTGCCCACCTCGTCGGCGGTCGGCGGCGCGACCTTGACCACGACATCGGCGGACCATGCGTCCCCGATCGTGGCGCCGGCCGCGGTGTAGAGCTCGTCGGGAAGCAACGCGCGCGCCCCGGCACCGGCCTCGACCACCACCGCCACACCGCTGCTCACCAGGGAAGCGACCGCCTTCGGGACCAGAGCGACACGGCGCTCATCGGTCCCGGATTCAGCAACCACCCCGATCTTGACCGCGTCGGCCTGCGCATCTGTCATGGCGCGTACATCTACTTTCCTTAGCTCAGCTGCCTTAATGCGAACCTTGTTGAGTTGAACACCCTAGCGGCCGCTACCAAAGCGGTATGTCTTGGCCGTGTTCCGACGCAGGCCGGGGCCCGAAGTGGCGTCGTTCCGATTCGTCGATTTTTATGTCGTTGATACTGGCCTCGCGCCGCGCCATCAATCCGGACGGCGAGAATTCCCACAGTTCGTTGCCGTAGCTGCGGTACCACTGGCCGGTGTCGTCGTGGCACTCGTACTGAAACCGCACGGCGATCCGGTTCTCGTGGAAGTCCCAGAGCACCTTGCGCAGGGAGTAGTCGAGTTCGCGCTGCCACTTGCGGGTGAGGAACGCCACGATCTCGGCCCGGCCGACCACGTGTTCGCCGCGGTTTCGCCAATGCGAGTCGGGCGTGTAAGCCAGGCTGACTTTTTCGGGATCGCAGGTGTTCCAGGCGTCCTCGGCGGCCTGGACCTTCTGCAGCGCCGTCTCGAGGGTGAACGGGGGAAACGGGGGGCGGGATTCGGCGGCATCGCTCATGAGTTCATCGTGCTCCACAACGAGCCGAGGCGTGTCGTCGAGACTGAAACCTCGCAGATCCACCACGGCGTGTCGTCCGCGTAGTTTCAGTGTCGCGTCGGTGGCCTGGAAGCGAAGCGTTTGTCCCGCCAGAGCCGCCCTTCCACACGTGTCCTATCGTGGCGGTCATGGACTTCGCGATGTCGGCTAAGGCCTCCGACTACCACAAGCGGTTGTCCGACTTCATGACTGAGTATGTCTTTCCGGCTGAGGCCGCCTACGACAACTACCGCCACGAGGCCGGCCCCGATGACCACACCGTTCCGCCCGTCATCGAGGAACTCAAGACCAAGGCCAAGGCGCAGGGCCTGTGGAACTTGTTTCTG
This sequence comes from Mycobacterium stomatepiae, assembly GCF_010731715.1. NCBI lineage: Bacteria > Bacillati > Actinomycetota > Actinomycetes > Mycobacteriales > Mycobacteriaceae > Mycobacterium > Mycobacterium stomatepiae. The sequence continues at coordinate 3,662,131 of NZ_AP022587.1, forward strand.
CCGGCCGAGTCCGGGTTGACCAACCTGGAGTACGCCCCACTGGCCGAGCTGACCGGTTGGAGCCTCGAGCTCGCACCCGAGGCGGTCAACTGCGCGGCGCCCGACACCGGGAACATGGAGACCCTGCACCTGTTCGCGACCGAGGAGCAGCGCAAGGAGTGGCTGGAGCCCTTGCTGGCCGGCGAGATCCGCAGCGCCTTCTCGATGACCGAGCCCGCGGTCGCCAGCAGCGACGCCCGCAACATCCAGACGTCCATCGTGCGCGACGGCGCCGACTACGTCATCAACGGCCGCAAGTGGTGGACCTCGGGCGCGTCGGACCCGCGCTGCAAGATCTTGATCGTGATGGGCCGCACCAACCCCGAGGCGGCCAGCCACCAGCAGCAGTCGATGGTCCTGGTGCCGATGGACACCCCGGGTGTGACGGTGGTGCGCTCGACGCCGGTGTTCGGCTGGCAGGACCAGCACGGGCATTGCGAAATCAACTACGGCAACGTCCGCGTTCCGGCCACCAACCTGCTCGGCGAGGAGGGCGGCGGCTTCGCGATCGCCCAGGCCCGGCTCGGACCGGGCCGCATCCATCACTGCATGCGCGCGCTCGGTGGGGCCGAACGCGCGCTGGCACTGATGGTGCACCGCGCGAACACCCGGATCGCGTTCGGCCGCCCACTTGCCGATCAGGGTCTGGTGCAGCAAGCAATTGCCCAGTCCCGCAACGAAATCGACCAGGCCAGGCTGCTCTGCGAGAAGGCGGCATGGACCATCGACCAGCACGGCAACAAGGCCGCCCACCTGCTGGTGTCGCAGATCAAGGCGGTGGCGCCGCAGGTGGCGTGCGACGTCATCGACCGGGCAATCCAGGTGCACGGGGCCGCCGGCGTCAGCGACGACACGGTGCTCGCCCGCCTCTACGGCTGGCATCGCGCGATGCGAATCTTCGACGGACCCGACGAAGTGCACATGCGGACCATCGCGCGTTCCGAAATCGGCCGGGAGCAATCGACTTTCGCCGCGGCGGTGACCCCGCATGACTAATGCCCTGCGAGAACTGTCGGGGAGCTGGAACTTTCGCGATGTCGCCGACGGCACGCCCGCGCTTCGGCCCGGGCGGCTGTTCCGGTCCGGCGAGCTGAGTCGGCTCGACGACGGCGGCCGGGCCACGTTGCGCGAGTCCGGCATCACCGATGTCGTCGACCTGCGGGCAACACGCGAAGTCGCCCGCCGCGGGCCGGAATTGGTTCCCGACGGCGTGGAAATCCATCTGCTGCCGTTTCCCGACCTCGGCGACGAGGTGTCCAACGACGATGCGGCGCCCCACGAAACCGCGTTTCGGCGGCTGTTCGAGGGCGATCCCGACCAAACGGACGAGCAAGTCAACGCGGCTGCCATCCGCCACATGACGAACGAATACCAATAGTTCCCGTCCCGCAGCGGGGCGCAACGCGCTGTGCGGCATGTCTTTTCGTTGCTGGCAGCCGGACGCCCGGTGCTTACGCACTGCTTCGCCGGAAAGGACCGCACCGGTTTCGTGACGGCTACGGTGCTAGAAGCGGTCGGTATCGATCGCGACACCATCGTCGCCGACTACTTACGCAGCAACGCCGCCGTACCGCAACTGCGCGACCTCATCTACCAGATGATCCAGCACCGCTCCGATGTCGAGCTGACCCCGGAGGTCGTCACGTTCACCAAGGCGCGGCTGGCCGACGGCGTGCTCGGCGTACGCGCGGAGTACCTGGACGCCGCGCGTCAGGCGATCGATGAGAAGTACGGCTCGCTGGACGATTACCTGCGCGACGCCGGCGTCACCCGGGCGGACGTGGACCGTCTGCGCACCGAACTGCTCGCCTAATCCGCTCCTCAGCCCCGATCAGGGCTTCCGCAGGGTGAACTGGTTGAGGTCGGTATAGCCCTTGCGGAAGAGGTTCGCGCAGCCGGTGAGGTAGCGCATGTAGGTCTCGTAGACCTCTTCGGACTGAATCGCGATGGCCTCCTCCTTGCGTGCCGAGAGGTTCGCGGCCCAGACATCCAAAGTCTTTGCGTAATGCCGCTGCAGCGACTGACGACGCTTGAGCTTGAAGCCGGCCTTCGCCGAGAACTCCTTGACCATGTCGATGGTCGGCAGGTAGCCGCCGGGGAAGATCACCGTCTTCATGAAGTCGCTGAACTCGACGATCGCCGGAGTCAGCGGCAAGCCCGACGCGATGATCTCCCGCTCCGAGAGCACGGTGATGGTGTGCAGCAGGAACGTGCCACCGGCAGGCAACAGCTCGTACGCCCGCTCGAAGAAGGCGGTGTAACGGTCGCAGCCGACATGCTCGAGCGGGCCGATCGCCACGATCCGGTCCACCGGCTCGTGAAAGCGCTCCCAGCCCTCGAGCAGCGCCCGCTTGGACCGCGGGCTGTCCAGCTCGTCGAGCGTCTTCTGCGCGTAGGCGGCCTGGTTCTTGGACAGCGTCAAGCCAACGACGTTGACGTCGTATTTCTCGATGGCTCGCAGCATGGCGGCGCCCCAGCCGCAGCCGAGGTCTAGCAGGGTCATCCCGGGTCGCAAGTCCAGCTTGCCAAGCGAGAGGTCTATCTTGGCGATCTGCGCCTCTTCCAGGGTCATGTCGTCGCCGCCAAGCCAGTAGGCGCACGTGTACATCTGGGTGCGGTCGAGGAACAAGCGGAAGAAGTCGTCCGAGAGGTCGTAGTGCGCCTGCACATCTTCGAAATGCGGCGTCAGCCCTTCGGCCGTGTTCGTCCCGTCAGCCATGTCCGTGATGCCTTTCCCTGGACCTCGCCGGCGTGTTGTGCCAGGCAGGACGTCGAGTGGTCCAGTCGCTGTGCGGCTCGGGGTCCACTGTAAGGCGAATCCGGTTGGAGCGCCTCGCAGAAGGGCAGTGTGCTACCGGCGTTGTAGTCAGCCCAGTTTGAAATTGGCCTGCTTCGCGGCGGACAGATCGGTGATCTGATCCCACTGCGCGGCGACATCGTCGACCGTCGGCGGCTTGTCGAAGGTGACGCCCTCGTTCTGGAACAGCGCGGCGCGCTGCACCTTCCCGCCGCCGACGATGAAAATCGAAGCGCTGTTGGGGTTTTCCTCGGTGCACAAGTAGGACACCACCGGCGCAACGTATTCCGGGGTGAGCTTCTCGAGCACCTCGGGCGGCAGGATGTCCTGCGTCATGCGGGTCGCCGCGATCGGGGCGACGGCGTTGGCGTGGATGTTGTACTTGGCCCCTTCGAGTGCCAGGCTGTTGATCAGGCCGACCAGCCCGAGCTTGGCCGCGCCGTAGTTGGTCTGGCCGAAGTTGCCGAACAGCCCGCTGGTGGAGGTGGCGACGACCACCCGGCCGTAGCTCTGCTCGCGGAAGTGCGGCCACGCCGCGCGGATCACGTTGTAGCCGCCGTACAGGTGCACCTTGAGCACCGAGTCCCAGTTCTCGAACGACATCTTGTGGAAGGTGCCGTCACGCAGGATGCCGGCGTTGCTCACGACGCCGTCGATCTTGCCGAACTCGTCGATCGCCGTCTTGATGATGTTCTCGGCGCCCTCGGGCTCGGCCACGCTGTCGTAGTTGGCGGCGGCCCGGCCACCGGCGTCCTTGATCTCCTTGACGACCTCGTCGGCCATGTTGTGGCCGGCACCGGTGCCGTCGCGGGCTCCGCCGAGGTCATTGACGACGACGCTGGCGCCCTCCTTGGCCAGCGTGAGCGCATACTCGCGCCCCAGTCCTCCGCCGGCTCCGGTGACGACGATGACGCGATCCTGCGCTCCGGGCATCAGGTTCCTCTCTGCAATTGACCAACGGCCGTGGACGACCCCCGAGCTAGTGTGTCAAAACAGCTTCCGGGCCATCTTCAGGGCCCGGTCCGTGTACGGCGGGTAGGTGAAGCTGGACAGGTCGGGGCGGGTCGGTTTGGTCAACACCGACTTGCGGTGGCTGAACTCTTCGAAGCCCCACTTGCCGTGGTAGGCACCCATGCCCGATGCGCCGACCCCGCCGAACGGCAGCTTGGCCGTCGACACCTGGAAGGCCATGTGGTTGACCAGCATGCCGCCGGCGGGAACTTCCTGGATCACCTTCTCGCGCACCTCGCGCGACTTGGTGAACAGGTACGCCGACAATGGCTTGGGCCGCGCATTGACGAAACGTATTGCGTCGTCCAGGGATTGGACGGTGATCACCGGCAACAGCGGTCCGAAGATCTCGTTGGTCATCAGCGGGCCGGCCACGTCGGGATCGACGACCACGGTCGGTTCGATGCGTAGGGTCGACGGGTCGCAGCCGCCGCCGACGGTGGTCTTGCCGCTCGCGTCCTTGAGATAACCGCTGAGTCGGTCGAACTGGCGCTGATTGGCCACCCGCATGCCGGTCGGGCCCTCCGAGCGAAACTTCGTGATGGCGGCGCCGATCTTGCTGACGAGTTCGTCACGGATCGTCGCGTCGGCCAGCACGTAGTCGGGCGCCACGCAGGTCTGCCCACCATTGAGGACTTTGATCCACGCGATCCGCTTGGCCGCGACGTCCACATCGGCGTCGGCCGCCACGATCACCGGGCTCTTGCCGCCGAGTTCGAGCGTGCACGGGGTCAGGTGCGGCGCCGCGCCTTCGTAGACCTTGCGGCCGATCTCGGTGCCGCCGGTGAACATCACCCGGTCCAGGCCCCGCGCGATCAGCTCCTGGCTGACCGCGCCGTCGCCTTCGATCACCGCGATCGCATCGTTGTCGAGGTAGCGCGGGACCAGCTCGGCCATCACCCGCGACGACGCGGCCGCGATTTCCGAGGGCTTGAGCACCACGGCATTTCCGGCGGCGATCGCACCGACCGCCGGACCCAGGGTCAGGTAGAACGGGTAATTCCAGGCGCCGATGATCAGCACGGTGCCGTAGGGCTCATACTGGATCCAGCCGCGACCGGGAAGCTGCGCCGCTTCGAGCAGCGCGTACTTGCGTCGCGTCCACTTGCGCACCTTCTTGGCGGCGTACTTGGCTTCGGCGACAGTGCCCGCGACGTCGCCGATGAACGCCTCGAACGGGTGGCGGTCCAGGTCTTCAGCGAGCGCGGCGTTGATCGCCGTCTCGTTCTCCTCCATCAACCGCGCCAACGCCAGCAGCTGGCGCTTGCGCCACTCGACGTCGCGGGTGTGCCCGGTGGCGAAGGTCTGACGCAGCCGGGCCACCGTCGCGGGGATATCGGCGGGTCGAGCCGCCTGCGACGTTGACGAAGCCCCGTTGGTGGACTCGGACGTATTGCGTGCAACCGATTCGGTAGTCATCGCTGTCTTCCCCTCTCGCACGTTCCCGGAGGTACCCACGACTGTGCGCGCGGACACATACGGGCGACAAGGGCGATCCTAACCATCCGGTTGGGTGGGAAGTAAAGACGCGTCGGATTGGGACAGTGGCGCAGGTCAATTACTTGACGCAGGGAACGCTTGTTGCCGTCATCTGGCTGAGGTCGGTCGGCGCGGGAGCGCGATCGCCGCTGCCCGTGGCGGCCACGGTGTTCACTTGCCCGGACTGTTGGGGCTCGAGCGCGACTCCCGGATGGGTGAGGTAGTCGCCCGCGGGAAACTGCTTTCCCACCGTGAGCCGAACGGTTCCGGGGGCGACTGCGCCGTTGCCGGTCGCCGGGACGTGCAGCTGGTCGGCCAACGCCTGAGCGCCCTGCTCGGCTCCTTGGCCGTATTCGATCAGGCTGTCGTCGGCCGGGACCGCGGCGGTCGTCGCGCTGCCTCGGGTGTAACCGCGGGCGGCGAAGGCCTCCTCGATCGCGCCGGCCAGGCCGTCGCGCGAAGTGGCGTTGACAACGTCGAGGATCACCGGCTGCGTCAGCGGCGGCGCCGACGGCGTGGTCGGTGATGCGGCATCGACCACGGCCGGTGCATCGGAGTAGAAGCGCTCGTGCACGATGCGCCGGATGGTCGGCAGGTCGACGACGTTGATGTCGGACCCGTTCGGATCCTTGCCGAAGCCGGAGATGGGCAGGGTGTAGAGCGACAGTGGCCGGTCGCTGAGGCTCGACGCTCGCGAGGCCAGGTCCATGAGATTCAGCCCGGAATCGACGGCGACGTTGTCCTGGGCGACCTGAAGTATTTTTCGCAGCCCGCTCAAGCTCGACAGCGCGCCGCCGTTGCGCGCGGCGTTGACCAACGATACCAGAAACGCCTGCTGTCGCCGGGTGCGGTCGAAATCGGTGAAGGAGCCGTCTTCTTCGTCGCGTCGCTGCCGCACGAAAGCCATCGCGTCGGCGGCATCGATGCGCTGAACCCCTTGATGGAAGTCCGCACCCGAATAGCTGTCACGCGTATCACCGTTGAGACACACCGTGATCGGCTCGACTGCCTTGGCGATTTGGAAGAAGGCACCAAGCGTGACCTCGACGAAGTGATCGACCGAGATGCCGAGGAAGTCGTCGAGCGCGCTGATTTCGGCCTTGCGGCCGGCTTCGCGCGCAGTCTGCTCGCGCACCGCCAGGTTGGTTGCGCCCGCGCCGTCCGAGTTGCCGGATGCCTGCGCATTCAACGATTGCTGGTAGGCCAATCCGTAGGCCTGCTTGATCTTGCCCACGCAGACCGATCCCGGACAGCCCGGCAACTCCGCGTAGTCGTCGCGGGGAATCGACACCGCGGTAACCGGCCCGTCGCCCGCCGAAATGTGCACCACGATCAGCACATTCGCGTTGTAGCCGCCGGAGCTCTCGTCGCCGGCGTGCAGGGCGTCGTAGACATCCTGCGGTAGCGGTCGGCCGTTCTGGTCCAGCCGGCTGTCCAGGCCCATCAGCAGGATGTTCTGCTCACCGCTCAGCGACGTCGACGCGTTGGGGAGCGCGTGGGAGATGATGATTTTGCCCAGGGCCGTGTGGTAACTCGTCCACCCCATACCGGTGATTGCGATGACGGAAGCCGATGCGACGGCGGCGAAGAACCGCCCCTTCATCAGCACCCAGCGCTGCGATTGAACCGATCCGCCGCTGCCCATAATGACTGAACATTGTTCCCGACGAGCTGGCGAAATCGCGGTAACGCAACCGCGGGCCGACTGCCGGATCCGGGTGCGTGTTGGTCAGCCTTTGGTTGCGGTCACGAAGCTGTTCGCGAACGGCCGGTCTTCGTTTTGCGGCTCCCGACCCAGGCGGGTGGCCTCCTCGCGGGCGTTGACCGTGCGGACGGTCCAGCCGTGCGCGGCGAACCAGTCGCCGCAGTCGGGCCGGCCCTCGTCTTCGAACCAGAGGTCGAACGGGTTGAACGAGGTGTCTTGGCCGCGCGCCGCGCGCTTGGCCTTTAGCTCGGCCCACCGTTGTTCGGCTTCCCGGCGCTTGTCCGCGTCGACCCCGAAATTCTCGACGGCCACCCGGCTGCCGGGACCGCTCAACGCGTCGATCGAGGCGAACAGCGCTTCCTGCGCGGCCGCCGGCAGAAACGGCAGCAGCCCCTCCGCCAGCCAGGCCGTCGGGCGGCTCGGGTCGTAGCCGGCTTCCCGCAGCGCCTTGGGCCAATCGTGGCGCAGGTCGACGGGAACCGGCCGCCGCTCGGCCAGCGGCGTCGAGCCGTCGAGCGTCTCTGCCTTGTACTCCAGGACTTTGGGCAGGTCGATTTCGTAGACGGTGGTTCCGGCGGGCCAGTCCAACCGGTACGCGCGCGAATCCAGTCCGGCGGCCACGATCACCGCCTGGCGGATGCCGGTGGCGGCCGCGTCGGCGAAGTACGCGTCGAAGAAGTGCGTGCGCACCGCCTGGTAGTTGATCATCTCCTGGGCGCGAAGCGCGCCGTCGGGATCGTCGTCCTCGGCGCCGGCCCACCAGGCCGCCACCTGTTCGCGAACGCCCTCGAGGGCGGGCGTCGAGACCAGCGGCTCCGCGAACTCGTCGCGGATCAGCGGATCCGCGCTGGCGGTCTCGGCGGCACGGGCCAGCGCGACCATCACCGCGGTCGCCCCGACGCTAGTGGCGATGTCCCAGGAGTCGTCCGCGGTACGTGGCATCTACAGACGCTCCCCGATCACGAAGTCGGAGAAGGCGTCCTTGTCGTCGTCCAGCTCGACGCTGGCGACCCTGCGGCCCACGCGGTCCATCTCGTCGAGCGAATTCTGCGCGGTGGCGCGCCAGCCGTGGTGGTTGAGCCACTCGGCGACGTCGGCGCGGTTCTCGTCGCGGTACATCAGTTCGCCGACGTCGACGCTCTGCTCAATGCCGATCTCGTCGGCCACCTTCTTGAACCGTTCCCGCATCTGCGCACGCCGCTCGCCGGAGTGCGTGGGTGCGGTTTCGGCCGAGACGCGGCTGCCCGCCGGGCTCAGCTCGCCGATCTGGGTGAACAGCTTGTCCTGCGCCTCGGCGGGCAGGTACATCAGCAGTCCCTCGGCCAGCCACGCGGTGCGCTGAGCCGGGTCGAAGCCGGCGGCACGCAGCGCGGCCGGCCAGCCTTCACGCAGGTCGATGGCCACCTCGCGGCGATCAGCGGACGGGACGGCACCGCTTTGGGCCAGCGTGGAGGATTTGTACTCCAGCACCTGGGGCTGGTCGATTTCGTAGACGGTGGTACCGGCCGGCCAGTCCAGCCGGTAGGCCCGCGAGTCCAGTCCGGACGCGAGGATCACGATCTGGCGGATCCCGGCGGCGACGGCGTCGGCGAAGTACGCGTCGAAGAAATGCGTCCGCACCGCCTGGTAGCCGCGCATATGGCGGATCCGAGCGGCGGACTCCTCGTCGATGGCTTCGATCTTGGCCACGACTTCCGGGTCGAGCATGGCCTCCCAGATGATCTCGGCCCCGGCGTTGTTCACCAGCAGCCGGGCGTAGGGGTCGTGGATCAGCGCGTCGGGCTGCTCGGTTTCGATGGCCCGGGCGGCGGCCACCATGACGGCGGTGCTGCCGACGCTGGTCTTGATGTCCCAGGTGTCGTCGTGTGTGCGAAGTGAACTCATCGGCGGTGCTCCAGGTCTTGTCGGGTCAGTGCGTTGGTCCGTCGAAATGCGCGCGTAGCAGGCTGCTGCGCACGGCCTCGTCGGCCAGGTCTTCGGGGACGGCGCGGCCCAGGCGGGCCATCTCGTCGCGGTTGTTCACGACTGTCACCTGCCAGCCGTGATCGGTCAGCCACTCAGCGGCATCGGTTCGGTCGGGCTCGTGGAAGATCAGCGCCTGGACATTGACGTCCAGTCCGAGCCGATCACGCATGCGCTGCCAGCGGTTGGTGTTGTTGCTCGCGTTCATGCCGAATACCTCGATGGCGACCTGGCTGCCGGGCGCGCTGAGCGCGGTGACCATCTCGAACAACCGGTCCTGGGCATCGCTGGGCAGATACGGCAACAGGCCCTCGGCCAGCCATGCCGTCGGTCGGGTGCGGTCGTATCCGGCCGCCGTCAGCGCCGCCGGCCAATCGTCGCGCAGGTCCACCGCGACCGGACGCCGGTCCGCGGTGGGCACGTGCGATTGCAGAGTTTTGGCTTTGTACTCGAGCACCTGGGGTTGGTCGATCTCGTAGACCGCCGCCTCGGCCGGCCAATCCAGCCGGTAGGCCCGAGAGTCCAGGCCGGCGGCCAGAATCACCACCTGACGGATCCCGTCGGCGGTGGCGCCGGCGAAGTACGCGTCGAAGAAGTGCGTGCGGACCGCCTGGTAGTCGATGCCGAGGCGATGGCCGCGCTGGCCCCGCGCGTCGCCGTCCAGCCAGGCCAGTTCGGGATCGGCCAGCCGGGCCCAGGCCGGGCCCGCGGACGACACCAGCGTCCGGGCGAAATCGTCACGAATCAGCGGGTTGGCGCCGGCCGTCTCCGCGGCGCGCGCGGCCGCGACGCCCAACGCGGTGGCGCCGACGAGCTCGGTAATGGCCCACGAGTCCCCCGCGGTTCGACGCGAGGGTGGTAGCGGGGGCTGCAACGAAGAGTTGACATCAGTCATTTAGGGGCCATGCTACCCGAAAAAGTTAGTTAGCCTATACGCTTTGTGCGAGATCTCACTCGGCTCGAGCTCACACCTTGAACAGCGCGCCCTCCAGTAACTGGCCCAGCATGCCGGTGACGGCCTGCATCCCCTGATAGCTCTGGACGTAGCCGGCATAGAAGCCGACGCCGCACAGCACCACCAGAAGCGTCTCAATCAGCGCATGCGCATCGAAGGGGACGGCGAACTCCCCCTGCTCGATTGCGCCGTTGATGACACGTGTCAAAAAATCCCGGCAAATCCGTATCGCGTCGTTTTCCGCCTGGCTCAATTCAGGGTGTCGCTGAGATTCCAGAACCGAGCTGATCAGAAATGCCGACGCGGCTGGATGCTCGGCATTCGTTGCCACCGCCGCCGAGATGAATCCGGTCAGCTTCGCCATCAAGCCGGTCTCGAGCTCCGCCTGTGCTATGCCGGCGCCGAAGAGCTGCTCGGAGGTAAGGCTCAGCACTTCTCGATACAGCAGTCGCTTGCTGGAGAAGTAGTGGTTGATAGCCGGCCGGGTGAGGTCCGCGCGCACCGCGATGGCCTGGAACGTAGCTCCCTCGTAGCCACTTTCACTGAATACCAACCGAGCGGCGCCCAAGATTCTCTTGCGCGTCTCGTCAGCCTTCGCGGCGGGTGGACGGCCCGGCCGGCGCCTCGCCGTTGACGGCACCGTTAGAGTGTGCCACCCGTTCGGGTAGGCGCTAACGCATTTGGCGGAATGTTGCCAAACTTTACTGCCTGGTAGTCCTCCAACGCCTGCACCAATTCCGCGCGCGAGTTCATCACAAATGGCCCGTAATGGAAAACCGGCTCCCGAATCGGTTGTCCGCCCAGGAGAAGTACGTCCATTCCTGAAGTCGATGACGATTTGGCCGAGTCAGCAGCAACGGTGATCCGATCGCCGGGCCCGAGCACAACCAACTGTCCCTCGTGAATCGGATGACCGACCGGGCCGACGGAGCCACTGCCAGACAGCACGTACACCAGCGCGTTGAAATCGCGCCGCCACGGAATGTTCAGCCTGGCCCCGTTTTGAATTGTTGTGTGCGCCAGCGTGATTGGTGTGTGGGTGACACCGGGGCCACCGTGACCGTCGATCTCGCCGGCGATGATGCGCAGCAATGCCCCGCCATCGTCGGAGGCCAGTAACCCGGCGTCGCCACCCTCGATGGCCTGGTAGCGCGGCGTGGCGAACTTGTCCTTCTTCGGCAGATTCACCCACAGCTGGACGCCGTGGAAGAGGCCGCCGCTTTCGACCAACTCGGCGGGCGGGGTCTCGATGTGCAGGATGCCCGAACCGGCCGTCATCCACTGCGTCGCCCCGTCGGTGATCAGACCGCCGCCGCCGTGTGAGTCCTGATGCGCGAATTTGCCGTCGATCATGTAGGTGACGGTTTCGAAGCCGCGGTGCGGGTGCCAGTCGGTACCTCGCGGCTCTCCCGGCTCGTAATTCACCGCGCCCATCTGGTCCATGTGCACGAACGGGTCCAGGGCGGCGGCGCTGACGCCGGCGAATGCCCGGACCACCGGGAACCCCTCACCCTCGTACCCGCGCGGCCCGGTGGTGATCGACCGGACCGGGCGTTCGGTCTCCTGTGGGGTGGCCGCACCGACCCGGGGCAATGTCAACGTGTCTGCGGTGATGGCAGGCATATCAACCTCCTTCATTGAGAACTACTCGTATAACCGGACCGAAGTCCGCTTATTCCGCGCTGTCATAGGATGGCTCGGTGGAGCCGACCGAGGACGAGCCCCAGCCCGCGGTGGCCCCGGCCGCCGCTGCCGGCGGGCGATTCGGGGCGGCGATCAGAAACTCCGACTACCTGCGCAAGTGGTTCCTGCTGGGCATCACGATCGGCGTGATCTCGGGCCTGGGCGCGGTGGTGTTCTATCTGGCCCTGAAGTACACCGGCGAATTCCTGCTCGGCTATCTGGCGGACTACCGCATCCCGACGCCGGTGGGCGAGGGCGGTAGCCACGGTTCGGCCGGTTTCACGCGCCCGTGGGCGGTCCCGCTGGTGACGACCGGCGGGGCGCTGCTGTCGGCCCTGCTGGTGGCCAAGCTCGCACCCGAAGCCACCGGGCACGGCACCGACGAGGCCATCGAGGCGGTGCACACCGATCCCCGCGCGATCCGCTTTCGGGCGGTGCTGGTGAAGATGGTCGCCAGCGCCTTGACGATCGGCTCCGGCGGTTCGGGCGGCCGCGAAGGCCCAACGGCACAGATCTCGGCCGGCTTCTGCTCGTTGCTGACGCGACGCCTCGGCCTGTCCGACGATGACGGCCGGATCGCGGTGGCGCTGGGTATCGGCGCGGGAATCGGCGCGATCTTCGCCGCACCCCTGGGCGGGGCGGTGCTGGCGGCTTCGATCACCTACCGCGACGATTTCGACTATCGCTGCCTGCTGCCCGGATTCATCACCTCGGGAACGGCGTACGCCGTGCTCGGAGCGTTCCTGGGCTTCGAACCGCTGTTCGGCTACATCGACGCCGAGTACCGCTTCGAGAAGACCTGGCCGCTGCTGTGGTTCGTGGTGATCGGTCTGGTCGCGGCGGCGATCGGCTACCTCTACGCCCGGAGCTTTCACGCCTCGGTCCGGCTCACTCGCCGGCTGCCGGGCGGGCCGGTGCTCAAGCCCGCGGTGGGCGGACTTCTGGTCGGGCTGCTGGGCCTGTTGATCCCCGAGGTCCTGAGCAGCGGCTACGGCTGGGCCCAGCTGGCGGCCGACCGCGGATCGCTGATGGGCATACCGCTGTGGATCATCCTCGTCCTGCCGCTGGCCAAGATCGTCGCGACGTCGCTGTCGATCGGCACCGGGGGTTCCGGCGGGTTGTTTGGCCCCGGCATCGTGATCGGCGCCTTCCTCGGCGCCGCGATCTGGCGCCTCGGCGAGCTATCCGGATTACCCGGCATACCGGACGGGCCGGGCGTCTTCGTCGTGGTCGGCATGATGGCGTGTTTCGGCAGTGTCGCGCGCGCCCCGCTGGCCATCATGATCATGGTCGCGGAGATGACCGGCTCGTTCTCGGTGGTGCCCGGAGCGATCATCGCGGTGGGCATCGCATCGTTGCTGCTGTCACGCACCAACGTGACCATTTACGAGGCGCAGCGGCTCACTCGAGAGACCGCCGAAGCCGAACGCGCGCGCCGCGCCGCGCCGCGCCGCAGTAGCTACTTGGACTTGGCGCGTGCGGTTTTCGCGGCGCCCTTCTCGGTCGTCGAGCCTGCATGGCTCAGCTTTCCACCCGCGCTCTCGAGATGCGCACGAACAAACCACTGGAACTTCTCCAGCGGGCCGGCTTGACCGATCAACAGGTCCTGGGTCACCTGGTCGAGTTCGTCTGTCTCATCGATGGCTTGGCGAATGTCCTCGATGACGCCGTTGTAGACCAAGTCAAGCGCGGCCAGGTGCGCCTGGACGGTGTCCCGGCCGACCGAATAGTCGTCCCACGAGCGGTCCCGAATGATGGCACCCGGGGTGCCCTCCGGCGAAGCACCAAGGGCCGCAATGCGTTCGGCGACATCGTCAGCGAACGCGCGAACCGCGTCCACCTGGGGATCGATCATCTCGTGCACGCCAATAAAGTTGGGGCCCACCACATTCCAGTGAATGTGCTTCAGCGTCAGGTGCAGGTCGTTGTAGGTGCTCAATTGCTTTTGCAGCAGTTCGGCCAGCCGCGTACCCTGCTTGTCGGTCAATCCGGGGATAGTGAACTGAGTCATGTTGCGACGGGTACCCGAAGGTCCGCCTCGAAAACACCGGCCGGTCAGAGCGCGCGGATTTGCTGGACTGGCAGTCGCGCGCCCCAGCGCGGCTCGAGGGCCAATCCGCTGGCATAGAGCACGCAGACCACTCGGTGGCGGTGCGGTCGCATCGGCTCCAGCAGTTCGAGCATCGCCGCGTCGTCGATCGGGTGGCCCACCAGCGTCCAGCCGATCATCTTCGGGATGTGGTAGTCGCCGAACGCACGCTGTAAGGTCTCGGCGGCCGTCCACTCCCCGCCTCCCGGCAGTGACGTCAGCGCTTCGCGTCTCTGCGCCGCCGGCCGTGCCGACAGCCGCTCCAGCGCGTCGGCCCGGCGCGCACACGTCACGACGGTCCGGGCCCGCCGCGGATCGACATTGGCGCGATGGAATTCCCACGACGGAATGGTTCGCCATACGTCGGCCGACGGCAGCACCCGCATGCCGACCGGCGCCGGCCCGGGCGCCGGCGTGCCGTACTTGGACACCAGCACCCGCCACGAGGAGAACGCGTCGGCGCCCGGCACCCGCTGCTCGATCACGGCTGGGATCAGGGCTTCCAGCACCTGACCGGTACGGCCCAGCCGCAGGTGCGGGACGCGCGCATGCGCCTGCGCAACCGTCGGGTGCGTCGGGACGAAGTCCGAGGCGTCGTCGTCGGCGCCCAGCAATGCGGGTAGCCGCTCCAGGAATTCCTCCGCGCCCTGGCCCCAGGCCTCGCAGTGCGCCGCATCGGCGCCCGCGCGGCTGATGCGCGCTGTGACGGGCCCGCTGGGCAACAGGCTGGTTCGCCAGATACTGCCGTCTACGGCGAGGCGACAGCAGGGGTCCCGGGGCCCGCGGCGAAGTGGCGCCAGGGTGTGCCCGAAGCTGACCACCCCGGGAAATGTCACCGTGCGCGTGCTCGTCACCGCCGACTCCGGATTTCCACTCCTGATTGACCGCCCACTACCTGCCAAGACACTATTGCGATGTGATGACGCCGTTCGACGCTCCCAATGCCGAGCTGGCCTGGATGTTCCTCCAGAGTCTGAGCGAAGGCGGCGACCTCGATGAAGGTTTCGCATTGCTCACCGAAGACTTCAGCTACTGGAGCCTGTTCACCCGCGAGTCCTGCGACAAGGAAGCGCTACGGCGCGCAACCGACCGGCGCAAGCAGTCCGTCGAGCTCACGATCGATTTGCTGCGGTGCATCAACGAGGGAGACACCGTGGTCGTCGAGGCGTACGCCACCGGCACCAGCACCGACGGCGAGCAGTACGACACCCCATTCGTGTGCATCTTCGAAACTCGCGAGGGCTGCATCGCCTCGATGCGCGAGTACAGCGACACCCGGTCCTACCCCAAACTGCTGGGCGGATGACTTATTCAGCGCTGACGCTGATGTCGGCCTTGTTGGGGTAGAACGCCACGTGCCCGCCGATCTCGGCCACCGCGGGGTACGGCTGCTCGTAGGTCCAGATCACGTCCTCGACGGTGTCACCCGCCGAAGTGGTGACCGCGTAATAGCTCGCGTCACCTTTGAACGGGCAGTAACTGACGGTCTCGGTGCGGGTCAATCGCTCCTGGACCACGTCGTCCAGCGGAATATATTGGACCCCAGGGATAGTGGCTTCCTTCAGTTCGAGCGCCGCGGTGGTGTCCGCGATGAGCTCGCCGTTGACGCGAACCTGGACACGCCCCTTGGTCGGGCTGATGGTGATCGGGTGCCCGGCGTTGGGTTCCAAGATTTCCTTGTGGGCCATGCTGTTCCTCCTCAGACGTACCGGTGCAACACCGTCAGGCGCGCAGGACTTCCCCGCTTCGACCGGACCGAACGCGTAGCGATGGTATTGCGACATGTAGCGCAACGCCGGAACCGCCGCCATCGCCCTGCCTATCCAGCGCACATACGGGGAAACCAGCTCGAACGTAGCGCTGTCGAAGACCGATTCCCAGGCCAGGACGCGAACCCCAGAAACGGCCTCGACGATGTCGCTGGGCCCGTCGATGCCCCAGTGCAGCGTCGAACCGGAGCGCCGGACGACGGCATTGATCGCCTGCGTGCGAATGCCGAACGTGTTGAACGCGTCGAATTGCAGTTCGCCCGATTCGAATCGATCGACGACGCGACGGAGCAGCGCCAGCCCGTCGTCCTTGGTCAGGTACATGGTCAGACCCTCGCCGAGGAACAGCACCGGACGGTCGGCGGGGATTTCGTCCAGCCACGCCGGATCGGTCACCGAGGCCGCCAGCATCCGGTAGTTGGCCCGTTGCGGGTAGACCTGGTCCCGCAGGCCGATCACGTCGGGGTAGTCGACGTCGTACCACCGCACGCCCGGGCCCGGGCCCAGCCGGTACACCCGGGCGTCCAGGCCGCAGCCCACATGCAGCACGGCGGCTTCGTCGTGCACGGCCAGAAACTGGCGAGCCCAGTTGTCGAAGTGCGCGCTGCGAATGGCAACCGACGGGGCGCGCCGCGCATCGATGGTCGTTGCCGCCCAGTCGTATTCGATGCGATCCACAGCTGCCTTGGCGTAGCGATCGCGCAGGATCGAATTGGGCGCGTCCGCGTCCAATGCCTTGGCGTACAGCGTGGCCAGCATCGTCTGCGGTGGCCCGCTCAGATCGACGCGAATCCGGTCCATGAGGCCGAGCCTATTCGGGCTGCGCCGCCGTCCGAGGGGAGCGCATCGCGGCCCAGAACCGGGCGGCCTCGCGGATCGATTCCTCGACCGGACGCGGCTCCCAGCCCAGCTCCCGTTTCGCCTTGCTGCTGTCCACCGGCGCTTCGGCGCGCATCATCCGCACCGATGCAAGGCTGAGTTGGGCGTCCGTACCGGTGAGCTTGGCCTTCAGCGTGCCCGCGGCGGCCAGGGCGTAGAGCATCGGGACGGAGATCGCGCGTTGCGGCGGCGCAACGCCGGCCTCGTCGGCCGCGATCCGGATCGAATCGTTGAGCGCCATCATCTTCTCGGAGACCAGGTAGCGCTCCCCGATGCGGCCGTGCTCGGCGGCCAAAATCATCGCCCGGGCCGCGTCGTCGACGCCGACGACCTCCAGCGCAATGCCGTTCATCAGGAAGGGCAGCTTGCCGAAGACCGCGCCCGCGATGAAGGCGCCATGCGGGGTGCCGCCCCAGTCCCCATCGCCATAGGTGGTGGAAACGCACATCGCCACCGCGGGCAACCCGGCGTCGGCGACGTAGCGCATTACCAAGTTCTCGGCCTGCACCCGGGACTGCACGTAGGGCGTCAGCCCACGCGAGGCGATCACATCGTCTTCGGTCGCGACGTGACCGTGCCGTCGGCCCACGGTCGCGTAAGTGCTGGTGAAAACGAACCGGCGCAGGGGTTGGTTGACGGCCACGTCGAGGACGTTGCGCACCCCCTCGACGTTGGTGTGAAACAGCGGCGCCGGGTCACGCAGCCACGCGCGGGTGTCGACGACGCAGTAGTAGACGTCGTCGACGCCGTCCATCGCCTCGCGGACGGTGGCGGTGTCGAAGACGTCGCCCTGAAAGCGGGTCACGTCGAGGTCGTCGATGGAGCGGGTGTTCGCGCCCTCGCGCACCATCACTCGCACCTGCGCACCATCGCCGGCGAGCTGGCGGGTCACATGCGAGCCCAGAAAACCGTTGGCGCCGATGACGAGTTTGGGCTTGGCGGTCACTTGGCGGCGCCGTACTGCTCCAGGAAGCGCGCGCCGTCCTCGTCGAGAGTGCCGAGTTCCTGGGCCTTGCGGCACCACTTCAGCGTGGCCTGAACGAAGCGCAGCGGGTTGTAGATGTCTTCCTGCTGACGCCACAGACCGTCGCCCGCGTAGGTGATGATCGAGATGTTCGTCTCGCCGATGACGGTCCCGTCACCGGGGTCCTTCATCGGGTTGTCCAGCTCCATGATGATGCGACCGGTCGGCTCGTCGATGACCGACCACAGTGACGGAAACGCGACCATGTGGCTGCCCGGAAAACTGCCCATTGTGCGGCTGATCCACGTACGCACCTCGTCGCGACCGTGCCACGTGCCCGCCGCGTGTTCGATGTACAAGACGTCGGGAGTGTAGTGCTGGACCCAGGCGTCCCAGTCGTGCGATCGCGCCGCGGCGTCGACGGTCGCCTCGAATTGCGCGAACGCGTCGGCGAGTTCGCTGCGGGAGAATTGCGGGCTGCTCACGCCAAAACTAGAACACGTTCTACCGCGGTTTGTCGAGGGCTTCGCTTCGCGGGTGTACCCCGTGGCGAACATCAGGATAATCGGAGGGAGATTGCGACCATTCGGTCCGAGCGAAACGAGGCGATGACATGACGAACACGCAAAAGGCGATCCTCGCCGGCGGCTGCTTCTGGGGCGTGCAGGACTTGATCCGCAAGCAGCCGGGCGTGATCTCGAGCCTGGTCGGGTACAGCGGCGGTGACGTGCCCAACGCGACGTACCGCAACCACGGCACCCACGCCGAGGCGGTCGAGATCGTCTTCGACCCCAGCGTCACCGACTACCGCACGCTGCTGGAGTTCTTCTTCCAGATCCACGACCCGACCACCAAGGACCGGCAGGGCAACGACCGCGGCAAGAGCTACCGATCGGCGATCTTCTACGTCGACGACGAGCAGAAGCAGATCGCGCTGGACACGATCGCCGACGTCGAGGCGTCGGGGCTATGGCCCGGCAAGGTCGTGACCGAGGTCAGTCCCGCCGGCGACTTCTGGGAAGCCGAGCCCGAGCACCAGGACTACCTGGAGCGCTTCCCCAGCGGGTACACCTGCCACTTCATCCGTCCCGGCTGGAAGCTGCCGCGGCGCGCTTCCGCTTAGCGCCGCCGCAGCACGACCCGGCCGCCGCGCTTCGGCGTGAACGCGACCCCACGGGAGTGCCAGGGCTCGTCCGGGGCATTCGTCGTTTCAATGGTGAAGTGGCGCAACACCGTTCGAAGCACCACGTCCATCTCCATGTTGGCGAACGCCGCACCCACACACCGGCGAGTCCCCCCGCCGAACGGAATCCAGGACAACGCCGACGGTTTGTTTGCGATGAAGCGCTGCGGGTCGAAACGACCGGGATCGGCGAATACGTCGGGATTGTCGTGGATCTGCGCGATTCCGACGATGATCGAATACCCGCGCGGAATCACCCACTCGCCCAGCCGATAGGTCTCCGGGTAGACGTGGCGGCCGGCGAAATCGATTACCGTCCTGGCCCGTTGGACCTCCAGGATCGTCGCCTGGCGCAGCTCGCCATCGCCTTCGCCGGTCCCGTCGGCCTCCTCGACGAGCTGAGCCAGCAGCTGCGGGTGCCGGCTGATCCGCTCGAATGCCCACGCCAGCGTTGACGCGGTGGTCTCGTGACCCGCGGCCAGCAGCGCGAGGAGCTCGTCCCCGATCTCCTTGTACGACATGGCCGAACCGTCTTCATAGGTACTGCGCAGCAGCAGCGCGAGCACATCGGCCCGGTCGGTGAAGTTCGGGTCCGCCCGCTCGGCGGCGATCAGCTTCTCGATAACGTTGTCGTACTGGCGCCGCCACTCGTCCAGCCGGTGCCACGGGCTGAACCGGCCATAGTCCCGCTTCGGCTTCGGCAGCGCCGCCAGGCGTGAGCCGAGCGTGACCCACGGCGGTATGAGTCGGCGCAGCTCGTCGAGCTCGGCGCCATCGGCCCCGAACACCGCGCGCAGGATCGCGTTCAACGTGATCCGCATCATCGGCGCCAGCGTCGCGAACGACTCGTCCTGCGGCCAACCGGCGCTCTCGCGCAGCGTCTCTTCCTCGATGATGGATTCGTAGTTCTTGATGCTCTTGCCGTGGAACGGCGGGGCCAGCAATCGTCGGCGGCAACGGTGGTCGTCGCCCTCGAGTCCGAACACCGAGCCGTACCCGAACAGCCTGCTCAGATTCGGCTGAATGTTCCCGAGCTCGTCGGGGCTGGTGGTGAAGATCTGCTTGGCCAGCTGCGGGTCGCTGACCATGACGACGTGGCCCCACATCGGCAGCTTCAGCGCGAAGACGTTGCCGTAGCGGCGCGAGAGGCGCTGCATCATCGATCGCCGCGACATCGCAAAACCAAAGCCCTGTAGCAGCTTTGGGATGCGCGCCGTCGGCGGCAGCCGAACGACGGAGGCCGGCGCTGCGGCGGTGACTACTTCGCTCATGTCGTCATGCTCCCAAACATCTACCCTGGATAGGTTGGTACCGCGGTGTACCACAGAGCTTTCCATGTACGGTACTCTGTAGTACCGAACCTGACAAGGGTGTATGGACCGAAAGGGCCGTCGACGATGCCATCCGCGACGACAGCGACAGCGGTTGATGTCGCGGTTGTACAAGATCCCTTTCGGCTCCGATTGCTCGACGGCTTGGCCACCTCGATAACCGAGCGGGGCTACCGCGCCAGCACCGTCGCCGACGTCGTGCGCCACGCGCGCACGTCCAAGCGCACGTTCTACGACCAATTCGCCAGCAAGGAAGAGTGCTTCCTCGAGCTATTGGCCGCCGATATCGAGAAGCTCGGCGAGAGCATCGCCGCGGCCGTCGATCCCGAGACCGACTGGCACCGGCAGATCCGTCAGGCCGTCGAGGCCTACGTCGCGCACATCGAAGCGCGACCGGCCATTACGTTGAGCTGGATTCGTGAGCTCCCCTCGCTGGGGCCCGTCGGCCGCCCGGTTCAGCGCCGCGGCATACAGCTGCTGTCCGACTTGCTGATCGACCTCAGCGACAGTCCCGGGTTCCAGCGTGCCGACCTGCCGCCGCTGACCCCGCCGCTGTCCGTGATCTTGCTGGGCGGGCTGCGCGAATTGACCGCGCTTGCCGTCGAAGACGGAAAGCCGGTCCGCGAGATCGTCGAACCGGCCGTCGACGCGAGCATCGCACTGCTCGGGCCCCGCTATTAGACGCCGGGTTAGGCTCATCGCACCCCTAGACATGTAAGGACTGCGATGCGGCTATCCACTCGAAACCAGCTCAAAGGGACCATCACCGAGGTTGACCTCGGGACCGTGATGGCGGTCGTGAAGATCAAGCTCGACGGCGGCGATCAAATCGTCACGTCCTCGGTCACCAAGGACGCAGCAGTCGATCTCGGCCTTAAGGTCGGTCAGCCCGCGACGGTGTTCATCAAGTCGACCGAAGTCACGATCGGCGTCGAGTAGCACCACGGCATGACGTCGACGATGCGCGCCGAGCGCTTCTACGCCGATACCAAAACGGTTGTCCTGGAAGATGTCCCGATTCCGGAACCAGGTCCGGGCGAAGTTCTGGTCAAGGTGGCGTTCTGCGGGATCTGCCACTCGGATCTGAGCCTGATCAACGGGACCTTCCCCGCCCAGGTGCCGGTGGTGACCCAGGGCCACGAGGCCTCGGGCACGATCGCGAAATTGGGTCCAGAGGTCACGGACTGGGCCGAGGGCGACCGGGTGGTGGTCGCGGCCGGCCGACCGTGCCAGAGATGCGCGAATTGCCGTCGCGGCGACACCGCCAACTGCCTTCGGATTCAGTTGATGGCCTTCGCCTACGACGGTGCCTGGGCCGAATACACGGTGGCCCAGGCAGCCGGCCTGACGCGTGTGCCGCAGAACGTCTCGCTGGAGCAGGCGGCAATCCTGGCCGACGCGGTGTCGACGCCGTACGGCGCGGTCGTGCGGACGGGCAGAGTCGCGGTCGGCGAGGCGGTCGGCGTCTGGGGCGTGGGCGGGGTCGGGACCCATATCGTGCAGCTCGCGCGGTTGGTCGGGGCCGTACCGGTGATCGCACTCGACATCAGTCCGGCCGTGCGGGACCGGGCCGTCGAGCTCGGCGCTGACTACGCGTTCGACACCCGCGACGACGATCTGCGCGACAAGATCGCCGAAGCCAACGGCGGACGCAAACTCGACGTCGCCTTCGACGCCGTCGGATTGAAGGTGACCTTCGAGCAGGCTCTCGACTGCCTGCGGCCCGGCGGCCGGCTGATCAGCGTGGGCATGAGCGCGGAATCACCGACCATCGGGCCCACCGCCATGTTCGGGTTGGCCCACAAGCAGGTGCTCGGCCACCTCGGCTACCAGAACGTCGACATCGAAACCTTGGCGAAGCTGGTTTCTGCTGGGCGCCTTGATCTTTCACGTTCGATCAGCAGGGTCGTGGCGCTCGAAGACATCGAGACGGGCATCGAGATGCTCGAGCGCGCGGACGGCAATCCGATCCGGATCCTGGTCAAGCCTTAAGGAATTTTCGCAGTCGATCCAGCACCAGCTCGGGACGCTGTGCGACGATCCAGTGCCCGACGTTGTCGACCAGCTCGACCCTGAAATCGCTGATCCGGTCGGCGTATCCGTCCAATAGTCGGGGCGTGACCACCGGGTCGTCGGTACCGCTGAGCCAGCGGACAGGTACCTCGACACGACGGTCGTTGTACTCGCCGCGCATCCAGGCGCGCATCTCCGTGGTCTGGAAGCTGCGATACCACCGCGAACCGGCCTCGGCATGTCCGGGCTCGTTCATGCAGTCGCTGTACAGCCGGACGCTGTCCTCGGGCAACGAGAATCCGCCGCCGACCCACGAACCCAGCATTCGCAGATATCGCGAGTTCGGATCGCTGATCACCCGGGGCCCGATGACGGGCAACAACATTGGAATCTGATACCAGAATCGCCAGAGGTCGCGGACGGCAGCCAGATTGATCTTCACCCACGGCGCGACAGTGTTCACGCCGAAGAATCCGGTCACCTTCTCCGGGTGGTTCAGCATCATGATGAACGCGGCGGGCCCGCCCCAGTCGTGGGCGACGAGCTTCACCTTCTCAACGCCCAACTTCTCCAGCACGCCGGCGAGATCCTCGGCCAGCTCGGACTTCAGATAGCGCGAGGGGGGCGCCGAACTCCAGCCGGCGCCACGCAGGTCCGGACACAACACCCGGTACCCGTCGGCGGCGAGCGGCCCGATCAGCTCGTGCCACTCCCACCAGTTTTCCGGAAATCCGTGCACCAGCATGACGGCCGGCCCGTCGGCCGGACCCGCGTCGGCGAAGTGGATTGTCACACCGTCGCCGAGTTCTACGTATCGGTGTTGGACGCCGTCCAGCACGGGCATAGTGACCATGTTGCAAAAGCTAATGCAAGGATTCCATTTGAGGAACCGTGCGCAACGAGCTATCTGCTCTCACGGCGGTGACGAGACTCAGTGCATTGAACGTGAACCAGGCATGTCGGCCTATCTTTGGCGTTGGCCGGTCATGGACGTTCAACAGGTCCAGCAGCTCGGTGCGTTCGACGTGCCAGCCGTGGCAACGAAACCATGTGGCGGCCTCATCGCGTCGCTGGGTGTAGATCAGCGACAGGAACCTCAACTCTCCATCGTCGTCGCGTTCGGTCGCGTCGTCGAACAATCTGTCCAGCACCACATCTGGCAGAACTGCCATCTGCTCAATCGCGAGCATGCTACCGGGTGCGGACAAAGCGGCGATGGCGTCGAAGAGTTGCCGTTGAGCATCACCGCCCAGATACATCGACAGCCCCTCGACTAGCCATGCTGTAGGCTGCGCGGCGTCAAAACCATTGACGTGCAACGGCTTAGCCCAGTCGTTACGCAGGTCAACCGCGACCTCACGCCGGATGGCCCGCGCAACCGACCCAGTCGACGTCAAGACTCTTCGTTTGAACGCGTGCACTAGTGGTTGGTCCAGCTCGAACACTACGGTGTCAGGGTTCCACGCCAGACGGTAGGCGCGAGAATCCAGGCCGGCAGCCGGAATCACGACTTGGTGCACCCCGGCCGCGATCGCGGCGACACAGAAGTCGTCGAAATACCTTGTCCGCACGCCTTGATAGTTCACGAAGTGCCGGCCGAAGTCATTGCTGCGCAGCTTGTGAAGAGGCGCGGCCCCGTCGGCGAGCTGCGCCCATTCACCTCCTGCGGCGCGACAGAAGAGCTCCGCGTACTCGTCAACAGCGAGCGGCTCGAGTTTGCGGGCCTCCAGGGTGCGGGCAGCAGCGACGAAAAGTGCCGTTGCACCTACGCCGGTTGTGATATCCCAAGTGTCTCCATCAGTGCGCATGCCTGCGCACAGTACCACGCATTCTATTCCTGAAAAGGCCTAGAATTAATGGGGCCTGGCTAAGTTACCGCGTATGTTGGGAACTTTTCCATCTGCCGCACCGACTACTCACTGGAACGTCAGTGACCTCATCGCACCGAGGTTATGTGATTAGTTAGATTATATATAGTTAGCTCAGGCGAGGCCGTAGGCCATCGCGCGAGGAGGCACGCAGTGTGACATCGCCCATATGGATGGCTTTTCCGCCGGAGGTGCATTCGAGCCTGCTGGACACCGGCCCGGGTCCGGGACCGTTGCTTGCGGCAGCGGCGCAGTGGCAACAGCTGAGCGATCAATACGCCCAGGCCGCGACCGAGTTGAGTAGCCTGCTTGCCACGACATACACGACCTCATGGCAGGGTCCGACCGGCGACCGCTACCTCTGGGCCCACGGCCCCTACCTGGCGTGGCTCGAGCAGACCGCCGCCGATAGTGCCGCGACCGCCGCGGCACACGACACGGCAGCGGCCGATTACCTCGTCGCGGCCTCCGCAATGCCGACCCTGCCGGAATTGGCTGCCAACCACGCCCTACACGCCACGTTGGTCGGCACCAATTTCTTTGGCATCAACACGATCCCGATTGCTGTCAACGAAGCAGACTATGCCCGAATGTGGATCCAAGCTGCGCAAACGATGTCTGTTTACCAAGCCGCATCTGCCCTGGCGTTGGCCTCGGTACCGGTCGTGACGCCAGCACCTCGCATTCTCGCCATGGACGATCCGGCTTCGTCCGGCATGGGCGATAACATGGGGCCCCCGACGCCGCCGGATGGCTTCTGGAAC
This sequence comes from Mycobacterium stomatepiae, assembly GCF_010731715.1. Taxonomy (NCBI): domain Bacteria; kingdom Bacillati; phylum Actinomycetota; class Actinomycetes; order Mycobacteriales; family Mycobacteriaceae; genus Mycobacterium; species Mycobacterium stomatepiae. The sequence goes on from NZ_AP022587.1 coordinate 3,686,622, forward strand.
CAGATCGTGTGGCTCTTCCAAACCCTGCTGCAGCAGTTCGAGTTCCTCATAAAATGGCTACTGGATCCCTCGAGCTTTACTCCTGAGCAGATCTTGAACGCGCTCTTGAGCACTTTGAAGACTCTGCTCTTCCAGCTGATCCCGAACTTGTTCCTGCATCCGAGCATCGGGAACTTCTTCCTCGTCCTCGCCTATGCCTCGATGGCTCTCGTGCATGCGAGTCAGTTACTGATACTGGCCGCATCCTATTTGCTCCCACTGGTAGCCCCCGGGGCTCTCCTCGCCGCCGCGGGCCTTGGGGGGCTGGGAGCCCACGGCGCTACCCCCCCGGGCATCCAGGCAGCTCCTGCTGCCGCGCCGGTCCAGGCCGTCCCTAACCCGCCCGCTGTCAACCCGCTGCCACCGGTGATCACCGCGCCCGCTTTCGCGGGGTCTCCCGGGACCCCTCCACCTCCTCAGCCGAGTCCGGTCCACCCTGCAACCACGGCACCGTCAGCGCCACCGCCGTCACCCCACGCGCTGCCGCTTTATGCGGCCGCCGGCAGTCCAGATCCTGGCGGTTGGCTGGGCCCCGCGGCCACCAACGCGATGGCGTCCGCCGTACCCAGCAGCGCCGCACAGTCTGCCAACTGCGCTGCTGGAACGTCCAAAGAGCGCTCGCGAACAAAGACCAAAATCCCCGATCACGCACACCGGTATGAGTACCTGGAGTGCGAGGCCGACGAGGGGCTATCGAGGCATCGCGAATCATGGGCGTCCGCAACGGGATCCGGCTCACTGGGTGACTCGGGTGCCACCCGCGTAAGACGTGAACCCCGTGGGTTGATCTACGAGTCCACCCGCGCCGACGAAGACCAAACCATGCCGTTGCTACCCCGGACCTGGGGCGTCGACGACGCGTAATCGCCGCTGCTAATCCAGTGCTTCCGAACGTGTTTCAATGAGGAGGGGAAATTTGCGCAGCATGCGAGAATCGCGGATCGAAACGGAACTCGAGGGCGTTAACTGGCTCATGGTGGCCGTCGCCGGAGCGATGTCCTTCGTGGCCATGGCCGACGGTAACGTGGCGACCGTCGTCGTCCCCTCGGTGATGAAAGCCTTCGACACCTCGGCTGCGGTGGCCGCGCTTGTACTGTTGGGCTACCAGATCCCAGTGGCGGCGCTGCTGCTGTTCTTTGGATCGCTATTCACATCGGTCAGCATGCGAATCGCGGTGCCTACCACCATCATTTTGTTCACCGTGTCCGGAGCGATCTGCGCGGTCGCCGATTCGATGCCCTGGTTGGTCGCGGCTCGAGTCGCCCAGGGGGTGTTCGCCTCGGCATTGTTGGTCCAGATGCCCTTACTCGCTGCAACCGCTGCACCGCCGGCGTATTTGGGTCGTGCAATGAGCGTGCCCGTTGTCAGCGGCCCGCTCGGCGCCGCCGTCGGCGCGGCCGCCGCCGGGCTACTGACGGCCCATTTCGACTACCGCGCCGTCTTCCTACTGCATGTTCCCATATGCGTATTCGCGCTTGCACTCTTTGCGTCCGCTTCAACCCGTCTGCCGAGCGCCGGCCACCCGGCCGGCGCGACGTTCTCCTGGCGTCGGGAAGGCACAGGTGCGGTGATCAGTGCTGGGGCAATCACCTTGCTGTTGCTTGCGATTGGCGGTCTCGCGGACGGGTGGTCAGCGGTGCTGGCCACTGTGGCGGGTATGGCGCTGATGATGTTGTGGCTGAGGGCTTTTGGGAGAAGTCAAAGTGAGGTGCTGCAGCACACCGAGACGAGGTCCATCCACGCGGCGATTGCCTTGTTGGCTTTGGGGTTTGCCGTATTGACCTACACCGTTTCGGTAACCATGCAAGACGCCACCAATCACATGGGCGCCGTCGGCACGGGTACGGCACTGATGGTATTTCCGCTGACGATGGCTGTTTCCGGCGTTATCGGCGGACGCCTTGCGGACAGGCTGTCCGCCGGCACGGTGGCGTGCGCGGGCGGTGTAATCGTGGGAATCGCCGCTCTGCTCTTCCTTGCTATGCCGGCCGCCTGGACGCCGGGCCAGACCGGTTGGCGACTCGCGTTGGCGGGTATGGGCATGGGGCTGTACGGGGCTCCGACCCAAGCGATGCTGTTCGGCCGGGCTCAGACGATGACCGAACGTGCGATCCTCAGCGGCACCAGTCAGCTGGCCCGCAACCTCGGGTTCGCGGCAGGTCCGGCCTGCGCGGTGGGGGCGATGCACTGGTCTGCTCCAATGGCACCCGTGTTGCTGGCGGGTACCACCGCCTTCGCGGGCAGCGTCGCGCTCGGGGCGTCGCGACACCGGAGCACGCGAGCCACCGGCGGGCCGTGTTGTTGATGTCAATCAATCATTCTGGCAAGCGAATTCAATTGACAGCACGGCTCGCCGCGGGGGTAATGGTTCTGGCGTGCGTCCTGTCGTCGTGCTCGTCGAACGGCGTGCGCGATGCGGCCGGTTCGAACACGTCGGAATCGACTCGTGTACATCCGCAGGCACCGCCGTGCCCTGTAGCGCCGTCGTTTTCAGTACCTCCGCGACGAATTGTGACGATGGACGGCGGAGCTGCGGCCATCCTCACCGAGCTGGGTGTGGGTGATCGCATCGTCGGCACGGCCAGTCCGGACTTCTTCGACGCATTCGCCGAACCGCAAAGAAGTCAACTGACCCGCATCCCGGTGATCGACGCACAGCGCGGCTCCGCCGAATCGGTAATCAACGCGAAACCCGACCTCGTCGTGGGGGTGTCGCTATACAGCTTCGGCGGCTTCGACGGCACTCCCACGGTGCGGCAGCTCCACGAAGCCGGGGCACAGGTGATCGTGGCTTGCCAGAGCTCCTCAGATTCGGGGCCGGTCACCGATCTATCGGCCACCACAACATTCATCGACGAGGCGGCCGAGCTTCTCAACGTCACCTGGCGCGGCAACGAGCTCAACGAACGCATCCGTCGCGAGCTCGACCGCATCCGGCCGGCGCCCGACGCCGACCCCGTACGTGTTCTTGTTCTGTCAGCCGCGCCCATCGCGGGGCAGCCCATTTTGACCCAAGGCGCACGGAGTTTGGCCAACGGTGTGATCGCGTTGGCCGGCGGTCGCAACATCGCCGACGACATCGACATGGATTTCGTCAGTATCAGTTCCGAAGCGATAGTCACACGCGACCCCCAGGCCATCGTCGTCCTGACCGGCTTCGCACCGACCAGCGACGAGGAACTGATGGCCTCGATCCGCGAAAGCCCCGTCCTGGCCGCCACGACCGCCGTGCGCAAGGCGCGGCTGGTTGCTGTGCCGCAGAGCATTACGCTGTCACCCAGCGTGCTCAACGGTGAGGCCGTGGCGCGCGTGGCCCGGGTGCTGCGGGAACCCCCGGCGTGAAAACACATCATGGTGAGGACCGCGCACCAGCCGCGTGGGCGAGAGTGCCGCCTTGGGCGCTGACGTCGCTGATGTTGGCGGCGACGGTGGCATCGATGGTGGTTTCGATTGGCGTGGGCACGATCTGGATTTCGCCGGCCACCGTGGCACGCGTGCTGGCCACGCATCTCTGCGGAGGTCGAACCCGTTGGGTGCCAGATGATTTCATCATCTGGCAGTTGCGCGCTCCCCGGGTGCTGGAGGCTGTCGCGGTAGGGGCGGGCCTAGCGTTGGCCGGTCTGCTAAGCCAAGCCCTGATCCGTAATCCCTTGGGCGACCCCTTCATCTTCGGGCTCTCGTCGGGATCGAGCGTGGGCGCAATACTGGTCGTCACCACCACGGGTGCATTGGGTGTCGGCATGCTCGCCGTCCCGTGTGCGGCCGTCGCCGGGGCGGTGCTCACCGCGCTGCTGGTCTTCTGCTTATCCAGGTCCTCGAGCCAACTGGTGCCCGGAAAGCTGGTGATGACCGGATGCGCCGTCGGTCAGTTTCTTATGGCGCTGGCCTCATTTCTGCTGCTACACACGCGGCGGTCGGATGCCCAACAGCAGGTGTTGTTCTGGCTGCTCGGGAGCATCGCAGGCGCACGCTGGCCGTTGGCGATCCTGTGCGCCGCGGTGGTAGCCGCCGTCTGCATCGCCTCGGTGATGCTGAGCAGGAGATTGAATCTGCTGGTACTCGGTGACGATGCCGCCGCGGCACTTGGACTCAACACGCACCTGGCACGTCTGGTGTTACTCGGTGTCATCACCGTGCTGACCGGAACCGCGGTCGCGGTTTCAGGAACGATCGGCTTTGTCGGACTGGTCATACCCAACCTTGCCCGACTGTTGGTCGGCGCCGACCATCGCCGCTCGATTCCAGCCACCACCCTGCTCGGGGCATTGCTCATGGTGTGGTCTGATACGGCAGCGCGAATCGTGTTAGCTCCGAGCGAGCTGCCAATCGGCATCCTGACGGCGGCGATCGGAGTGCCGGTGTTCGTGGGCATTTTGGGCCGCAACCGGACTGGCACGGTGGGTCTGGCGTGAAATTGGCGATCGACAACATCGCGGCGGGCTATCCGCACCGCCCGGCGATCGTTGATGCTCAGTTCACGGTCGATCCAGGCGAATTCGTAGCCGTGGTCGGGCCCAATGGCAGCGGAAAATCCACACTCCTCAAGACTGTGTATCGCGCCCTGCGACCATGTTCGGGACGGATTCTCCTTGACGGCGTCGACGCGTGGAACGCGCTGGGGCATAAATACATTGCGCGCAATATTGGCGTGCTTGGACAAGAGCATCATGGCGGATACGACTTCACCGTCCGCGAAGCCGTCGGCTTAGGGCGTTCTCCACACCTTGGAGCATTCGGTCGGCTCAGCTCACGTGATGAACAGATCATCGAACATTGTTTGCGTCGATGCCGGTGCCACACACTGGCGGATCGTGCCGTCTCAACGCTTTCCGGTGGTGAACGCCAGCGCGTCCTCTTCGCTCGCGCACTTGCCCAGCAACCACAGATTCTGGTGCTCGACGAGCCGACCAATCACCTGGATCCACAGCATCAAATCGACGTGCTCGAACTTTGTTCGGCACTTGACGTTAGCGTCATTGCGGCGCTGCACAGCCTTGATCTGGCCGCCCAGTATGCGGCAAAGGTTGTTGTTCTTCATCAGGGACGCGTCCATAGCGTCGGCACCGTCGAACACGCGTTTAGCCCGGAGACCCTTCGGGATGTCTTCGGAGTGGACGGCTCGTTGATACGCGACGACGTCACCGGCCGGACCCGGTTACTCCTTCGTCGACGGCGTCACCTCGAACCAGTCTGATAAATAAGCAAATTGAAGAAAAGCGACGGAAAGGCGCCCACGAATGTCATCGGGGACGAGTCCACTACACGAAGAGCTTTGCGGAGCTCCCGACCCAGCCGTGGCACGCGTTCGGCTGGACGGCGGTAGCTATCACCAGGACCCCTACCGGTTGTTTCGTGATCTCACCAACTCCGGATCAGTGCATCCGGTTCAATTTCCCGCGGTGCATGCCTGGCTCATCACCGGGCACGACGCGGCCCGTCGAGCTTGCACAGACCCCCGGCTGGGAAAGGAGCACACCAGGGCAAATCCCTATTTTCTCGCGAATGCGTCGATCATGCCGGAACCGCAGCATTCTGAGCTTCAGGTCCATCTTCTCCATGTCGATGGCGAGCGCCATCAATGTATGCGCCGCTTGGTCGCCGGCCCCCTGTCGTCCCGGCGTACCGAATTGCTGCGCACCGAGATACGTTCCTACATAGACGATCTCATCGATCAATTCCCTGACCCGGTGTCGGGGCCGGCGACAGTGGATCTGGTATCGGCTTTGACCGCACCCCTGGCGCTCCTGGCGGTGGCGCGCGCGATCGGTTTGCCGCCGCAGTTGCGCGATAAGTTCGATCGAGCGTGGGGCTCGGTCGTCGCGCCGGTCGGGCCGCAGCACCCGGATCGAGCAGTTTACGCGAGGCGGCTGCAGGAACTGCAGGACTACATCGCCGAGGTCGTCGCGATCACTCGAGACTGCGGCGACGACGAAAGCATCCTAAGAAATGTCGTGAGTGCTGCCGACACCGGTGAGATCACCACGCAAGAACGCGATTCGATGATCTTCCAACTACTCGTCGCCGGCCAAGATCCGGTGTCCGCGCAATTGCAACTGTGCCTGCTGGATCTGTTCGAAGTCCCGGAACTCGTTGAGCGGCTGCAGACCCGGCCCACGGATCTGCAGCGCGCGGTCGAGGAACTTCTGCGCCACGACAGCGCATTTTCACTGACCACCTGGCGCTTCCTCGACACAGCTACAGATCTGTTCGGAACGGCCGTCCCCGCTGGTGACTCGGTCATCGTGTCGCTCGGGGCAGCCAACCGGGATCCTCGGGTTTTTCCGGCTCCCGACGACATCGATATCGACCGAGAGCCAAATCCGCATTTGGCGTTTGGCTTCGGTCCGCACGCCTGCCCAGGCGCAGCACTCGCCCGCCTTGAACTGTGTGAAGCACTGCACGCGTTGCTGACTCGATTGCCCGACGTTGCGCTCTCCGCGCGTCGTGATGAGCTGCACTGGTCGACCGCGCCGTTGACCCGAGCCGTTAGCTCGCTGCCAGCTACTTATTCGCGGAAGCTGGGCCGCCCGTGACTGCTGCGAGTCTGGCCGAATACCAGTCCAGTACCGCGAAGGCCGCCGCATTAGCCGATTCCATTATTGAGATCCTCCTCAGGTATCGGCGCGTGTTCGCTGGTGAAGACCTCGCTGAGCACGGGTCCGATTCACGCGCGGTCCCGCCATGGGTCGGGCTGCGGCCTCAATGGATACGGATTCTTGATTTCCTCCTCGGGGACGAGCCCATCGAGTTCGCGTTACCCGCATTTCCCTGCAAGTCGCCGAATCCGAACAAGGTGGCTGGAGCACTGCCCGACGAAGGTGAGCGGTTGGCGCTAAGGACGCTGCAACGTCTATGTGATGAAGTCGCAGGTGTTTATGCTCCCGGTGCCCGACTGACGATCTGCTCGGACGGTCACGTATTCGCCGACGTCATCGGTGTCGCCGACGGCACAGTCGCCCGCTACAAAGACGATCTCAGAAGAATGATGCGGAACGAATCCCTCGGTAGCCTAGAAACATTCGATCTGGAGGACATGTGGGGCACCGACGAGATCGACACCAAACGCGCGCGTCTCGAGCGGGGATGGATGGGCTCTATTGAAGGCCTTCGCCGCCAAGCCCGGACCGAACATGAAGTTGCGCGGGTCATCCGGGGAATGTCGCGATTCCTGCGCGAAGATGCCGGAGAGAGCACCGCGACCTCTTCCCAGCAACAGCGCGAAGCAAGACGGCGCGCCTACCGCGTGTTGGCGCGGTCCAAGGCATGGGGAGCAATCATCCACAGCCGGATGCCGCGTGCGGTTCGACTGTCGATCCACCCGCAGCCACTGGGTGCAGACAAGTTCGGCGTGAGCCTCATTCCGTCCGCGGAGTGCGACAGCGGCTGGACCACGCCATGGCATGCGGTTGTCCTTTACGACCAGGACGACCGCCCGCGTTTGGTAAGGCACGATTCGGCTCGCGCGCAGGGTATTCCAGAGATGCGCCATGGCCGGATCTGGCATTACCGCGTGAGACCGTCGACCGCTGAGCCGGGCGCGATGTCACCGCCGCCTGCTCATCCATCGGATAATGGTTAGCAATTCAACCCATGGCTCGGCCAAACGGCCGAGTAAGCGACGATTCGCGCTGCGGTTTGCGTTCCCGAAGTTACGCAGCCGCAAGCTGTTGAAGACTACAAACAATGCCGAAGCTGCCATTACCGCAGCCGCGGCCACGGGATTGAGGAATCCGGCGACGGCAATCGGAATCGCGATAACGTTGTACCCCAAGGACCAAACGATGTTGCGCCGGACGGTCCGCATCGTCGCAGTCGCCAAGTCGAGGGTGAGACGCACGCCGTCTTCGTCGTCGCGAAACAGGATGATGTCGGCGGCAGCGATCGCGACATCAGCGCCGCTCCCGATGGCCATGCCGAGATCGGCGCGAACCAGTGCGGACACGTCACTGACGCTGTCGCCCAGGACGGCGACCACACATCCGCGATCGTGCAGCCGCGTAATCACGTCTTCCTTACCTTCGGGCGATACGTCGACAAACACCTCATCGAATCCGGTATGCGCCCCGGCCTCCGCTCTGGGCTCGACCGTCCCCGCGGTTACCAGAACGGTTCGGATGTGACGGTCGTGGACCTTCAGCTCAGCCGGTTCACCGTCGGCTTCGACGAAGACCACGGTATCCACGGCGCGGGCCGCTTCCACCGATTGATAGCTCTTGAAAAAGACTCCGAGCTGCGCTCCCCGGCTCGTGGCGAGCATCATGGCAGTCGGGCTCGCCAACCCCAACGCACACGGGCACGTCACGACGAGCACAGCAAGAGCAGCCGAGAATGCCCGGGTGAGCTCGCTTCCCGCGAGTAGCGATTCGACGGCGGTCAGCACTGCGACGGTTAGGACAAACGGAACGAAGACCGATGCGATGCGCTCGGCGATTCGCTGTGCATTGGATTTCTGCGTCCCCACATATTCGATCATGCGGACTATGTCGGCGGATTCCGAATCCTTGCTTACCGCCACTGCTTCGACAATCAGCCTGCCATCGATCACCACAGTGCCGCTGTTGACGTGTGTACCGGGATCGACACGTTTGGGGTCGGCGTTGCCGGTGGACGCGCGCATGTCCACGGTGGCCGAACCGTCGACCACGAGACCATCCGCGGCGATCGTCTGTCCGGCGCGTACTAAAAAGCGTTGCCGCTCTTTTAGTTCGGCCGCAGAGATGCTTGTTTCTGACCCGCCGGGTCCGACGACGGTCACGTCGTTGATGCGCTGGGCCGCAAGGGTCCGCAGGGCCCCGCTCAACTTCGACTTCGCACGCGCCTCAAGAAATTTTTGGACCAGCACGACGACGGTGACACCTGCGGCAACCCCGAAGTAGATGCCCTCACTTCCCAGCAATGCCTGCCATATTCCCCTGGCCTCGACGGGACGCCGATCACCGAAAGCGTTGTAGAACGCGAGGATCGTGGCGGCGGTGATGCCTACTGAAGCGGATGTCTCCATCGAGCTACTGCGTCTGCGCAGGTTGCGTATCGCGATCCGGTGGATTGGCCATGCCGCCCAGGTCACGATGGGCAGAGTGAGCGCGGCTAGCATCCACTGCCAACCGGAAAACCGTGCGTGAGGCTCTGCGACGAACATCACGAACAGGGCAGCCAGGGGCACGAAGAGCACCGCGGCAACGGCCAAGCGGGCCAACAGATACCGTGCACAAGCCGCTGCGGCATCGGTGGTGTCCCGAGTACCAACGGGCCTGTACGGCTCGGCCTGAATGAGGCTATTTGCCGTTGCCACAGTTACTTTCATCTCCTGGTGATACAGATGACACGTCAGGCAGGCGCTGCGCGACGCAATCCCTGAGCCATCCCGTAGCCTAAGATTTAGACATGATCTGCGATCTGGGACAGATCAGCATTATGGGTTGACTTTGGGTTGAGCAACAGGTGTTCGTCACTCACGTAAGCACTTCCCGCCCTGGCCAGTCACTCGTCAGAGCACAATCCACCAGCCCGGCAGACCGGCCGGCCTGGGCCGCCTCGAAGCGGGCACTGACATCGGTCCAGTCCACCAGTGACCACAACTGTTCGATGTACTCGGCTCTTCCGTTGCGGTACTGCAGATAAAACGCGTGCTCCCAAGCGTCGAAGACCAGCAGTGGCGTGCAGGTTATGGTCAGGTTGAAGTGATGGTCGTTGATTTGGTGTATCACGAGACGGCGCCGGATCGGATCCCAGGCGAGCGCGCCCCAGCCCGATTCCTGAACAGTCGCTGTAACGCCAGTCATCTGCGCGCGGAACTCGTCGAACCCGCCGAAGAATTCGTCGATCGCCGCAGCCAACTCGCCGTCCGGCTCCCCGCCACCTTCTGGTGATAGATTTCGCCAGAAGATCGAATGCAAGCCATGCCCGGCGAGAAAGAATGCCAGAGTGCGTTCCAATCCGGGCAACGCATCGGGGTCGCCGTTGGCCCGAACTTCGGCGAGTTGGTCGGCAGTTGCGTTCGCACCTTTCACATAGGCCGCATGGTGCGCGCCGTGATGGAGTTCCATGATCCGCCTGCTGAGAGCAGGTTCCAGCGCCGCATAGTCGTAGGTCAGGTCCGGCAATCGATACCCCGGCATACTGTTACCTCTCGTTAGCTCAAATTTTTGCAACCGACTCTAGCTCAGAAAGTTTGGTAGACCGAACTATTTTATTTGGATACCGAAATCCTGCCGGCCGACCGTGGCACGAGGATGCGAGGACGGGCTGGGGCCAAAGCCGCACAATTTGCGGACAAATTCATGGCCATCACAACGCACCGGCCACGAAGCCACCGTCGACGTGCGGCGATCTATCAGCAGCTGCCGCAAATAGGTCGATCACTAACGACGAGATCGCCAGCAGTGCAGCAAGACTCACACTGATAGGCCTCACCCTGGTCGCCTCCCGCGCCCCCTGAAGTCGACCCAAGAGCCTGGGCCGACCTACGTATGGATCAATCCACATCCAATACTTTAACATATATGAAATGCTAATCATATATCTGCGCCGAAGCCGGCGCCGAGCCTTGCTCTACGGTCGCAACCAGCGCCCAGCACGTGGGCGGCAACCTGACCCCCGTAGAGACGATCAACTCGGCGATATTGACCGCCGGACCCTGCCTTTCAAACATCGTGACCTATGTATATTGTACCTTCAGTCATACATCTAGTGTGCCCATGGGTCGGGCCAAGAGCGCGGGGGAACATGGGTTACCCGTGCCGATGACGGAGGCATGCGTGCCGACCGAAGCATTCCCACGACCAAGGGCGACAAGGATCAGCACACCCTGGGTGATCAAACAACTACGGCTACGAGAATGCCGAAAATAGCAGCACGGCAACAGCTATGGGGATTGCATGACGACATCGACGGACGCCGCCACCGCCCAGCTCGTGTTATGGCGCGCCGACGCGAACCCACACTACAAACGAGCAATCATGTCGGCTCGATACGACCGCGCGGTGCGCTTACGAGCCACGGCAATGACGATTCGGACAGAACTTGCGCGTGTTCCGCGGCTGCCGCTGCCGAACACGGTGAACTACAGCACGAGCAGGTGGATCGAGTTGATCGAACGGGTCGCCACACTCGATTGTGATCGGGCCGCTCGGTACGAGGCTCTGACCTCGTTGATCAACAGTTGCGAGACAGTAATCGCGTCAGTCGCCCACCACAGCGACAGCCAGCTGGAACGACTGGCAGGGGACCTCAACGAGGTGATGGATAATGTTGCCCACGTCGCGACCAGGCTCGATGGCGCAAGGAATCCCGCCGAGGCGATCAAGCGTGGCGTAACCGACGTATGGCAAGAGCTCATCCCGTTACGCGAGAGCTACGACGAGATTCGCCAGGCTCAAGACTGGATCATGGCGGGTGATTTCCACACTACCTCTGCCCCAACCACATACACTTCCGACGGCAGTGCTTCCGGACCGGTGCTAGCGGATTTCAACGAGATCTTGAGTACCTTCGGACGCCGGTTCGGCACCGCGGACTGGTCACGAGCTCGTGATAATGCTTAAACAACCAGTGGTTCACTGGAATTCGTTAAATCAGCGCGGATGTTTGCTGGCACCCGAGACGACCGATCGCCTGATCGGCACCGACGTCGGAACGAGCGCAGTACAGTTGCTCCGGATCGACGATGCCGGGGAAGCACCGGGCCAGCTTCACACACCAGTGACAATCCCACGGAGGTCGCCGGCTACGCGGAGCAAGACCCGGCCATAGCACCTCACAGCAGCGCCGCAGACCGGATCCCCGCGACGCCGCGCAGTCGCGTCACGGCTTGCGCAGTCTCTGACACAACGCGATCGATGTCATCCTGAGAGACTTCGGGGCCCAGTGAGAAGCGGATGGTCGATCGAGCATCCTGCGTGCTAAGGCCCATCGCCGCGAGCACGTGCGACCCCGACTCGGCGTCGCCGGCCGACCCTGCCGAGACGTAAATGCCGCGCAGGTCCAGCTCTTCGGCGAGAGCATCGCCGCACACCCAGTCAAAGCGCAAGCTGACTATCTCTTCGAGTATCGGCCCGGAAGCGTTGGGGTAAACGCCGCCCAGGCGGACCAGCCCCTCAATTAGTTGATGTCGACGTGCGCGGATATGGGCGCGTCCCTCCGGCGACATGCGGGCCAGGCACACATCGGCCGCCGCAGCCATGCCGATTGCCCCCAAAAGGTTCTCGGTGCCCGTGCGCCGCCGGCCTTCCTGTGGACCGCCGCGCATCAATGGCGACATCCGATGCCCGGAACCGACCGCGAGCGCGCCTATGCCACGTGGGCCGCCGAACTTGTGTGCGGACACGGATACGAGTGGAGCGCTTGCGGCGAGAGCGGCGAGGTCGAGCTTTCCCGCAGTTTGGACGGCATCGCAATAGAATGCTACCCCGTTACGAGCCGCCAAGGCCGCAATCTCGGTGACCGGCTGGATGGCACCCGTGTGGTTGTTTGCATGCATGACCGAGACCAGAACCGTCTCGGGCCGCAGAGCACGAGCGATGGCAGATACTTCGATGTGTCCGGATCGGGTGGCGTTAACGACCGTTGTCTCGACGCCGAGTTCCGCTAGAGCGCGGGCATTCTCGAGGACAGACGGGTGCTCAATCGCGGTCGTCACGAGATGGCCCGCGAACCGGTGCGCCGCGAAGGTCGCCCATAGTGCTATCGCGTTGGCTTCGGTGCCGCCGGACGTCAACACCACTTCACTGGCACACACTCCGAGTAGCCTGGCGACCGATTGCCGCGCGCTTTCCAGCGCTCCCGCGGCAGCGCGACCAACGCCGTGACGGCTCGATGGGTTCCCGACCAACAAGGCGCCGGCGGTGACGGCATGTGCCGCCGCCGGATGCAGGGGTGTGGTCGATGCATAGTCCAGATAGACGCCACCAACGGTGCTGGTAGCTGGAGTTGGCACAAACCCGGTCATCATCGCCACCTCCGCCCACCGCCGATGATTCTGCGGCTTGCCACGGCGCGCCCGTATTGAGCAACATCGTGAGTTCCTCGTACAGTTAGTGTTTGACCCTTACGGCCACATGGGCAATCGCTTTCGTCTACCTCACCGACGTCATCCGAAAGCAGGAAGCCGGGGGAGGCAGCATTCAAGGCGTCCAGAATCGCGATCGCCCCGGTGCGCCCGGGCTCGATTTCGATTGCGGGATTGGCAACGTCGCGAATCGAGGCGTAGCACCACGGCGGAACATGCTTGCGTTGGTGCTCACATTCGATTGCGACCATCGTTGATTCGGCCATCCCGTACACGTCGCGGATTCGGCAGCGCTCGACTCCTAGCAGGCGCCACGCCTCGTCGTTGAACTCATCGCGGGTGCCGAGGTACCGCGTGTATTGATGCCGGGAGCCGAACATGATGATTAGCGCCTGCGGCCCGAGGTCCATTCGAATCGACTCCAGTTCAAGGACTTTCATCAGCCGACTGATCGCTAGCGGTGTGCCGATGAGATGCCGGTTCCTCGCGCCTTCCCAGCTGCGCAACTGGGTCAGCGCGTCCCGAATATCAAATGGGCGGTTGTGCGGGGCGAAGCTGAAATCGTCGAGCGTGCATGCGAATAAATCGAACGCTTTGGGCATGTGAACCCCCGCGACGCCAGGTTTCGACGAGCACAGGAAAAGCCCGGCCCCGTTCGACAAGTCGAAGAAGTCGCGAAAGCTACCGAATACTCCTACCGAGGCGCGGGTGACGGTCGTCGCGTCACGCGGCGAGACCGATGGAACTCCACCGGATCCTGCCGAGCGTACTTCAATTTCGATGTCTGCTAGGTTCGTCGTCAAAACTGCCCGTGCGGCAACCTGTTTGAACAGCACCGCGGGTAGAAGTGGGATCCGGTGCAAGTCGATGTCGCCTACGATGTCGCGCGGACAAACCCGAACCAGGTCGCATTGCGCGCGATACCCTTCGTTTCTCTGGTAGTGAAACGCGAATGCTTCCTGAATCACCCTGGCGATTGATCGTCGCCATTCGGCGCGAGTTACCCGCAGCGCGTCGCCCGGCATCCCCAGCATCGTGTTCAGATCCACGGACATCTCCTAAGACGGCACCGGTTGCGTTCATGACTGCCGCGTCATAGCCCATCTGTGGCCAAGCAGGCGCAATCGCGGAGTGCGATCAGCGGGTTGACCATCAACGGGCTAGCCGGTTTCAGTGTCGAGGCCGTCGACCGGTCGCTGGCTTCCTGCTTGCTCCAAACCTCCAGATCCTGAGCCCACATCTCGGCGTAGACCCCTTCGATGCAGGCGATCGCCGCAGTGTTTTGACCAAAGAAGTTGGTTTCCACCAGTGACGCCAACATCTGTCGATTCGCGGCCATGGCGGCTGGAAGCAGAGTTCCGGTATCGGCAGATCCAAGCACCGACGCCGCGGCGCGCACATCTTGCGCGGATTGCAGAGCGTCAGACGCACCCCGGTTCAACCAGTGCATATAGGACTCTGCAGCTGCGCTCAGCGCCCTCGACACGGGTGTGGCGTTTGGATCTGACCCCGATCCGCTCCCCAATGCCATCGAAATCACCTCGCCGAACGACGAAGCCGACTCTTCAAGGTCGGCGGCGAGGTCTTCCCAGGCCGCCGCGACCATAAACAGCGGTTCCGCCGCCGGCGAGGCAAAACCGCTGGCGGAATTCATTTCCGGCAACGGCGAAATACAGTCACCCATCATTTCTCCTCGTTCATCAAGCCACTTCAAGCGACGCTCGACAACGCTGTCATCGACCTCATCGACCGATCGGCGACGCGCCGAAATGGGCCAGCACCAGCGGCATCGCCGCCGGCCGCCACATCTGTCGAACACGCTATATAGCTGCATGTTTGATGAGACGATCAAAACTCGCGACACGCTGGACTGCTGGGTCGAATAGCGATGGACCGCAAGGTCCACCGAATACCCTTCATGTCAACCGATTTAGGCGACAAGTGCAGCAAGCTACGTGGCCGGGCAACTCCGATGTTGCGATTCTTGCCGAGTACCTTTCACGCTTCCTCACATCCGGTGACGTCAGTTGTGCCTGGACCACGCGATTGGTTCGAGCGGTCGAAGTACCCACTGGCACACCCGCGTCTACTGCGAGTAGCTTGCTTTCACCCGTTGGCAAAAGCCAGGCCGTAGCTCGGGAACTAGATCCAAGGTTGCCTCCCCGTCCTTGATCATATACGTTCTGTCTCATTATATACGCAGATTTTGATTGGTCGGGTCCCTGTGAGAGTCATTCCGTGTTCTCTCACTGTCGGGCGCGTCGACGACCAGCTTTGCCGTGGATTTCGCTGTCTACTCGGTGGCGGGTATGCTCTCGCGGGCGGCAACGATGCGCCCGGGTGAACCCCTGCGCGCTCTCACGACGGACGGTGCGGTGACACGCGGCGCCGCCGTCGAGCTCGTCACAATTTCGCTTCTGTGCACCGCACGAAACCAGAAGGCGTCATGACAAAGGCAGATCCGCAATGCGTTTCGACAACGGTCATCGGCCTGGGACGTCTCGGAATCCCGATCGCCCTTCACATCCTCGGATCACAACACGAGCTTGCCGGCGGTGTCGACATCGACCCCTACAGAACAGCTATGGGCGATGCCGTTGGCATTCCTATCGCCGGCACGGTCGCCGAGGCAGCCAGTCCGGCCTGCCTTGTTATTACTGCGCTACCCAGCATCGAGTCGCTCCACGCGGTGTGCGCATTTGAAGCATTGCCGGCCCCGACAGACGCGTTACCTCGTCGATGTTAGCACACTTCCTGCCGAAGCCAAGGCCCATGCGGCAGCTACTCTGCGCACAGTCGGCATTACGTTGCTCGACTGCCCGATTATCGGCACGAGTGCTCAAGCGTACGGCCGCGACGTTGTTGTGTGTGCTTCCGGACCCAAACCTGCGGTTGAGGCGGTCAAGTGCGTACTCGACGCGTTCAGCAAGCGGGTCGAATATGTGGGCAAACTGGGGGCTGGAGCCAATATGAAGCTGGTCGCCAATCACCTTGTCCCGGTGCATAATGCAGCGACAGCGGAGGCGATCACCCTGGCGCAACGACTAGGTATCGACCCCGAAATGGCGGTCGACATCTTGTCCGGGACGGGTGCGGGCTCGCGCCAGCTGGAATTGCGCGGGCCCATGATGGCATTGGGCACATACAAGCCGATGACCGCCACCATTGCCACGTTCATCAAAGATGTCGATCTCATCACCGAGCTCGCCCATTCAGCCAATTCGCCTGCACCCCTGTTGAACACGGCGGCCCACCTCTACCGCACCGCAAACGACAACGGATTTGGCGGTCACGACAGTAGCGCGATACATGCCGTTTACTCTGGGCTCTCCCAGCACGACGTGCGCCAGGCCGGCATCAGCGATCCCCGGCCAAGACCTGAGGGAATTGCACATGCTCAACAATGACGTCTTCGTCTTCGACAATGTCGTGCACATGTACGACCTGTCCGACGACAACCTGATTGGCGCCAGCTCGAGCGCAGACCGCCGGGGACACCTCACAATTGGGTCGCGCATGCGCGGCGAGACCGACGGAACCCGCAGCAAGACGCCGACTAACCCTGGGATCGGACACGGATACGATCGCCGATGGACGGTCCACGACTTGGCACGGGTGGTGTTCGCTGACGGGATCACCGACATGGCGATGGCTCAAGCCGTAGTCCTTTACGACGTGTACAAAGACGGCTTCGCCCCGATGCGGGCTCAGTATGAATTCGCGCAGGCCTACCCGGACAAGGTCCTGTTCTGCGGTGGCGTGGATCCGTTGTATCTAGGCGGTAATCAAAGCGTGGGTTATGCCATGACCCGCCAAGTTCTCGAGCTGGGTGCCCGCTCGTTCAAGTTCTACAACGGTCACCTGGACAACTCGTGGCGCTGCGACGATCGCGAACTCGCCTACCCGATGTACGAGCAGGCACAGGAGTTGGGTATCAAGGTGCTGCAGTTCCACAAGGGATTTCCCATCACGCGGGCACCGCTGGAAACCCTGAGTCCGCTCGACATCGAACGCGCCGCCGTTGACTTCCCCGACATGGTCTTTGCAATCCATCATCTGGCGTTGCCGTACTTCGAGGAATGCGTGTATATGGCTGCGCGCCATGCCAATATCGTGCTCGTCCTGTCCGGGACAATGCACTTGCCGTTCATCGCACCGTGGGATTTCAAGACCTACATCGGCCGGTTGCTGCGCGACGTGGGCTCCGATCGTGTGCTGTGGGGATCCGAGGCACCGCTAACGGGACCACCCCGACCGGCCGTGGAGTGGTTTTGGAACATGCAAATCGACGAAGAGCTGCAAGACAGACACGGCTATCCCCCCATCAGCGAGGACGACAAGCGCAACATTCTCGGACTCAATCAGGCGCGACTGTTCGGTGTGGATCCCCGAAGCGTTATCCAGTCCACACACTTGGGTGTGACTGGCGGTGACACGGCGTGACACCTCACCGTTGCGACGGCCACCCTGCTCCGCTGCCGCTCACACGGGCGAACGTCGCCGCCGTTGTAGATTCCCAGATTCGGCCACTGCTCCACATCCACGGCGGCGACCTCGAATTGGTGTCCCTGTCCGATGAGGGAGTTGTGCACGTTCGCTTCCATGCGGCTTGCCGGGCATGCCCGCTAAAGGCCGTGACCTACGCCGTCTCTATTCGCCAACGCCTGATGGAGATCGCGGGCATCACAGATGTGGTGATGGACGACGTGCGGTTGTCGAGAACGGCGATTGCACGCGTCGAGGCTGCCTACCGCGATCACCCGCTCGATCTCAGCTCCTACGACAATGATCGGGTACCAGCCGGGCCCGTTAGTGAAATCAACGGAGGAAACCATGATGTCGTTTGTATCGGCGCCCGCGAGCATGACAGTCATAGCGACTGCTGCGGCCGTTCAACGGATTAACGCCACCGTCGCCTCAGGAGTGGGGGCGGTTTCTGCCGCGCCAAGGTGGACCGCGGCCACGCTGGCGGACGCACTAGGCGTAGTCGGACGTCAACTCGCCGCAGTTGTCCGCCCTGACGCCTACCCGACCCACCCGGCCTTCGTGGCCGGCACAACGGCAATGACGGTTGCAGAGGAATCCTGGTACGACTAGAACAGGTCCAAAGCGGTTTATACGCTTAATATCTCAGCGCGAGCGCGCACGCTCCATTGGACTGAATAACGTACCAGCGGTTACGTCAAGATGAAACGGGCAATCCGCATCCAGTTCGGCACGCCCGCGGTTACTTCCACTTCGACAACCATTCCGGGCCAGGCGGGGCTCGTGATTCCTATTAGAGAGTGCGGCGGCTCCACCCCGGCTAGCGCCTCGCGCTCCACGCGCTCGTACTCGGCCTTGTCGCGCATGTCTGTGACCGGTGCAGTCACCCGGATAGTGGATGTGACCATCGACCGTGCCTTCGGACCCCATGCCCACTGCGAAGATCAACTGGCCGGGCTCGTCTACTATCGCCGCATCGGCAAACAGATCCCTACTCCACCGCCCGTAGATCTTTCTGTTGGCCATGAGCCTGCTGGGTGACCGAATACTGCGGACGTGCGAGTGACGTATTCAGCGTCAGAGCCCTTGCAGGCTCCGGAGATTAGTCTCCGCGAGCGCCCGCCGGTGAAAACGACGCAGATCGGTCGCGGCCGGACGCTGACCGGGGTACTGTCACAATCTAGGGTCGATCGTTCGTTTCTCTCCCGAGCCAGGCTCGCTCGCTTCCTTGCGTCGCCGCGTACTGGGCGCGGTGGCGGCGCACAGAAGGTGCGCGGTGTAGAGAAGCTGTTGCGCGGGTAGTCCAAGCCATGGGTGTCCAGAGGCTATAAACTCACGCACGATACGACGAACTTACAAATCAGTCTGATGTTGTCCCGCGGTTCGAGTAGTAACCAGTGACTACAAAGATATACGATTTTTTGATAAAGACGCAGGGGCAAGGAGTACATACGAAAATGGGCAGCGTGTCTTACGCCTCTCGCAAGAACGAAGGAAATCCCGGCACGTCTCGCACTGGGGTCGATCTTGCACGCGACACGGTGCGGAACATGATTTTGCGAGGGGAGATCGATGCCGGCAGCCGCGTGGTCCTTGCCGACGTTGCGCAACGGATAGGGACAAGTGTCACTCCCGTCCGCGAAGCGTTGCGCGATCTCGCCGCGTCGGGATTGGTCGATATCGACGCGCACAAGGGCGCCCGTGTCCATGCGGCCAGCGCCGCGGAGTTGTCCGAGATCTATGCGCTGCGGTCACTACTCGAGTCGCGGGCGATGGCCGAGGTGGCCACGCTGGCTGAAGAGGACCGTGTGGTCGCCTGCACGATCGCGACCCGACTGGTCAAAGAGATGGACAGCGAGTCGGACATGGGCGCTTGGACGACACTTAACGACAACTTCCACGCGTGTCTCGTTGAACCTCTTCGTACCGGCTGGCCTCTATTGTTCAACATGATCGAAACCTTGCGCAACAGGTCGATGCTGCCCGTGGCGAAGATCATGCGCGACGATCCGGCATTAACGGCCAGAGCCACCCGCTACCAGCGAGCTCTCGTCACCGCGGTCCGAAAGGGCGATCCCGACAAGGCCGCCCGTGTGCGGGCAGAGCATCTGGATCGCGTCATCCGCATTATGTTGAAGTCCTTCGAGAATCCCGTCAGCTCAGCTGATCGAACCGGGGTTTCATCGGCCCCGCCGCGGCGATGATCGCTCGAATCATGCCCGTAGGGCTCGGAGTCCGCACTTCTTCGGGGCAGTGCCAACCCGAGGTGGTTTCGACCGGTAACTGCGCCCGAGCGGGGTGGCATATCGGGCACGTTGTCACGCACACAGACTCCACCGCTGGTCCGTGTCCCGTGCTCGTGCAATAACGCAGCCCGCCTTGAGTGTCCCCAGCGATGCGTCATGGTAGTCCGACGATCCGAAATTGGCCGTCACGGACAAGGTGTCGTCTCCAAACGAGGTCTGCTGGACCAAGTGATCGCCGGTCAGCCAGGTAAAACCGGTCAGCGGCTCGATGCCCGCGTTTGACGCCAGCGACGCGAAGAATTGCTGCAACCTCGCCAGCTGAAATCCCTCGGAGTTCAAAGTCTCCATGTCGAGGGCGTAGAGCAACGGGGTGACGTACAGCATCGAAAGCAACGTGCGGGTTGGTTGCTCCGCGGGGAACTTGTTGAATGGTAGTTCCCATCGGTCCAGACTGACCACTGAGTCGTGTAACACGGCCTCGTACATAGGAATTCGGTACTTGGGATCGAATAAGACGGTATGAAGCACGGGAGTCAAGTCGACCTTGCGAAAGAAGATATCCGCGCCATTTTGTCCGGTATAGCCTCCCCAGTATCGGCGGTCACGCTCGGCATCCCACAGTGGGGCCAATGCCGGTGTGCTAGATCCGTGACTGAAGTCCACGACATCATTCGCCCACGGCTCGACTGCTTCCGAACCGACCACGAAGCGTTCGTCGAGCCCTCGCATCCGCGCCAAGCGATTTCGCCGATCCTGCGCCTGACTCATCGGGTGAACGAGGCTGTAGTCATCGAAGGTCGCCCCGGTGGCATCAACGTCCAGGAAGTAACTGTTGGCCCCATTGGATGTCATCGCTGCGACGCGTTGATCGAGCAGCCTTGGCCGCTGGGCCAACGCTTGGGAACTCAGGTAGCACCCCCGATCGTGAAAACCAGGTTGGCGGTTACCCCTCTCATCGATGATGCAACCATCGGGCCACAGATCGCCGGGCCAAATCGACAGTGGGCTGTCGGCCTGCGCGGGATCTTGGACATTGGCGTAGCTGTCGTAGGGACCGACGAGGTATCCAGCTGACTTAGCGGCCGATACCGAATCCGCGGGCCACAAGCCATCGTCGTAGCCGAGCCACATCCGGCTAATGCCGAGGGCTTGCAGCTTTTTGACCACCGCCTTCGATGCCGCCCCAAAGTTGTACGCGTGGTATGCGCCGATGAGCTTGGCGACATCGGGATTCCTTGAGATCTTGTCGCGAAGTGAGGTGAGGCCGTTGTTGGCCCGCAACAGCTCGCGGTAATCTTCCGCGCCGGCCAACGGGGAACCATCGGTTTCCCGAATCATGACCGTATATCCGCCTCGTCCCTTGGCGGAGATGAACTTATGCTTAGCGGTTCCCTGGATCCGGCCCGCGACGGAGGTGAGCTGCAACGTGGTACCGATGTCCGTCGGTACCAGATAGCTCGCCCCCACCGGCCCGTGGCCAAAACTCCATAGCGGCAATGAAAGATCTGGTACGTCGATTCCTGCACCTCCGACCAACTGTGGCTCGGGCCCGGTCCAGAACGGGTCATCGGCGGGAATGTTGAGGCCCTCCCCGACCGGGATCTGCAAATCGGACATCCCAGCCCCGGTGACGGGCCAAGCCAGCGTTTGATCGATACCACTAGTCAGATCAAAGACCACCCGGCCACCCCTCAACGCAACCTGGACATTAAGGTCGATCTTCGGGTAATACCAATGTGCACCAGCCGAATTCACGACGACCCGAGTTGGCGCACCGAGCGGCGTCGGCGCAGCGTCCGACAGCAATACCCGCCCGCGCACACTGAGGTTGGTAGTGTCGACCGTGATCGGATGGTCGGCCAGTTTCACGATAACCTGGTGGCCATCGGCCTGAAT
Organism: Mycobacterium stomatepiae; assembly: GCF_010731715.1. Taxonomy (NCBI): domain Bacteria; kingdom Bacillati; phylum Actinomycetota; class Actinomycetes; order Mycobacteriales; family Mycobacteriaceae; genus Mycobacterium; species Mycobacterium stomatepiae. The sequence continues at coordinate 3,708,294 of NZ_AP022587.1, forward strand.
GACATCCAGACGCCGCTCCGAGCCTTCGCTGCAACCGGCGGCGGCTAAGCTGATCAACGATGCCAGCGCGAGTATTCGCCACGACGATTTCAGAAATGCACGCCTTCGACCAATGCCCTCACTCAGAACACGTTTCATCGTCGCCTCCATTACTGTGTCTCACGCACAGATGCCCAGCATGCAGACGAGGGCACGATGAGATCGCCGGACCCGACGACGTCAGTCGGCATCGATCGGGAGCTGCGGTGAATCCCCGCGGCGCATGCCTACGGCGCGACTAATCATATATTAAATTGCATCCCACATACGATATTGATCGGTGTGCCTCTTGCCCGGGACGCAACGACCTGGGATGGTCAGGAGCCGGTCCGTGTCGGCCAGAGCCGATGCTCGGTTACGGCATTTTTTTCACTCTTTGGGGTCCTGAAATCCCGTATTCGGCCTGACTTCCAACCCTCCCAGATACTTTCGCGCTCTCCCTCGGTCGATTCGACGAGGCCTGGCGCGGGGATGATATTCACTTCGGCGCCGACCCCCAGGGCATCCAGCACTCGATCCCGGACCCTGCCCTTCAGCCGTTCGTCATCGAGGCCGCCGTGCGTGCCAACGCAAATTTCGAGGTGATCTCGGCCGTCGCGGGTGAAGATGTCGAGGACGTAACCACAGAGGGGCTCGGCATCGACGAGGACAGCGTTCTCGATCTCGGCGGCAGACCGCTGCCGGCCCGCAATGCAAACTCTGGTACTGAGCGGGCCAAGTATGCCTATGACCATTCGGGCGGATCGGCCATCACGCACGACGGTGACGAGGTCTCCGGTTCGGTACCGAATCAGTGGCTTGATTCCGGGGATCAGCGTTGTCAGGCACAGTTCCCCGGTGCCCTGGAACCCAAGCGACTCTTCGGTATCGGGGTCGATGACTTCAAAAACGTAGTTGGGAGTGACGGCGGCGAGCGCTCCCGTAGCGGTCGCAACCGCTACGGCGCCTACCTCTGCAGGGCCGTACAGAAAGTTGTAAACGGTGGAATCCCACGCTCGGCCCAGCAGCGCCTTCGTTCCGTCCGAGCAGGATCCGCCCGTGGCAAGCAGACAACGAATGTCGAGGTCCTGGCGGACGTCGACGCCATAGCGTTGACTCAATTGCGCCAATCCCATCAACATCGACGGTGAACCGACCAGCATGTTCACTCTGAGGTCAAGCAGAACCTGAAAGAATCGATTGAAGCCGATGGCCGGAGACCGCGGAAAGATATCGAGTCTGGTGATTCCGGCATGCTTGGCCGCGTAGGCGATCGTATTGCACGTCGGATGCAGTTCGTTGGGCACCGCGACGGCAAGGATAGGCCTCTCGCCGTCCGCGAAGTGATAGTCCGCCATGTCGCGCAGCGCGTGCGCCACGGCGCGATAGTCAAGGTCGAAGTCGATCTCGGCCTTGGGACACGGGGTGGGATGTTCGACATTTTCCGTTGTCTCGAAATAAAAGTGGGCGTCGCCGACCGGTCCGCAGAGCATGTCGAACATGGCGTCGCTCACATCGTCCTGAGTGGTGAACGGCAGGGTGGCGAGGTTGTCCAGAGTCAGTGTGGAGGGCCGGGCCCAAGCCAGTCGGTCGGCATAGAAACGGGAACGGCGTTGGACGTGGTCGATCACCGCGCGTAACGAGGCGGACTGCCACTGGTGAAGCTCGTCGGGTGTGAGACTGCCGTCGAGCCACCGATCAAGAGTCGTGGACCACCTATCGATGTCCATGCTTCTAGTACCTACCTGCTCGCCGCGAGGTCATATATCGTTTGCATGAATATATATGATCTTGCGGCTAAGTGCCTCGGCCGCGCAAGCCTATTTCAGGAACCGCTCGACATAAGGCGCGAACCGTTCGCGTAGCTCGCTCTCCTGCAAACCGAACATTTCGCACGACGTCTCGACATTGCCCAACCTGCCGCGCCGATGGCCCGCCAGGTAGTCGGCGATCGGCTGGCGGGCCGCGTCGTTGAACGGTTCACCGGCCAGCGCGTAGACCCGCTCGGCGACAGCGAACTCGTCGGTCATGAAATCGTTGAACCGGATGTCGATCGAGCGCTGCGGACCGATGGCGTCACGGTCGTGCACGAGCGCGGTCAGCATCTGGTCGAGGCGATCGATCCAAGAGTTGGCGATCAGCTCCACCGGCACCGGCGAGCGGTGCATGCGGGCGGAGTAAGTGATCATCGCGACCATCGACAGCGCCACCGGCACCGGGTCGCGGTGAGTGAACACGACGATGCTGTCCGGGAAAACCCGATCGAGCACTCGCACCTGCTCGAGATGCTGTGGCGACTTGAGTAGCCAGCGCCGGCCACCGCGCAGGAACTGCATTGCCTTGAGCTGGGTGGCCAGGTATTGATAATGCGGCGTCTGGTCGTGGGCCCGGTAGTAGTCACGCCAGCGCGGCACCTCGGCCAGCGTCTCGAAGAGCATCGTGGAGATGTCGTTGGCCAGCAGCTGGATCTCTTCGTGCACGTGGTCGGTGGTCATCTCGTGCATCAGCGGGAAATGCGGCATCACCAGGTTGACCACCCCGACGGCGACGTCCATCCGCGTCCGGCGCGGATCCGGTTCGACGCCAATCTCATTCGGCAATGGAAAAGGCTCGTTACTTTCCCAGTACGGCATGGTGCGGAAGGTGGGCGGCGCGGCCAGCAGGTTATGCAGGTGGGTGGTGCCGGTGCGGGGCAGCCCGGCGATGACGATTGGCGAGCGCAGTTCGATGTCGTTGATCTCGGGGTGCCGACGCAGTAGGTCGGTCAGCAGCAGCCGGTTCTTGAGTAGCTGCAGCAGTTGCCCGTAGAAGTTCACGACTCCGGCGTCGTGCAGCCCGTCGATCTCGCGCAGCGCGGCGAGGTAGACGTCGAGGCGTTCCCGGTAGTCGTCAGGCCCGAAATCGTGCAGGCCGGTGTCGGCGCTGGCCTGTGCGTGCAGTGCGTCGGCGTCCAACGGGCACTGCGCAGCCATCATGGCCATCATGTCCAGGATCTGCTGGCCCTCGGCGCTGAATTGCGGCCGGGCAAGGTCGGTTAAGCGAACGGCGTCGGTCACGACAACTTATGTTACTCTGAGTTTCGTAATGGTTGTAGACTTTGGCCGGCCTCGTGACCCGCGTATCGACGGCGCGGTGCTGCGCGCCACCGTCGAGCTGCTCGCCGAGACGGGCTATCCCGGGCTGTTGGTCTCGGCGATCGCCGAGCGAGCCGGCACCAGCAAGCCCGCGATCTACCGCCGCTGGCCCAGTAAGGCGCACCTGGTGCACGAGGCGGTGTTCCCGATCGGCGCCGCGACCGAGATCCCCGACACCGGGTCGCTGCCGGAGGATCTGCGCGAGATGGTCCGTCGTTCAATGACTTTCATGGCCACACCGGCCGCCAGGGCGGCGCTGCCGGGGCTGGTCGGCGAGATGGCGGCCGACCCGGCCCTGCATTCCAAACTGCTGGAACGCTTCGCCGGCATCATCGGCGGCGGCCTCGCCGAGTGCCTGCAGCGGGCCGCGGCGCGCGGCGAGATCTCCGGCGACGTGACCGCTACCGAACTCAGCGAGGCCATCGCCGGCATCACGCTGATCGGCCTGCTGACCCGCCCGGACGAACTCGACCCTGAACGTGGGGGGGCCTGGGTCGACCGCACCACCTCGTTGCTCCTGAAAGGAATCAGCGCATGACGCACGAATCGACGGTCGCGTGGAGAGAGCTGCTGGCCACCATCGGCGAGCTCGACCGCTCCTTCCTGGAGGGCGACCGAGCGGTGACCGACGACCGGCACATTGCCGACGGCTACCGCATGCTGGCGACCACCCTGGGCGTCGCCTTCGACACCTACCTGTTCCCCGAGCCCGGCCGTCCGCAGTTCGTCGCGGTCAATACCCCGTTCCGTCGCGATCGCCGGTGGGGTGGCGACAACACCGACGCGTACTACTTCATCTGCCCGGTCGATGAGGAGCGACGGTATCGCATCAGCGGCAACAAGGGCGACAGCGTGTACTTCTCGGTGACCGCCTACAACGAGCCCTCGCCGGGCGCGTGGTCTGATCGCATCGTCGCGATCATCCGCGACACCGATCTCGACATCGGCGCCGACGGCGACTTCTCCTTCGAATTCCCGCCGACGGCCGACGCCGTCGTGCTGATGACCCGCGACTACCAGGCCAACCCGCTAACCGGTCGCCCGATGACCTGGAATATCGAGGCGCTCGACGATCCGGAGCCGATCCGGCATGGCAACGCCGAAACCGCGGCCAGCCTTCGTGCCGCTGCCGCCTGGATGCGGACGATGGGTGCCATCGTTCCGCTTCCGGTCGGTACACGGGTCGACGACCAACACGGGCTGGGTCACGAAACCGCCTACGCCGCAAGCGAATTCGCCGCGCCCTATCAGGTGCCCGACGCCAACTTCGGCTGGTCGGCCCGCGACGCGTGCTACGCCTACGGCAGTTTCGTGCTCGACGACGAGGCGCTCGTAATCACCCACCGCCCGCCGTCGTGCCGGTTCTGGAACCTGGTGGTGTGGAACCAGTTCATGGCGACCTACGGCGACAAGGATGCCCGCTCTTCGCTCAACAACCACACCGCCGTGCTCAACAGCGACGGCTCCGTCACGATCGTGTTGTCGGCCAGCACGAGCGCACACCCGAATTCGCTGACGACGCTGGGGTATCCGCGCGGCAACCTGGCGTTCCGGTGGTTCCTGTCCGACGGGGTACCGGAGCGCCCCGACGTGCAACTGGTCAAGGCCATCGACGCACCGACCGCCGTGCGCTGATTTGGATGGTGGCGACCCTCCCCCGCAAGCGGGAGGTACCCCCTTCGCCCGGCTACGCCGCCCTCGCGATCGCCACTAGGTCTGCCGGACCAGTTCGATCGCGCGGCCCAGCGTCGCGAGCTTGGCATCGAGCGTCTCGCCGGCGGGATAGAGCCGCACGGTGTTGACGCCGGCGTCGCGCCACACCGCCAGCCGCGCGCGGACCATCTCCTCGGTGCCAATCAGCGTGGTGCCCAGCACCATGTCGTCGGTCACCAGCTGTGCGGCGCCGTCGCGGTCGCCGGTCTGCCAGCGCTCGCGCACGGCGGCGGCGACGTCGGCCCAGCCCTGCCGGCTGTAGGCCTGGTTGTAGAAGTTCGTGCTCGACGACCCCATGCCGCCAAGGCTGAACGCGAGCTCCTTCTTGCGGCCGGCGACCATGCCGCTCAGTTCGTCCTCGTCGGCCGCGAACGCGACCTCGGCGCCCTGACAGATGTCGATGTCGGCGCGGGTGCGCCCGGCGACTGCCAGGCCCTCGTCGAGGTGGGCGAAGTACGCCTCGGCCGCACCCTCGGGAACGAAGCTGGTGCCCAGCCAGCCGTCGGCGATCTCGCCGGTGAGCCGCAGCATCGCCGGGGACAACGTGGCCAGATAGATCGGAATGGCGTGCGCGGGCGCGTTCGACACCCGCATCGGCACCGCCTCACCGGGGCGAGGGATCTGAAATTCCTTGCCGGAATGCGAGATCTTGCCTCCGGCGAACACCTGCCGCACGATGTCGATGGTTTCGGAGATCCGCGCGAGCGGCCGGGTGAACGAGACTCCGTGCAGGCCCTCGATCACCTGCGGCCCCGAGGCGCCCAGCCCCAGCAGGAACCGCCCGTTCGACAGGTTGGACAGCGTGATCGCGGTCTGGGCGACCAGCACCGGCGACCGGGTGCCGACCTGCAGGATTCCGGAACCCAGCAGCATCTTGTCGGTACGCGCGGCGAGGTAGCCCAGCGCCGACGGAGCGTCCGCACCCCACGCCTCGGCGACAAAGCACACGTCAAGTCCCAGGTGTTCGGCTTCGACGGCCAGCGTCACCACCTGGGCGACTTCGTCACTGCCGCCGGATAACTCGACCGTCGTCGCGGTGCGCATCAGCGCACCCCGTGTTCGGCCAGCCTCTTGATTGCCGCCAGGGTCTTGCTGATCGCCGTCTCGAATTCGCGCATCCGCACGAACACGATCTTTTCTTCCTTGTCCGGCATCGAGTCGATCGCCACCGACAGCCCGGAGCGTCCCGGCCCCATCTGCATCCAGTAGCTCAGGCTGGTACCGCCATCTCGGGGTGCCAGCCGGAACCGCCAGGTCGACGATGGGTGCGCGGCGTCGCCGACCGCCCAGGCGAATTCTTTCGGCTGCTCGCAGGCGACGATGTGCGAGGTGGTGCTCCATTCACCGAACGCGTCGTGCTGGCTGTGTCCGACGAACCGGGCACCGACCCTGGGGCCATCGGCGCCGCCGGTCCACTCGACGGACTGCAACTCATTGCTGAACGTCGGCATCAGTTTGATATCCGAGATCAGGTTCCAGACCCGGGACGGATCGGCGTCGATCCACGTCGAGACTTCCACCGTCGGCTTATCCGCATATCGTGCACCGGTCCACTCCACGCAGCCCATTGTCCCCCAGCCGGGGCGGGGCTCAGGCCGCGACGGGCTCGCGATCGGCCGGCTTGTCGGCCTTGATCTTCGGCAGTAACGACGTCAGCTTGCCCGGTTCCGGGAAGGTCAGCTTGACGATCTTGCGCACCACGGTGCCGAACTGCTGCAGCAGCGGGCCCTTGTTGTAGGGGATCCCGTACCGCTCGCAGATCTCCTGCACCTCGGGCGCGATGTCCGCGTAGCGACGGGCCGGCATGCCGGGGAACAGATGGTGCTCGATCTGGTGCGACAGGTTGCCCGACAGCAGATGGAAGATCGTGCCGCCGGTCAGGTTGGCCGAACCGAGCACCTGACGGAAGTACCATTGGCCGCGTGACTCGTCCTTGGTCTCCTCGACGGTGAATTCTTGAGTGCCGTCCGGGAAGTGACCGCAGAAGATGATCATGTACGACCACACGTTGCGCATCAGGTTGGCCGTCATGTTGCCGGTGAAGACGAACGGCGCGAAGGGGCCGGCCAGCAGCGGGAAGGCGACGTAGTCCTTGAGCGTCTGGCGTTTGGTCTTCTTCCAGATCTCCTTGAGGGTGTCCTTCTTGTCCCAGACCCGGATCTCGCGGGAGCGGATCTTCTCGGTCTCCAGCTCGTGCAGCGCGACGCCGTATTGGAACAGCACCATCAACAGGAAGGCGTAGGGCGGGTTGCCGAGGAAGTACGGCGTCCATTTCTGGTCTTCGCTCATCCGGATGATGCCGTAACCGATGTCGCGGTCCATCCCGACGATGTTGGTGTGGGTGTGGTGCATGTAATTGTGCGAGTGCCGCCACTGATCGGCCGGGCACGCGGTGTCCCATTCGAACGAGCGCCCGGAGATGTTCGGGTCACGCATCCAGTCGTACTGGCCGTGCATGATGTTGTGGCCGATATCCATGTTGTCCAGGATTTTCGCGACGCCCAGCATCGTGGTGCCCAGCAGCCAGGCCGGCGGCAGGAACAGCAGCACGCGGCCGCCCACCTCCAGCGCCCGCTGAGTCTTGATGACGCGGCGGATGTACTCGGCGTCTTCTTCGCCGAGGTCTGCCATCACGCGGTCGCGGATGGCGTCGAGTTCGCGGCCGAACGCGTCGGCCTGCTCGAGGGTAAGGGTGATCTTGTCGTGTGACATAGCTCCTCCTCCAATCGTTTACGGGCTGTTACAGCGAGAGATCCACGTCGCCCACGGGTACGGAGACGCAGATTTGGATGTCTTCGTCCGGGGCGGTCGAGACCGCGCCGGTGGTGAGGCTGCGCACGGTGCCGGAGACCTTCCGGCGCGTGCAGGTGTGACAGATGCCCATCCGGCATCCGTTCTCCGGCGTCAAGCCGGCCGATTCGGCCTGTTCCAGCAGCGAGCGACCGTCGTCGACGACGTCAACACCACTGTCCGCGAACGTGATTCGGCCGCCCGACGGGTTGGCCGGAGCGGTGATCGCCGGCGGCACGAAGCTTTCGGTGTACACGTTCTCGCAGTGCTCGCGTACGGCATCGACCAAAGCGGTTGGGCCGCAGACGAATACCGCATCCGGTGCGGGCATCGCGGTGGCCAGGTGCTGCGGCCCGAACCGGCCGGTCAGGTCACCGGAGCCCGATCGGGTGTAACCGTGCAGCACCCGCACCCCGGGCAGCGCGCTCAGTTCGTCGCGGTAGCAGGCCTCGGCTTCGGTACGGGCGTAGTGGACGAATGCGATTTCGCCCCCCCGGTTTTGCACGTGACCCTCGACGACCAGCGTGCGCAGCATGGCCATGACGGGCGTAATGCCGCTGCCGCCGGAGATGAGAAGAATCCGCCGCGGGCGGTCGGCCGGCAAGACGAAGTCGCCGCCGACACCGGACAGCCCGACCACCATGCCGCGGCGGGCCTGCTCGTAGAGGTGGTTGGACACCAGGCCGCCTCCTGAACCGTCTCCATGGCGGCCGATCGTCAGCTCGAGAGTCGAGCTGCCCTCGACGTTGGCCGGCGAGTAGCAGCGGGTATGCCGGCGGCCGTCGATGTCGAGAGCCACGTTGACGTATTGACCGGCCTTGAAGGTGTTAGCGGACAGGAAGCTCTGGTTCGGAGCGAGGGTGAGTGTGACGCTGCGCGGCGTGGTGCGGCGCACATCGACGACCTTGGCGCGGGCTTCGCCCTGGGTCCAGGTTGGGTCTACCAGCTCGGTGTAGCGGTCAACGCCGTGCGGGCCGGTGAGCAGGTCAACCAGGTCGGAACCGAGGATGCGGTCCCGGAAAGTCTTGGCGAAGCTCCGACGCTGGGTCTGACTTCTTTGAGTGAACATGTGTACACATGTCCTCTTGGACGCCGCAGCTAGTCAAGGATTTCCCCAGCTCTATGGTAGGCTTCACATAGTGAACGGTCGTACTCCTAGCTCACGGCCGCACCGTTCCAGCCGCGAGCGCTCCCGTGAAAGTCCCTCCCGTGAAGAGCGCAAAGAGGCAACTCGGCGCGCCATCATCGCCGCTGCTCTCAAGCTGCTGCAGGACCGCAGCTTTTCCGCCCTGAGCCTGCGTGAGGTGACCCGCGAGGTCGGGATCGTCCCGGCGGCGTTCTATCGGCACTTCGAGTCGATGGAGGCCCTCGGGCTCGTCCTCATCGACGAGTCATTCCGCAGCTTGCGCGATACCCTGCGCGACGCGCGGGCCGGCAAGCTCGACCCGAGCCGGGTGATCGAGTCGTCCGTCGAGATACTGGTCGGCAGCGTCGCCGATCGACGCGAGCACTGGCGGCTGATCGGCCGCGAACGCAACAGCGGGCTGAGCGTGCTGCGCTACGCGATCCGCACCGAGATCCGGCTGATCACCTCCGAGCTGGCGACCGACCTGGCCCGGTTCCCGGGACTCAATGCCTGGAGCACCGAGGACCTCAACGTCCTGGCGACCCTGTTCGTCAACTCGATGATCGTGATCGCCGAGGCGATCGAAGACGCCCAGACGGCCGAGGCGCTCGAAGACATCCGTCGTATCGCCGTCAAGCAACTGCGGATGATCGCGATCGGTATCGCCGGCTGGCACAGCAGTCCTTAACGCGGCTCCCGCCGCATCGCCCACAGCGGTGGGCCACCGTTGGGCAGGGGCATCTCCTGGGTGACCTCGAAGCCGAACCGCAGATAGTAGGGCACGTTTTCGGGCTTGCTCGACTCGAGATAAGCCGGGCAATGCTCGGCATCGCAGCGATCCAGCCGCGACCGCATCAACGCCTGCCCATAGCCCTGGCCGCGGACCGACGGGTCGCTGCCGATGGCGGCCAGATACCAGTGCGGCTCCTCGGGATGCTCACGCTTCATCATTTCCTGGATGTCGCGCGCCATTCCGGTGCGCACGCCGAACACCCGCAGGAAGGCCGGTGTCATCGCGAACTGCGCCCAGCGTGATTCCTGCCAGCGGTTGGGCGGATCCCATAGGGCGGCCCCACCGATGACACCTCCGTCGTGAGCCACCTCGACGCCACCGAGCCGTAGATGGTGGTGACGGGTCATCGCCGCAAACATCCGGGTCAGATGCGTGGTCCGCGTCATGCTGTTGGGAAATATCCAGGCCATCACCGGATCGTCGAAGAAGGCCCGGCTCAGGGTCGCCGACAACTCGCGGAGGTCGGCTTTGCGCGCCGGACGTGCCTGGGGGCCCATGACGCCAGGTTAGTGGCAAACCGCCCGCTTAAAACGAAGAGCCCCGGAACATCATCACGAAGCCTGTTACCGCCGCGATGGCACCCACGGCGTAGATGGAGACCGAAAGCCACAGCACGCCGATCGTCGACGCGAACCAGCACAGCAGCAATGCGCCGCACATCAGGCACACGCTGTAAAGCGGTGTTCGGTGCGGACGATCGGTCTTTGCCATCTGTTGCCAATTCCCATTCGCGTCGCGAGCAAAACTGCACGAGTGTGGCTGCGCAGGCGAGGGGTACTTTGGTGCGATGACCGGACTTTCACGGCGGACATTCGGGCAGATCGCGACCGGCGTGGGCGTGCTGGGCGCGGGCGCCTTGGCCGCCGGCTGCTCCCGGGAGCATCACGGCGCTCCGGCTAATCCACCGCCACCGGCCAAGGGTGTCGGAATCGTCTTGTCACACTAGCAATTTCGCACCGATCAGCTGGTGTTGCAAGCGCAGGCGGCCGAAAAGGCAGGCTTTCAATACGTCTGGGCCAGCGATCACATCCAGCCGTGGCAGGACAACGAGGGCCACTCGATGTTCCCGTGGCTGACGCTGGCGCTGGTGGGCAGTGGCACCAGCCGCATCGCCTTCGGAACCGGCGTCACCTTTCCGACCTATCGCTACCACCCGGCAACGGTGGCGCAGGCCTTTGCTTCGCTGGCGATCCTGAACCCGGGCCGGGTGTTCCTGGGGCTCGGTACCGGCGAGCGGCTCAACGAGCAGGCCACCACCAATATGTTCGGCAAGTACCCCGAGCGCCATGATCGGCTCGTCGAGGCGATCGACCTGATTCGCCAGCTATGGAGTGGTCAGCGGATCTCGTTCGCGGGCCGCTATTTTCAGACCAACTCGCTGAAACTCTACGACCTACCGGCGACCCCGCCACCGATCTTCGTCGCCGCCAGCGGACCCAAAAGCGCAAGGCTGGCAGGACAATACGGCGACGGCTGGATCACCCAAGCCCGCGATCTCACCAATGCCAAACTGCTGAACGCGCTCAATGCCGGCGCCCACGCCGCCGGCCGCGATCCCGCGACTCTGGGCAAGCGCGCCGAACTGTTCGCCGTCGTCGGCGATAACGAGGAGGCCGCCCGCACGGCGGCCTTGTGGCGCTTTACCGCCGGGGCGGTCGACCAACCCAATCCGGTCGAGATCCAGCGCGCGGCCGAGGCGAACCCGATCGACAAGGTGCTGGCCAACTGGACGGTCGGCACCGACCCCGCCACGCACGTCACCGCCGTGCAGTGGATTCTCGACGGCGGCGCCGTCCCGTTTCTGCGCTTTCCGCAGGGCGACCCAATTGCCGCCATCAACTTCTACCGCGACTACGTCCTGCCCAAGCTGCACTAAACGGTCGCCCATTTCGGGCCGCACTTACGATGAGGTAGCTGCTCTTCGCGTTTATCCACGATGCCGGTGCGACGGTGCGCCGGGGAATGGTTGGCCACGGTGTGGGACTTCGAAACAGACCCGGAATACCAGGCAAAGCTGGACTGGGTCGAAAAATTCATGTCCGAGGAACTCGAACCGCTCGACCACGTCGCCCTCGATCCCTATGACAAGCAGAACGCTGAAACGATGGCGATCCTGCGTCCGCTGCAGCAGCAGGTGAAGGACCAAGGTCTGTGGGCCGCGCATCTAGGGCCCGACCTCGGCGGCCAGGGCTACGGCCAGGTCAAGCTCGCGCTGCTCAACGAGATCCTCGGGCGCTCACGCTGGGCGCCGTCGGTGTTCGGCTGCCAGGCACCGGACTCCGGCAACGCCGAGATCCTCGCGCTGTTCGGCACCGACGAACAGAAGGCCCGCTACCTGCAGCCGCTGCTGGACGGCGAGATCACGTCGTGTTACTCGATGACCGAGCCGCAGGGCGGCTCCGATCCGGGGATGTTCGTGACGGGTGCGACGCGCGACGGCTCAGGAAATGGGGACTGGGTCATCAACGGGGAGAAGTGGTTTTCCAGCAACGCCAAGCACGCGTCTTTCTTCATCGTCATGGCCGTGACGAAGCCCGACGCGCGCACCTACGACAAGATGTCGCTGTTCATCGTCCCGGGCGAGACCCCGGGCATCGAGATCATCCGCAATGTCGCCGTGGGTGGCGAGTCGGGCAAGCACGGCTCACACGGCTACGTCCGTTACAACGACGTCCGGGTGCCGGCCGATCACGTACTGGGCGGTGAAGGCCAGGCCTTCATGATCGCGCAGACCCGACTCGGCGGTGGCCGCATTCACCACGCGATGCGCACAATCGCCCTGGCGCGCAAGGCCTTCGACATGATGTGTGAGCGGGCCGTGTCACGCAAGACCCGGCATGGTCACCTCGCCGACTTCCAGATGACGCAGGAGAAGATCGCCGACAGCTGGATCCAGATCGAGCAGTTCCGGCTGCTGGTGCTGCGCACCGCGTGGCTGATCGACAAACACCACGACTACCAGAAGGTGCGCCGCGATATCGCTGCCGTCAAAGTCGCGATGCCCCAAGTGCTGCACGACGTCGCGCAGCGCGCGCTGCACCTGCACGGCGCACTCGGGGTCTCCGACGAGATGCCGTTCGTGAAAATGCTCGTTGCCGCCGAGTCGCTGGGTATCGCCGACGGCGCTACCGAGTTGCACAAGATGACGGTGGCCCGCCGCACTCTGCGTGAATACACGCCAGTGACAACGCCTTTCCCGTCGGCGCACATCCCGACCCGGCGTGCCGAGGCTCAGGCCCGGCTAGCGGAACGACTGGAGCACTCGATCGCCGAGTTCTGAGGGTTAGCGGCACCCGATCCTGCGACACTTAGACGTCGGCGACGCCGTACGGGCCCGCAGCCGTTTAACTCTCGCGTTCGCAGCCTGCGGCAAACCCGACGCGTCAAGAGATGTAGCGAATGATGCTCTCGGCCACGCAGGCCGGCTTGGGCGATCCGTCTACCTCGATGGTGGTCGACATCGTCCCCTGCACGGTGCCGTTGCCCAGGTCCTCGACACCCACCAGCGAAGTCGTCGCGCGAACCTTCGAGCCGACCGGCACCGGCGACGGGAAGCGAACCTTGTTGAGCCCGTAGTTGATTGCCAGCTTGATGCCCTTGACGGTGTACATCTCGTGTTGCAACCGGGGCAGCAGCGACAGGGTCATGAAGCCATGAGCGATGGTCTTGCCGAAGGGACCGTCCTTCGCCCGTTCCGGGTCGACGTGGATCCATTGGTGGTCACCGGTCGCGTCGGCGAAGAGGTTGACCTCTTCCTGAGTGATGGTCACCCAGTCGCTTTGCCCAATGGTCTCGCCCGTGGCGGCGGCGAGGTCGGCGACTGACTCGAAGGTACGCATGCTTTCTCCTCTGCTCGCGGGTAACGATAGCGCCGCGACCTGTGCGGGGAAGCTGTCGGGTCGGAGTTACCCCAATGCGCCGATGGCCGCCTGCAGCTTGGCGGTGGCCTCGTCCGCGACCTCACGCAAGGCGTCCGGCTCCCCGGTCACCTTGACCATGAGTTGAGGATCCATCGCCTCGACCAGAACCGCGTCACCGTCGCCGTCGGGGTCGGTCCGCACCACAACGTTGCACGGCAGGAGCTGACCGATCTGGCGGTGGGCGCCCAGCGCGCGACGCGCCAGCCCGGGATTGCACGCGCCGAGGATGAGGTAGTTCTCCATCTCCGCCCCGAGCTTTTGCTTCAGCGTGGCTTGCACGTCGATCGTGGTCAGCACGCCGAAACCCTGGGCGGCCAGTGCCTTCGTCGTCCGGTCCACTGCGTCCTCGAACGACGTGTACAGCCTGCTACTCAATCCTGATGTCATTTGTTTCTCCTCTTCTCGGCCGGGCGCTTCCCCGAAATGCAATGTGGCCATCTGCCACGGCCGGGCCGTGGTGCAACCCGTCCCGGCGACCGGGCCATCAGGCCAGGCTCAGGAACAGCTTCTCCAGTTCGTCGATCGTCAGCGCGGGCACTGGCCGGTCCTTCGACGGCGTAATGCAGTCCCGCAGACCGGAGGCGATGATCTTGAAGCCAGCACGGTCCAATGCCCGCGATACGGCAGCCAGCTGCGTAACGACGTCCTTGCAGCCGCGGCCCTGCTCGATCATCGAGATGACGCCGCCGAGTTGACCCTGCGCCCGACGCAGCCGAGCGAGGACCGCATCGATATCACCCGGATCGTGCCCGGGGGCGCCGGCTCCGGGCGATGAACTGCCGTGAACTTCATTTGCCATACCTGATTTATATCATACCCCATGGGGTATTCTGCGGTGCTTCCCAGATACCTCTTGGGGTATCGGCACGGACTCTGCACTAACGGGTCGTCAGGGAAAGGAAACGTCAATGTGGCGAGCGATTTGCGTTCAATCGGCTGGGCCGGCAGCACAATTGGTCGCGGACTGTTGTTCGATACGTTGATGGTGCGCTCGTTGATGACGCCGTCGATCGCCGCGTTGCTTGGACGCTGGTTCTGCTGGCCCATCCGGGTGCACCCGCGGCCGACCGGATGCTACGGCCGGTCGGACCGCGTCGACTCGTCCGCTCGCTGCTTTACGGAGAGGTCGCCGATAGACCGGCGACCCAACATCCAGTGACATGAGACGGCCGACGTCCACACACCACGAAGAACACCGACAATAGAACTCGTGCGGCTGCTGTTGATCTCCGATACCCATGTCCCGGCGCGCCCGCGATCTGCCCGCGCGAGTGTGGGAGGAAGTCGCCCGCGCCGACGTCGTCATCCACGCCGGTGACTGGATCGCGCTCGAATTGCTCGACGAGCTGGAGTCCAGGGCCGCGCGACTGGTCGCCTGTTGGGGCAACAACGACGAGCCGGAATTGCGGGCTCGACTGCCCGAGCGCGCGGACGTCACGTTGGCGGGCGTGCGCTTCACCGTCGTACACGAAACCGGCGCCTCGTCCGGCCGCGACGCCCGGATGGCGCGACTCTACCCGGACAGCGACGTGCTGGTCTTCGGGCACAGCCACATCCCCTGGGACACCACGACCGAGACCGGGCTGCGCCTGCTCAACCCGGGCTCACCGACGGATCGCCGCCGCCAACCGTTCTGCACTTACCTGACGACCAGCGTCGATGACGGCGCAGTGACCGACGTCATGCTGCACCGCCTGGAGAAGTAGCTCAGCTAAAGCCGCTACACAGCCCGCACACATATATAGCTCGTAAACAGAGCTAGATATGCAAGCGCTGAGATCACACCCCGACCTGGTCGCCGACGTGTTCGGCGTCGTCGGCCGATTCCGTCGCCAGCTACGCAGGTCCGCCGGTCGGGGATTCGACTCGACGCGGTTCACCGAATCGCAGTCGGAACTGCTCTGGCTGGTCAGCCGGCGGCCGGGGATCTCGGTCCGCGCGGCGGCAGGCGAACTCGGGCTGGTTGCCAACACCGCCTCGGCGATGGTCTCCAAGCTGGTGGCCAACGGCTCGCTGATCCGCACTGTCGACGAGACCGACCGTCGCGCCTGCCAATTACGACTCGCTGAGCCCACCCAGCAGATCGTTGACGCATCGCGGGCCGCCCGGCGTGCGGTGTTGTCCGAGGTGCTGCACCAACTCGATGGCGACCAAATCGACTCTCTGACAAAGGGGTTGGAGGTTCTCGACATCGTGGCCCGCAGATTACAGGAGAGACGATGACGACGAAACTACCGATGGCGATCGACTGCCGTCACCTGACCTTCACTATGGCCGGTCCGCCGCGGTCGACGACTTGACATTGCAGGTGCGGCCGGGCGAAACGATGGGCCTGCTCGGCCCCAACGGCGCGGGCAAGACGACCCTGGTGCGGATGCTCACCACGCTCACGCCCGTACGGCACGGCGAACTGCGCATCTTCGGATTGGACTCCCGTCGCCAGACCGTCGATATCCGCAGCAATATCGGCTATGTGCCACAACCGCTTTCGATCGAGCCCGCGCTGACCGGCCGGCAGAACGTGGAATGGTTCGCCAGGCTTTACGGGGTTCCACGCGCCGAACGCGCCGACCGGGTCAAGCAGGCGCTGGATGCGATGCAACTACTCGATGTGGCCGACCGGCTGGCGGGGACCTACTCCGGCGGCATGGTGCGCCGGCTGGAAGTGGCGCAAACACTGGTCAACCGCCCGTCGCTGCTGGTGCTCGACGAGCCGACCGTGGGGCTGGACCCGATCGCGCGCGACGGCGTCTGGACCCAGGTGCAGCGCATGCAGTCACAGTTCGGCATGACCGTGTTGCTGACCACGCACTACATGGAGGAGGCCGACGCCCTGTGCGACCGCGTCGCGCTGATGCATCGCGGCGTCCTGCGCACCGTGGGTACTCCCACCGAGCTGAAGTCGAAGGTGTCGCCTTCGGCCACGCTCGAGGACGTGTTCCGCCACTACGCGTCCTCGGATCTGCGCGGCGAAGATGCCTCGGCGTCCGAATTCCGCGAAATCCGTTCCAGCAGAGAGGTTACCAGTCGTGCCAGTTGATCGGACCTACCAAACCCCGGCAGCCACGCTGGTGTGCGCGCCGCGCGGCTGGCAGCGGATCGGCGCGACGTTCGGCCGCGTCGGCGCGTTCGCGATCGTCGAACTGCAGAAGCTGCGGCACGACCGCACCGAGCTCGTCACCCGGATGGTGCAACCGGCCCTGTGGCTGTTGATCTTCGGGACGACATTCAGCAAGTTGCACGTCATCAACACGGATCGGTGTCCTATCTGGCGTTCCTGGCGCCGGGCATCATCGCGCAGTCGGCACTGTTCATCTCAATTTTCTATGGCATACAGATTATTTGGGATCGAGACGCGGGTGTGCTGGCCAAACTGATGGTGACGCCGTCGCCGGCGTCGGCACTGATCACCGGCAAGGCCTTCGCGGCCGGGGTGCGCTCGGTCGCTCAGGTCGTCGGCGTGCTGGCACTGGCCTACCTGATGGGCGTCGGCCTGACCGTCAACCCGCTGCGCATCCTCGCGGCGGTGGCAACCGTGATGCTCGGCGC
This sequence comes from Mycobacterium stomatepiae, assembly GCF_010731715.1. Lineage (NCBI taxonomy): Bacteria > Bacillati > Actinomycetota > Actinomycetes > Mycobacteriales > Mycobacteriaceae > Mycobacterium > Mycobacterium stomatepiae. The sequence goes on from NZ_AP022587.1 coordinate 3,725,337, forward strand.
GGCATTCTTCGCCTGCCTGTCGATGACGCTGGCCGGGCTGGTCCGCAATCGCGATCGTCTGATGGGTATCGGGCAAGCCATCACGATGCCGTTGTTCTTCGCGTCGAACGCGCTGTACCCGGTCGACGTGATGCCCTCCTGGCTGCGTGTGCTGAGCACCGTCAATCCGCTGAGCTACGAGGTGGACGCGCTGCGGGCGTTGTTGATCGGCACGCCGATGAACCCGCTGGACCTCGTCGTGTTGATCGTGGCCGCGGCGCTCGGAATTGCCGCGGCGTCAACGCTCTTGCGACGACTGGTCGCTTAGGCTGATAGCGCATGCGCTGGCGCTTCGCAAGAGGTCCGCATGGTTCCGAGAGCCGATCGTGACCGCAATGTGACGATTCCTGGCCGACTCTGAATCGTTAGCCAACCGCGATCTGCCACCCCGGCCGCGACAGGCGATTCAAATCCCACGTCTGTGTTTCACTCCCCGAGAACAGATTCCACCGCACAACGCGGCAAAGGAAAGTTGGGATGGGTAAGAGCTATGACATTCGTTGAGAAGTTGCGTGGCGCTGCTTCAATCCTGCCGCGCCGGCTGGCTATCGCGGTTGTAGGCGCTGCCCTGTTGTCCAGTCTGGTCGCCGTTGTCGGCGGCTCGGCGACTGCGGGGGCGTTCTCGAAGCCGGGTCTTCCAGTGGAGACCCTGCAGATTCCATCACCGTCGATGGGCCGCAATATCAAGGTCCAATTCCAGGGCGGCGGACCTCACGCGGTCTATCTGCTGGACGGTCTGCGGGCGCAGGACGACTTCAACGGCTGGGACATCAACACCCCGGCCTTCGAGGAGCTCTACCAGTCCGGCATATCGGTGGTCATGCCCGTCGGCGGCCAGTCCAGCTTTTACAGCAACTGGTACCAGCCGTCGGCAAGTAACGGCCAGACCTACACCTACAAGTGGGAGACCTTCCTGACCCAGGAGATGCCGCTGTGGTTGCAGGCCAACAAGGAGGTGTCGCCGTTCGGCAACGCCGCGGTGGGGCTGTCGATGTCGGGTGGCTCCGCAATGATCCTCGCCGCGTACTACCCGCAGCAGTTCCCGTACGCCGCTTCGCTTTCCGGCTTCCTCAACCCGTCCGACGGCTGGTGGCCGACGCTGATCGGCTTGGCGATGA